>CAZEQC010000109.1:0-11906 GCA_964514285.1 uncultured Anaerolineales bacterium | reverse complement strand
ATGGCGGCGCCCACCTCGCGCACCAGATCGCGGTTCCAGGTGCTGGCCAGCGTCACCGCGGTGGGAAAACAGGTGGCCGGCACGTTGCCGCTCGGCGTGAAGCCGTCATACGTGCCCCTCTGCTTGCGCAGGCCGTGCGGTCCATCGGTGACCATCACGGAGGGCAGCCCCGGGCGCGGCACGCTCTCCAGATGCCAGAAGTCCCGCCCGGAACAGAGGGCGACCTTCTCCTCCAGCGTGAGCTCGCTCAGGATGGCGTCAACGTCGATGGGCCGCTTCTCGCTCTCGGTCATGATAGCTTCCTCGTCTTGCCGTACACTCTCGAAACCCTCTGTCCTCGTCAGGCGCTGGCGTCGCTCCGCCACAGGCCGGGCATCAGGAGCAACACCAGGGCCACGACGGCGAAGCCGAGCCCACCGACGAGGCCGATGGGCAGCGGGCCGAGGAGCGGGTTGGGCTCGCCCTGCACGAAGATGACGCCCAGGTTGGCCGTCCCGTTGAGCACGGCGTGGCCGATGACGGCCGGCCAGACGCTCCCCGCCCGATACGTCAGCCACCCCAGCAGGGTGCCCACGGTCAGGGTGAACCAGACCATGGCCAGCGGGCCGAGGAAGGGGGCGCCGGGGTAGTCGAGGCCGTAGTTGTGGCCCATAAGGATCACGGGCCAGTGCCAGACGCCCCAGATGAGGCCCATGAGGAACATGGCCCGGCGGGGGCCCAAGGCCATGAGCTTCGGCTGGATGTAGCCGCGCCAGCCGAACTCCTCGCCGAAGGTGGCCACGCCGTTGATCAGGGGGGCCACTAGCAGGGCCTGGAGGAGCTGCACGGCGACAAGGACCCAGATATTGATGGATTCCGGATCGACCGGCGTGGCCTCCAGCATCTCGCGCAGGGTGGTCAGGTCGGCGTCGTAGTGGCGGGGGAAGAGAGGGAAGTAGATCAGCAGGCCGACGACCGTGAGCAGGGCCGGGAGCAGCCAGGCGGCCAACCAATAGGGCCATGCCCCCCGCAGCCGTGGGCGGAGGCTGACGCCCTGCCAGCCCTCCCTGGTCACCAGGCGGGTGAAGAGATGGGCCAAGGCTGGGGCCCACATCACCGGCCCGGCCAGCAGGACGAAGGCCAGGCTGAGATTCACCGCCGGGATCAGCACAGGGCTGTCCCGCAAGCCCCCGGTCAGAAAAATGACCAACGAGGTGGCCCAGGCGATGCCGAAGGCAAAGGCCAGGTAGATGAGGATGCGTCGGGTGTCGAGCTTGTCGTCCACGCGCTCACCTCCTTTAGACGCGGCCCGTGGCACCGGGCCGAGCCCCCACGGAGACGACGTCATTGAGGACCGTCGCGCTCCTTCACTTGACAGACGTTGGTTTCTTCCTTGCTCGTAGCACCAGTCATCGGCAGCGTTCATCCCCAAGAGAAGAGAGCACGGCAGCACCCCTCAGCCGCCAGGCTCAGGCCAGACGCATGAAACGGCCCTCACGCACCACGAAACCCCAAAGCCTATTGACGGAGCACCAGGGGCAGGTAGCTATGCACACTGACGTACTCGTCGGCGCCAATGTCGTAGCCGCCGCCCTCCGGCCGCTGTTGGCCATCCACGTCCGTCATCACCCCGGCCGCAACCCCCTCGTTGATGGCAGCGCTGCCGAGGCCGATGTGGAAGTTCCCGCCGACGGGATCGACAAACGCGGGCCAGCCGCCGCGGTCCCTCACAGTGTTGATGGTTCCACCGCCGCCCCAATCTATGCCGTTGCCGTGCCACAGCGTGGCGTCCAGCGCGGCCGCGTTTCCCGTGGGGACGCTGATGCCCACGGTGTGGCTGACCAGTATGGTGTTGGTCAGCCTAGCCGTGGCATAGCTGCCCGCGAAGTCTCCCACGTAGACGCCGACGCCGTCGCCGCCGGTGTTGTGAGCGATGGTGTTGTGCACCAGCCGGGGCGAGGAGGCGACGATCTCGAGCGCGCCGCGCGCGGTATCCAACTGATTGCCCCCCACGATGTTGTTGATCAGGACAGCGTCGCTGCGATAGAAGCTCAACCCGCCGTTGGCGTTGGACGAGATGACGTTGCCCCTCAGCGCGGCGTCGCTCCCGGTCAGATCAAGGCCCCGATCGGCATTGTGAACGACGGTGTTGCCGCTGACAGTGGCCTCGCTCCCAAACAGGCTCAGTCCCCGGCCGGCGTTGGAGGTGATGAGGTTGCCGTCGACGGTCGCCTCACTAACGCTGAGGAAGACCCCAACGCCGACGTTGCCCCGGACCGTGTTGGCGTGGAGCAGAGCGTCCCCGCTGAAGAGAGCGACGCCGCCGTGGGTGTTGGTGGAGACGACGTTGCCCCGCAGCGTGCCGTCACTGCTCCGCAGGTAGACGCCGCCGCCTTCCCCCGCTGCGTTGCCGAAGACCCGGTTGTTCTTGATCACGGCATCGGCAGCGCTGACCAAGAGGCCCCCACCCGCGTCGCCGCCGCCGGGTGTGCCGCCCAACCCTGCCGCGTCGCCCCCGGTGATGTTGAACCCCTCCACCGTCGGATCGCAGGGGCCGGAGATGTGGATCACTCGCCCCTCCCCTTGGGCGTCCAGCGTGGTGGGGTGGGCCAGCGGGTCGGCCGTGGTCCAGTTCGTGTTCGTATACCCGCCGCGCAGGGTGATGGCCTTATCCAGGTAGACGGTCTGGAAGGCGCCGCCCCGCGCCTCCACGCCCGAGCAGGTGCCCGCCACCTTGACGGTATCCCCCGGTGTGGCGGCGTCGACCGCCTCCTGGACCGTGGCGTAGTCGATGCCGCCGCCGGCGACCCGGGCCCAGCACGTCCGGCGATCGTAGCGGTCCACCCAGGCTATCACCGGCCGATCGGCGGCCAGCGTCGCGCTGCCCTCGAAGGCATCACCCAGGCCGGATAGGTCCCGTAGATCGTAGCGATGGGACAGCCGGGACCCGAGTGTCAGCGCCTGCGTCAGCACCAGGTGCCCCTCCAGATCGTTAACGTCGATGGAGACCGTGGCGTCAGAGGCGCCGTCGGGGTTCACTATGCTGAAAGCGCTGTGCGCGCCTGGCCTGCGCACCAGGCGCGGCAGGATCACCATGGTGCCGGCGCCGGTGCCGTAGGCCGCGGCGCTGTGGGACGATAGAGCGTCGAAGTCGGTGCCCTCGCCCATCACCAACGGCTGATCGGCCAGAAGGAAGGCCGCACAGATGCTGCCGTCAGGGATTGAGGCCTCCTGGCCCAGGTCGAAGGCCGCGGCCCCGGAGGCGGGCAGCGTGAAGACCCAGGTATGGAGCAGCGTCCCATCCTCCCGGAGGCAGTGAAGCTCCGCGGTGGCCTCCTTAGGGCCGGTGTTGCCCACGAAGAGGCGCGTCGATCGCGGCCCGCCCCCCTCATCCACGCCCTTCATAGCGCGTGGGAGGGTGACCGTGTAGCCCCCGCTGCTGGACAGCTCCAGCGGCCCGAGGAGCTCAAACACCTGGCCCTCGGGCTGGCTGGTCTCGATCAACAACCCGGTCACCGGCCGGTCCGCCTGGACGCGGACCCAGCCCCGGAAGCCGTTGGGCAGCCCCCCTATGGCGCTCGAGACCCAGTCGACCTGGTCGTTGGGATCCACGACGCGCGTCGAGTTGACCGCCACCGTCCCATCGGGGTTGAGGAAGGTCGCCTCCACCGTCGCGGTATCCCCCCCCGGGTTCCACATCGCCAGCGTCGACTGGAGGATGGTGTCGACGTCGTGTGGGTAAGCCTTGTGGAAGGGGCCGAAGATCCGCACCGTCGAGATCTGATCACCGGTGAGCCCACGGTAGGCGGCCAGCCGGTCGCCCTGGTCCGGAGACCGATAGACCTCGACGACGCTCTCTACCGGCTGGTTGGCCTCGACGATGAGGCTGTAGGCGGTGTGGTCGGGCAGCTGGGGCACGTCGTCGGCGTCGAGCTTGAGGGTGCCCCGGGCAGGGACGCTGCGGTAGGCGGCCTGCGTGGGCCCCGACGGGGAGACCGGGCGGAACGTCAGCGTGACGTTCGCCGCCAAGCTACCCACATTTCGCAGGTGAAGCGTGGCCTCCCGACCCTGGTGGCCCTTGAAGAACCGGGGATGGTAAAGGGTGTCGGTGCGCAGCGGGCGAGCCGAGGGGCCGGCCACTGTGGTCCGGGACAGGCCACTCGAGACGAGAAGCAGCAGGCCCAGCGCCAGGCCCAGGCCGGCTAGAGAGGGAAGGAGCGTGCGTCGCAACTTAGTCATCTTTGCCTCCTTGGGCATCATCCGACGACCATCTTAAGGCAAGTATAGCCACCGGCGCCTGGGTGTCAAGCCAGCTGGCGCGCGCCCAACCAAGCTCTAACCTGATCCAACGTGAACCCAAACCGAGCCCGAACTGTGCCGTTCGCCGGACGTGGTATAATCCGGAAATGATGACAATGAAACGCTTCCGAGCGAAACTGCCGTTAATCGTGTCGGTGGTGGCCAGGACCGCGTCCTTTTCGGCGCTGGGCATCACGACCCAGCTCTACCTGCGAGAGCTGGGCGCCGCGCGCTTCTGGGTCGGGATGAGCACCACGCTGGCCTGGGCCGCCATCATGCTCTTCAGCCGCCTCTGGGGCACGTTGTCCGACGTCCTGCTGAGGCGAAAGGACGTCATCCTCCTGGCGGCAGCCGGCAGCACCGCCCTGACCCTGGTGCTGGTCGTGAGCCGGTCGGTGCCCGTCGTTCTGGTGGGCCGCTTTCTGGTCGAGGCCCTGGGCGCCGGGGTGCCGCCGGCGGCCATGGCCCTCCTCTCCGCCGAAGGGGGTGCCGCCAGCCGCGGCCGGCGGATGGGCGTCTTCACCATCGCCCAGGCCGTGGGTCTCCTGTCGGGCTCCGTCCTGGGGGGCCTCCTGAGCACCGTGCTGGCTTTCCGCTACGGCTTCATGGTGATCACCGCCGTCTCCTCCCTGGGGGCCCTGGGGGCTGCCTTCGTAGCTGCTGAGGGGAGGGCCGCCGGGACCCGTGAGGTCAGCTGGGGCACCCTGCTGAAGAAGGCGCTGCCCTCCTTCGACGTCGTCAGGAGCGACGAGGGCATGTCGGCCCACGGACTGATCAACCTCTATCTGGGCATCGTCCTGCGGAAGGCGGGCATCGTTGGGGTCTACGGCCTGCTGATGGTCTTCCTCCAGGAGAAGCGGAGCATCACGCCCTTCGTCTCGGGAAGCCTCTCGGCCATCAACCCGGCCCTGCAGGTCGTCTCCATGCCGATCTGGGCGCCGGCCGCCGATCGGTTCGGCCGCAAGCGGATCCTGCTCGTTGGCTACGCTCTCTCCATCGCGACGCCGCTGATGATGCTCCTCTCTGACGCCTTCTGGCTCCTCATCGGGGCTTTCGTCGTCCTCGGCGTGGGGTTCGCCGCCTTCATCACCGGCGCGACGACCTTCATCGGCGACGTCGCCCCCCGGGAGCAGGAGGGGGAGCTGATGGGCCTGGTCAAGGTCTCCCAGGGCCTGGGCGGCCTGATCGGCCCTGTCATCGCCGGCGTCGTCTCCTCGCCGGCCGTCGGCGGGTACGACGGTATGTTCATCACTATGGCGGGCATGATGCTCGCCGGCCTGCTTATCACAGCGTTGGGCACGCGGGAGAGCGGGCCGGCTGGGGTGATGCGAAGCGAGAAGAGGCCGGCGCGTTCGACGTGACCGACACAGGATGAAGAACTGATCCGCTCGTGGCGCAAGAGACTGCAGCGGCGGAGAGAGACGTGGAGGACGACGACGCGGGCCTCGAACCACGCTTTGGGCCCAGCTGGCACATCGCCACCGACCACGTCCAACAACAAACGCGCACCTACGCGCGGTCAAACCACTCGTCTCTGCGGATGGAGTAGACCGCCCATCGCCCCGTGTTCCGCCGGGTGTCGCGCCACATCCCCAGCTTCCGCATCACCCGCACCGAGGCCTTGTTGATCGCCAGCGTATCCCCGCTGATCCGGTCCAGGCCCAGCTCTTCGAAACCGAAATCGATCACCGCGCGGGCAGCCTCCGTGGCAAAGCCCTTGCCCCAGTGCCACGGGGCGATCTCGTAGCCGACCCAACCCACCGTCTTCCCCCTGTCCCGGCCGGCCCGGGTGATCCCACAGACTCCCACCAGCAACCCCTTGTCGGCCAGCACGATCCCCAGGAGGAAGCAACCGCGCGGTCCATCCTTCATCGGGATCCACTGCCAGATGAACGAGTGGACCGACAGCTCTGGCATAGGGGACGCCTGAGGGCAGGCCAGAAAACGCGGATCGTTCAAATAGGCGTACATCGCGATCCAGTCATCTTCCACCAGATCACGCAGAATCAGACGATCGGTTTGCAGTATCATCTCAGCCTACTCTGTCTCAAATCGCAACCACCTTGCGGTACGTCGATGCAACCAGAATCAGTAGACCCAACAGACCCAATGTCGCTCGCAATGGACCACCAGATCCAGGCCAGGAACGGGGACGCCGCCGCGCTCACGCCGATCCCCTGGTAGGCGCCTTGGATCTACGGGGCATCATGATTCCCCAAGGCGGGTAGTATGTCAAGAGGTCGTCTCTGACGACGCAAGAAGGCTAACGGCTCCTTCGCGTCCCGAGACGTACGCTGCGCTCTCCCGCATCACGTCCTCGACGAACCGCAGGGTCCTCTCAAAGTCGTCGGCGTCGGGGGGCTGCCGCACTTGCCAGGCCGGGTCGGGTCGCGTATCCCAGGCCCCGTCGATCAGGTCCCCCCAGGCGGGGTCGAGCGCGGCCTTGGCCCATGCGGCCCCCTGGCGCTTGGAGCCCGGATGCCCCCGGTGGAGATCGTGGAGCAGACGACAGTAGTTCAAGACGATGAAGCCCTGATAGAAGCGATTCCTCCAGAGCGCCGGATCGTCGAGAATCGCCCGCCCCCAGTCCATGATCGTCTGGAAGGTCTCCTCCCGCAGCGCCTCCTCGGGGATGGGATCGATCAGAGTGCTCGGCGGAGGTCCTGCCAGCACGACGCCCTCGTGGCGGACGATCCAGCGGACGTGGAGCTTGTTGCAGTGATCGGACCTGACCAGGGTGCGGGCGCCGTGGTCCAGATACCAGAGATCCTCGCCCGCTCGCGCGGGGTCCCGCAGGACCTCCCGCGGGACATAGGAGCCCTCCAGGTGGACGGACCACTCGGACTCGAGATCGTAGACCTGGTCGTGCATCGCCTGGAGGGCGTCGACCTGACGGGAGGAGAGATGGTCCTCAACAACGACGACAAAGTCCACGTCGCTGTGCCGATCGAAGTCTCCCAAGGCGAAGGAGCCCTGCAGGTAGACGCCGACCAGGTCCTCGATCAAGATCGTGCTTAGCTGGGCTACGAACTGATCCAGGACCTGATTGAGCTCGGGATACGGCGTGGGTGGCATGGGACACCTCGCATCACCAACCATGATAGCCTTCCCTACGCCTCGCGGGACGGCCGGGCGACGCTCACACGATCACGACGTCGTCCAGGTCGTCCTCCGGCTCGGGATGGCGCATATTGAGTCCCTCCAGCGTCTCTACTACGATGGTGCCCACCACCAGGTTGCGGTACCACTTCCGGTTGGCGGGGACGATGTACCACGGGGCCCATTGGGTGCTCGTCTCGCTCAGCACGTCCTCGTAGGCCGCTGTGTACGCTGGCCACTGCTTCCGCTTCTCCAGGTCGCCGAAGCTGAACTTCCACGGCTTCTCGTCCAGGCGGTCTTGGAAGCGCTCCTTCTGCTCATCCAGGTCGATGTGCAGGTAGAACTTGAGGATCGTGGTGCCCTCGTCAGCCAGCATGCGCTCGAAATCGTTGATGTGGCGGTAGCGCCGTCCCCATACCTCCGGTGGCACCAGCTCGTCTACCCGGACCACCAACACGTCCTCGTAGTGGCTGCGGTTGAAGATGACGATCTCGCCGTCGCCCGGCACCTGCCGGTGGATTCGCCACAGGTAGTCGTGGGCCAGCTCCTTCCGCGTGGGCACCTTGAAGTTGGCCACGCGCACGCCTTGCGGGTTGACGCCCTCGAAGACGTGGCGGATGGTGCCGTCCTTGCCCCCGGCGTCCATAGCCTGGAGGACGATCAGCAGGCGCTGTCTGTGCTCCGCCCAGAGGAGCTCCTGCAAGTCCTCCAGCTGCTCGTTGAGCTCCTTCAGCACATCCTTTGCCTCGTCCTTGTCCCCGTCGAAGGCGTCGGTGTCGTCGGGGTCCCACACGCTCAGGTCGATCTGACTGCCCGGTCTGACGCGGTACCGGTCCATCGTCTGGCCTCCCTTCGGTAATCTATCGCGCGGCCCCGCGAAGGGTCCCTGGGTTGTCCTGAGGCCCTATTGTAGCATCGATCGGCGATCTGGCACAAGGCCTACCTACAGCCCATACCGGCGCCTGCCCGCGGCCGAGCTTCGGCGCGGTGCTGGCAGCAGCCGCGCTGGCCGATCTCGGCTAAGCGAGTCCGCCTCACAGCATAGCAGTCCAGAAAGGGAGCAAGCCCTGCGTCGCGGCGCAGAGTGGCCGACGAATGCTTGTCCTACCCGACAAATCGTGTATACTCCGAGGCGGCCCAAGAGAAGAAGCCAGGGCCCTGGCGCCGCAGCCGAGGTCAGACCCAGCGCGGATGCCCATCGCCTTGGGCAAGCCGTGATGACCCGGGCCCGTTCGCCGTGGCGACGATCGCGTGGGCCCTCACCGTGTCGCCCGAATCGATGGCTAACCGTGTCGCCGCTCGAAGAGGAGGTTGACGATGGATCTATGGAAGTTTTTTGATATCACGCACCGGGAGCACGTGTTCTGCAATCCCATGAGCGTCGAGAAGTTCGAGGAGCTGATCGCCCTCCTGCGATTGGACCCGGGGGACCGCGTGCTGGAGATCGCCACCGGCAAGGGGGAGTTCATCGTCCGCCTGGCGGAACGGTACGGCGTTGGCGGGGTGGGCGTGGACCTCTCGCCGTACTGCGTGGCCGATGCCAGGGAGAAGCATCGGGAACGGGCTCCGGAGGCTCCGCTGCAGTTCCTGGAGATGGACGGGGCGGACTATGAGCCCGAGGCAGGGGAGCGCTTCAGCCTGGTGGCCTGTATCGGAGCGAGCTGGATCTACGAGGGTCATCGAGGGACGCTGGAGGCCCTGAACGAGATGGCGGCCCCAGAAAGCTGGGTGGTGGTCGGAGAGCCGTATTGGCGACAGGAACCGCCGGCAGCCTACCTGGAGACGCTCGGTCAGGAGCGCAGCGCGTACGGGACGCATCACGAGAACGTGAGGACCGGGCAGGCCCTGGGGCTGGAGCTGGTCTACACGTTGGTGAGCAACTACGACGATTGGGACCGCTACGAAGGACTGCAGTGGTACGGCGCCGAGACGTGGGCGAGCGAGCATCCGGACGATCCCGACGTGGACGACGTGTTGGAGCGGGTGCGCCACGACAAAGGGGTCTATCTGCGATGGGGCCGGGAGACGTTGGGGTGGGCGATCTACGTGTTCAGGAAGGGCGGTGAAGAGGCATAGGTGGCTGCGCAAGAAGCTTGTGAGGCCGGCGGGCTACCGCAGCGGAGCTCTGCCCAGGATGTCTCGCCGCCCTGTTGGACCTGATGGGGTAGGAGAGCGTCAAGACAAAGGTTGTGGCAAGTCAGCAGTCCCCGATGCCAACGCTCGCGGCAGACGTGCCGCCTGCCACTCGGCAAGAGCCGCCTGAAGCCTCAGTACACCTCCGTCTCCATAGCATCCGTCACCTGAGCCCTGGCGCTGCTCATATCACAATCCTGCGAGACGGCAACCTCCGCAGCGAGCATGTCCAGTGCTCGCTCGTAGAGGCGCCTTCCGCCCCTCGTCCAGCTTCCCTGCTCACTCTCTGCATAGGACCTGATGTCCCGAGCGGCGGCGGCGATCCTCTCTGGTTCACCGCTCTTCAGAGCGTCGCGGACCTCCGCCTGCCTGGATCGGTAGTTCTTGGGCAGACCCTGAGCCTCGAGATGGAGCGTTCTGAAGATGATTCCGGTGTCGGATAACACCCGCCTGACGTACGGGGAGGCCTCGGGAATGCGTAAGGTGTCCCCGTTCGCCATCATCTCCACGACCAGGTAGCGAGCGTTCTCCCCTTGCCACTTCCGGGTTTCAATGGTGGCCACCCGCCCCACGCCACGTGTCCGATGAAAAATCGCCGCGCCTACCTCTATCGACATCCTTACCTCTTTCATTCCGGATTCAGTTCTGCAAGCACAAGCCAGTTTGGAGCATCAGCTCCACAGACAGAAAAGCCCCACCATGAGGGCGGGGCTTCTAGCGCACGCAACTTGACCTTCCGTCATTCCCATGCGGAACGAACCACAAACACTCCTGGAAATCACGAAGGCTGTCTCTTTTGATGAACCAAATGTCGTCCTCCTGCTGGCCTCTATACTGCCATCTCAAATTGGATCGACCAACCTATCGGGTCGTGGCTGCTCGGTTGCGAGGCGTGTTCAATGGTCAGCCACTTGGGCGCAGCTGTCAGGAGACTGGGGGGTGCAGTGCAGGCTCTTAGGACCACTGCAGCGTCTCGGAAGAACACCGCTGTCCCAGAAAGCCCATTGAGGAACGAAAGAGTGGCAACGGACTGGTCCGGATACGCGGCCACGGGCTCATGAGTCCCCTAGGTATTCACCCTAATAAGATTATAACGTGTTCGTGCAGCGTGTCAACGTGGGCAACTTGGTCCTCCCCTCACACCAGGCCGGTGGTCACCGACGTCCATCAGCTGATGGGGCGGCTGAAGGAAGATGGGGCCGCTGAGGGGCGGTGCCTCGGTCTTCGCACCGGCCCACGCGTTTCGGCACGCGTTCGCGATTCAGTATGTGATGAACGCGGGGATCTGCCATCGGCATAGCGCCGCGCTGTCGGATCCGATGGGGCACGAGAGCGTTCAGACGACGGCTGAGGCTCTGTCTGCCTCAGCTGGGGACTTCTACGCGGTGTTCAAGGATAACGAGCTATCGGCCGTGGCAACGATGGCTAGTGCTCCTTCACAGAACAGACCTCGGCTTTTCCCTGCTCCCAGCCCTCGTCTCGAGGGCGGTCTGGCCCAGGATAAGGCTCGATAACACGCGTAAGTCGCCCCGAGACGGGGCTCAGAGCAACTGAAAAGCCCAGGCTAGACGTGTGAAACGGCACTAGGGAGGGAAAGCTGTGATCATTCAGGAGTCCGCGGTTTTGTCTAGGGTTATGGCAGAATCTCCACCGTCGACGGAGGTGAAGGCAACCGCCTCGCATATCCACAAGGTGAAGCGGACGTCGTCCCCCTCAATCTGCTCCTCCCGGGAGACGACAAACCCGGCTCCAGCCAACGCATCCACAAAAGCTCGACGTGCCTCCCGTTCGCCCGGTACGCCTGCGTCCTTTACGACAACGAACCTCCCTACGGGGCGTAGAATGCGACGGATCTCACTCAAGCCGCGGGCCTTGTCCTGCCAGTGGTCGAAGGAGTCGAAGGCCAGCACGACGTCCGCCGCAGCATCATCCACAGGTAAGTCCTCGGCAGGACCTACCCGGAACTCGATCCACGGCGCGGCTGGATGGCCAGCGGTCCGCTCCCGGGCGAGCTCGATCATTCGCGGGACTGGATCGACGCCGATAAGGCTGCCTTCGGTGATTGTGGATGCAGCGTGCCGCAAGGCCGAACCGGTGCCGCAGCCAACGTCGACGACCAGAGAGTCGGGCTCGAATTCCAGGGCCTCCACGGCGAGCCGGTTCGTGGCGTACTCACCGTAGTTCGCTGCGTACCACTCAGCCGTCTCGGCATCCCACTCGTTCATCAGCTGGGTTTGATCTCCTCAAGCATCTGCAAGAAGTCAGTGGTGTGGCACAGCGAACTGAGCCCAGTTACGCCCGTCGGGGTATCGCGATGGACACGAGGCAATAGAGAAGAAGAAGTGGCGACGGCGTGATTTGAACACGCGGCCAAGGGCTTATGAGTCCCCTGCTCT
>CAZEQC010000108.1:5698-11950 GCA_964514285.1 uncultured Anaerolineales bacterium | reverse complement strand
TCCACGACCACGGCGGCCTGATGTACGGCGACGGCGCCAACATGAACGCCCTGCTGGGGATCGCGCGCCCCGGCGATCTAGGCTTCGACGTGCTCCATTACAACCTGCATAAGACCTTCAGCACCCCGCACGGCGGCGGCGGACCCGGATCCGGGCCCGTCGGCGTGGTGCCGGAGCTGGTCGACTTCCTGCCGGGGCCGGTGGTCACCATCGACTCCGAGCGGTCCGAAGAGAACCTGCCGTTCTTCACGCTTTCGACGCCGGAGAAGACGATCGGCCGGGTGAAGGCATTCTACGGGCACTTCGGCGTGATGGTCAAGGCCTACACCTACATCCGTATGCTGGGCCCCAAGGGTCTGCGGCGGGTGAGCGAACACGCGGTGCTCAACGCCAACTACCTGAAGGACCGGCTCAAGGAGACGTATCCGCTGCCCTACGAGCGCATCTGCATGCACGAGTTCGTCCTGGCCGGGCCCCCGAAGGACGTGCAGGACGAGGGCGTGCACACGATGGACGTGGCGAAGCGGCTGATGGATCACGGCTTCCATCCCCCCACGGTCTACTTCCCGTTGATCGTGGAGGAGGCGCTGATGATTGAACCGACGGAGACCGAGAGCAAGGACACGCTGGATGCCTTCGCGGAGGCGATGCTGGCCATCGTGGCGGAGGCTCGCGAGGATCCGGAGATGCTGCACGAGGCACCGATCAAGGCGCCGATGCGCCGGCTGGACGAGGTGAAGGCCGCGCGCGACTTGATCCTGCGCTGGCAGCCGGCGGAGGAGGAGGCTTAAGGGGGTGAACGGTTACAATCAAGGACGTGACTGAATGCCACGCATCGAGGAGCAGATTGAGGTAGCGGCGGGGGCGACGACGGTCTTTCGCTTCTGCCACGATATGGAGCGGCGCCCCGATTGGGACGAGCGCGTCACGCGCGCGAAGGTGCTGACGCCGAAGCCGATTCGGCGGGGCTCGGTGGTCCGCTTCGACACCGAACCGGCTATGGGAAGCGTCTTCAGCTGGGACGGGGAGGTGGTGGAGTATCATTTCCCCAGCAGCTCGAAGGTGGAGGTGGTGGATGTGGCGCCGAGCAGCAGCTTCGTCAGCGGCAGCGAGACGTTGCGCTTCGACGGCTCCGGGCGCTCCACGCGCCTCACCCTGGTCTGGGAGTACAAGCCGCGAGGCATCATCGGACGGATCCTGGACGTGCTGATCCGGCGGGGTTCCGCGCGCCGCGCGGTGCAGCAGAGCCTAGAGAACGTGCGAGCGTCGATGGAGGAGGAAGGCTGAGCTGATCGGGCGCTGGCATCGTCTGCGATAGGATAGGAAAGCCTGGCTACGGTAGCCAGGCTTTCGCTTTGTACACTCTCAAGTGCCGATCACCTGGGGCGCAAGAGTGCGCATGCGTGATAGAGGGCTCCATTCCTCGCCCGCGGTTCTTGCGTGGGAACAGATGTTCTAGTACAATCTGCGTAGCTGGTGCGGCGGGTGTGGAAACCGATCCTACGGGGGCCAGCAGGTGCCGCTATGCTTACGAAACCTGCCCTAACAGGACGACAGCACGTGGGGAAACACACCCCACGGATGATGGCAGGGGTTGAACCGGTCTGAGGGGATTGGAGAGGCGATGGCGAAGACGAGGACGCATTGGGTTTGTCAGAACTGCGGGCGGACGACGCCGCGGTATATGGGCCGCTGCCCCGGGTGTGGGGAGTGGAACACGATGGTCGAGACGATCGAGTCGTCCGACGCACCGAAGAAGACGGCCTCGGTGTCCCCCCGTAGCCGGCCGCGCCGCCTCCCCGAGATCGAGACGGAGGGCCTGGAGCGCTTTCCGGTGCCGATGGAGGAGCTCGCACGGGTGCTGGGCGGCGGTCTGGTGCCGGGCTCCCTCACCCTCGTGGGCGGCGATCCCGGCATCGGCAAGTCGACTCTGCTCCTCCAGGCCAGCGCTCTGATGGCGGAGACGACGGGGCGGCCGGTCCTCTACGTCTCGGGCGAGGAGTCGGCTCGACAGATCCGCATGCGGGCCGACCGGCTGGGGATCACCAATGACGACCTCTTCGTGGTCACGGAGACCGATCTGGCGACCATCGACCATCACGCCCGAGAGATCAAGCCCCAGGTGATGGTCGTGGACTCGATTCAGACGGTGACCTGCGAGGACCTCTCATCGTCGGCGGGCTCGATCAGCCAGGTGCGACACGCGGCGACGCATTTTCGGGGGTGGGCCAAGGCGAGCGGCGTGGCGATCTTCCTGGTGGGACACGTGACGAAGAAGGGGTCGATCGCCGGCCCGAAGACCCTGGAGCACATCGTGGACACGGTGCTCTACCTGGAGGGGGAGCGCTTCCACGCCTATCGGCTGCTGCGATCGGTGAAGAACCGCTTCGGGGCCACGTCGGAGGTGGGGGTCTTCGAGATGCGTGAGCGGGGTCTGGTGGAGGTGGCCAACCCCTCGGAGATGTTCCTGGCGGAGCGGATGGTGAACGCGCCGGGGTCGGCCATCGCGGTGACGATGGAGGGCACCCGCCCGCTCCTGGTGGAGATCCAGGCCCTGGCCAGCCACTCCACGTTCGGGCATCCGAGGCGGACGGCCAACGGGGTGGACTACAACCGCCTGCTGTTGATCTCCGCGGTGCTCTCCCGCCGGGTGGGCCTGCGGCTCTTCGAGCAGGACGTCTTCGCCAGCGTGGTGGGCGGGCTTCAGGTACAGGAGCCGGCGGCCGACCTGGCGGTGGCGGTGGCCATCGCCTCCAGCGTGCGAGATCAGCCGGTGGTGGCGGACATGGCCGTGATCGGAGAGGTGGGGCTCTCCGGGGAGGTGCGCACGGTGAGCCACACGTCGTCGCGCCTGAAAGAGGCGGCGAGGCTGGGCTTCAAGCGCTGCCTGCTGCCCAAGTCGCTGCGGGCCGGCAACGACCTGCCGACGGACGGCATTGAGATCATCCCGATACGATCGGTGGCCCAGGCGGTGGAGAGGTCGTTGGTGTAGCTTGGCAGAGGAAGGCATGCTATAATGCGGGCAGAGGTAGCGCTTCCATAATCATAACAAGGAGGAATGACGTGACCAAGCTAACGAAGGTCGAGGGGATAGGCGAGACGCAGGCGCAGAAACTGATCGACGCCGGGATCATGACCACGGAGGCCTTGCTGGAGAAGGGTAAGACGCCGCAAGGGCGCCAGGAGATCGCCGACGAGACCGGCATCAGCAAGACGTTGATCCTGGATTGGGTCAACCGGGTCGACCTGTTCCGCGTCAAGGGGATTGGCGAGGAATACTCGGATCTGCTGGAGGCAGCCGGCGTCGACACGGTGCCGGAGCTGGCTCAGCGAAACTCGGAGAACCTTCACCAGAAGCTAAGGGCGGTCAACAAGGAGAAGAGTCTGGTCCGCCGGGCGCCGAGCCTGACGGAGGTCAGCCGGTGGGTGGAAGGGGCTAAGGGGCTGCCGCGCGCTATCGAGTATTAGGCGGCGGGCCTCGGATTGCGAATCCGGCTAGAGCATGAGAGCCACAAGGTGAATAGGTACCTCAAACCTTGTCGGGGCTTGGGCCCGCTCTCGGACTGTAGACTATGGGAAAACGCCGCAAGAAGAAGGGACTGCGAGGTCTCCTGCCGGAGATCAGCCTGGACCTGGATCTGGACCTGGCTCGATGGCTGGAGATTCTGGGCTACGTCCTGCTCGCCTTCGCCGGGCTGACGCTGTTGAGCTTCCCCTCGGCGAACCACGGCAGGATACCGGGCTGGTGGCTGGGGGTGCTGAGGCGAGCCTTCGGTTGGGGCGCCTATCTGACGCCGCTGCTGGTGGGTGCGCTGGGGCTGCGGCTGGTGCTGCACCGCTTCGCGGACAAGCTGCCCCGCGTGACGCCTCTCCAGATCGTCGGGGGCCTGCTGGGTTACGTGGCCCTGCTGGTGACGCTCCATTTGGCGGCCTCGCTCTTCATCATGGAGGGCAACTTGCGGGCGATCGCCGAGGCAGGCCACGGGGGCGGCGGCGTGGGCGCGGCCATCGGCCTGCTGCTGCTCCGCGGCCTGGGCGTGGGAGGTTTGGTGGTGGCGCTCCTGGTGGGCTGGTTCATCGTGCTGGCCATGACGGCGCGCATCTCGGTGGAGGACGTCCTGCGAGCGATCCGGCGCCTGGAGGGACGGTTGTGGCCCCAACGAGCCCGGCGCCGCGCCGAGGAGGGGAGACGGATCGAGGAAACGCCGGACCTGCCGAGAGACGAAAAGCCCGACGAGAGGAAGAAGAAGAGGCGCAAGAAGCCCGCGGAGCCCGAGCCAGAGCCGGAGGCGCCGGTCATCGCCACGCCGCCGACGGCTGAGGACCAAGAAGAAGCGATCCATCCGCACGTCATCGGTCTGGATAAGGAGCATCGCCTTCCCCCGCTCAAAGAGATCCTCGACCCGGGCAACGATCACGACATCAACGCAGCGATCCTGCGCGAGCAGGCGCGGATCATCGAGGAGACGATGGAGAGCCTGGGAGCTCCGGTGCGGGTGCAGGAGATCAACCACGGCCCCGTCGTGACCCAGTTCGGCATCGAGCCCCTGGTGATCGAGAAAGGGGGGAAACGGCGCCGGGTGAAGGTGAGCCGCATCACGTCCCGGGCCGACGACTTGGCGCTCGCGCTGGAGGCGAAGACCGTGCGCATCGAGACCCCGATCCCGGGCAAGCAGCTGATCGGGCTGGAGGTGCCCAACCCGGAGTCGGCTCTGGTGGCCATGCGCGACGTGATCGAGAGCGAGGCCTTCGCCCGCACAGACTCGAGCCTACGCCTCTGCCTGGGGCAGGACGTCTCCGGTCACCCGGTGGTGGCCAATCTGGCCAAAATGCCGCACCTGCTGATCGCTGGCGCGACCGGGTCGGGGAAGTCGGTCTGTCTGAACTCGATTATCGCAGCGCTGCTCCTGCAGAACACGCCCGATCGTCTCCGCTTCCTGATGGTGGACCCCAAGCGGGTGGAGCTGACGGGGTACAACGGTATTCCCCACCTGCTGGCCGACGTGGTGGTGGACATGGAGCGGGTGACGAAGGTGCTGAATTGGGTGCTGGCGGAGATGGACGGGCGGTACCGCCACTTCTCGGAGACGCGGGCCTCGCACATCGATGATTACAACGAACGGGTGGCCCCGAACCTGGGCAAGAAGTCGCTGCCTTACATCGTGGTGATCGTCGATGAGCTGGCCGACCTGATGATGGTGGCTCCGCAGCAGGTGGAGCGGTCGATCTGCCGCATCGCCCAGATGGCGCGGGCGACTGGGATCCACATGGTGATCGCCACGCAGCGGCCCAGCGTCGACGTGGTGACGGGGCTGATCAAGGCCAACTTCCCGGCGCGGATCGCCTTCAACGTGGCCTCCGCCGTCGACTCGCGGGTGATCCTCGACATGGCAGGGGCGGAGCAGCTGTTGAGCCGGGGCGACGCGCTCTTCCTGCCCCCGGACGCGCCGACGCCGATGCGGCTGCAGGGCACCTACGTGTCGGACAAGGAGCTGCGCAACCTGGTTCACTACTGGAAGGAGGAGACGAAGCCTGAGGCCATCGAGCCGGGAAAGGTGGTCCAGAAGCCGCTGTGGGACAAGGGCGTGGCCGAGGAGCCGGCGGTGGAGTACGAGGATGAGCTGCTGCCGGAGGTGGTCGACCTGGTGCTGAAGGAGAACCGGGCCTCAATCTCGCTGATGCAGCGGAAACTGCGCATCGGCTACACCCGGGCGGCGCGGATCATGGACATCCTGGAGCGGAACGATGTGGTGGGCCCCCAGCCCTCGGGCGGCAGGGCGCGCGACGTCTTCCCGGAGGCGGCCCGGGTGATGCTCGAACCGGATCAAGCGGACGAGGAGCAGGGTGATTGACAACTCTCCCCATACGTGTTAAATTGTACCGTCTAAGGAAATAGGCCAAGCTTCCCTGAAAAGACAGAGCGAAGACTCTAGGGGTTGCAGAGAGGCAGGGTTAGACTCACGTTCCATCGATAGACTATGCGTCTTGACCAAGTCGATGAACGTTCACATCAAAACCCGTAGGGTCTCGGCGAACCAAAAGCGCTTTCGGTGGAGCTAAGCTAGCTAATGAGGAGATCGCTGATGAAACAATCACCCATCTGGACCATTCTGGGCCTCGTTTTAATCGTCGTCGCTGCTGTATTGCTCGTTACCGCCTTCCTCAACCCCGGCTCGGCAACGCCGGAGCCCGGGAGTCAACCGACGCAGAACGCCACCGCTGTGAGCACGTCGACGTCAGCTGAAGCCGAAG
>CAZEQC010000108.1:0-5598 GCA_964514285.1 uncultured Anaerolineales bacterium | reverse complement strand
ACAGAAGCCGCCACCGCGGAGCCAAGCCCCTCGACGGCGTCCGTGGCGGCGAATGTGAACGGGTACACAATTACGCAAGCCTACCTGAGCCAGACCGTGAAGTTGAACACCGTGCTAGGGAAGCTCTCCGGCGCGTCCACGCTGGGCGAGAGAGAGACGCTGGATCGCCTGATCAGGTCGCAACTGATCCTGCAAGGGGTGACGGACATCGAGGCACCCAGCGACGAGGAGGTTGAGAGCTTCATCAGCAGTCTAAAGCGGAATTGGGGAGTGAGCGACGAGGATGTGGTCCAAGAGCTGAAGGCGGTCGGCCTGGAGCGAGCCTTCCTGGAGGATACCATCGAGCGACTCCTCACGGTGCAAGCCGGGGTGGACAGCCTGGAGGCCGATGGGCACAACATTTCTGAGTGGTTGAAGAAGCAGGAAGAAGACGCCAGCATCATGGTCTTCGAGGACCTGGCCGAGGCGGAAACTCCGGAACCGTCGCCCGTCGTCGAATCCACAGACGAGGCGGAGCCGCCGACGTCGACGCCAGGGCTGCAACCCGAGGTGCCGGAGGTGGCATCCAACTTCACCTTGGAGCAGGCCGGCGGGGGGTCCTTCACGTTGAACGATCAGCTTGAGGAGGGGCCGCTGGTTCTGGTCTTCTTCCAGCGGTGTGGATGAGGACCTGACCGGACGCAACTGGTTCAGTTGCATCAGAACTACACATCGTTCCAGGAGGCGGGCGCCGAGGTGGTGGCCTTGGCGGTCGCCCCGGTCTCGTCGGTCAACGAGGGCGTTCGCGAGTTGCTGGATCTCCCCTACCCCGTGCTGGCCGATCCCGATCACGAGGTCGCCAAGGCGTTCAACGTCTACAACCTGTTTGACGACGGGTACGCCGCGCCGTCGGTCTTTGTCATCGACACCGACGGGAGTGTGGCGTGGAGCTACGTGGGGCAGGACTCCAGGGATCGCCCCAGCACGGCAACGGTCTTGAAGAATCTTCCATAGTAGCACAGGGGGTTGTCGGGTATGAGGGCGGAGGCCACCTGGCCCGACCTACATGTCCCCTGCTCGTCTTCCACCGCTCTCGAGGGATCGCCAGATCCGGACGCGACCGCGCTGGACGTGTCCGTGCCTATTCAACGCGCACGGACTCTATGCGCCTCGTGCTACGAGGCGAGGCGTCTTAGGATGGCACGAGCGGCAAGGAGGCCGGAAGCGGAGGCCTGCACCAGGCCGCGGGTCACCCCGGCGCCGTCGCCGCATGCGAAGAGGTTGTCCACCTCGGTCTCCATCTCCACCGTAAGCCGCAGGCGGCAGGAATAGAACTTCACTTCGACCCCGTATAGCAAGGTGTGGCGCGAGGCCACCCCGGGCGCCAATTCATCCATGGCGCGCAGCATCTCCAGGATGGTGACCACGTAACGGTAGGGCAGCACCAGGTTGAGGTCCCCGGGCGTGGCACTGGGATAGGTGGGCGTCACCACGGAGCGGGAGAGGCGCTTGGGCGTCGAGCGCCGACCACTCTCCAGATCTCCCAGCCGCTGAACGATGACGCCATCCCCAAGCAGGTTGGCCAGCCGGGCGATGCTCTTGCCGTAGGCGATGGGATCGTCGAAGGGCTCGGTGAAGGTCTTGCTGACCAGGATGGCGAAGTTGGTGTTGGTGGTCTTGGCGTCGGCGAAGGAGTGCCCATTGACGGTCATCACGTCGCCGGCGAACTCGGTGCTGACCTCGCCGTGGGGGCACATGCAGAAAGTACGTGCGCGATCGTCGAAGGCCTTGGAGTAGTAGATGAACTTCGACTCGTAGACGAGCTCGGTGATGGGCTCCAGCACGACGGCCGGGAGCTCGACCCGCACGCCGAGGTCGACCGGGTTGCGCCCCACGGTGAGGCCCATCGTGTCGGCGAGGGCCTTGAGCCAGGCCGCCCCCTCGCGGCCCGGGGCGACGACGACGGCATCGGCCCCCAGGCGCTCCCCACCCTCCGTCTCGACCCCCACGACCCGTCTCTCCTCGGTCAGGACGCGGGCGACGGGCGTCCGCGGACGGATCTCCACCCCGCGTTCCAACAGCGCGTCGCGTATGGCGCGCATGATCTCCACGCAGCGCTCGGTGCCCATGTGTCGAATGGGGACGGAGACGAAGCGGAGCCCGGCCAGCGTGGCCTGCTTCTCCAACAGCTCCACCTGATCGTTGCGCGTGCCGTGGATCGGCCCCCGGGCGCCGAAGCGGACGTAGGTCTCGTCGACCTCACGGACGAGCTTGGCGACGCGCTCCGCGCCGAGGATCTCGGTGAGGTGACCCCCGACGGCCGGCGAGAGGGTGAGCTTGCCGTCGGAGAAGGCGCCGGCGCCGCCCCACCCCGACATGATGGCGCAGGGCTGGCAATGCTGACAGGCACCCCCAGGCTCCCGGGCCGGGCAGTGGCGGCGGTCGATGTCGGGGCCCTTCTCAAGGACCGCGACGCGCAGGTCGGAGCGATGGCTGAGCTCCAGGGCGGCGAAGACCCCGGCGGGGCCGGCGCCGACGATGATGACGTCGAATGTGTTGTTCATGGCTTAGTCTTTGCTCTGTCTGCTAGCTTCGGACCTCTCCATCCCTGCCGCCTGCGGCGGCCCAAGGATTGCGAATCCGTGGAGGCAGAAGGCACGGGGAGCGCAAGACGGACGGATCCACCCCCCAAGCCGCCGACGCGCTACGGGGTCGGGGTGGGCTCCGGGGTCGGCGTCTGGCAGATGCGCGCCTCCTCCAAAACCTGCACGTTCCCCTCCATAGGGGCACCGATGGAGAGCCCATAGGCCAGCATGGTCTCGGCGTCGGCACAGCGACCGGCGCCGAGGTAGGCGCGCCCCAGGGTGACGAAAAGCTCGCCGACCGGCTGGTCCGTGTGAAAGGCCATGCTGACGTCGTCGACCTGCACCAGCTCGCGGGCCTCCTCCAGGGAGAGGATAGCCTCCTGCCAGGCCTCGATCCCTATGTAGGCGCGGCCCAAGAGGTACCAGAGGAGCGCCGGGGGACGGTCAGCGCCCTCGATCCCCTCAACCAACAGGTCGATGGCCTCGTCGTACTGCTCCGAGGTGAGGAGGGGCCAGCCCTGGTAGTAAGAACGCAGCGGGTCAGCCGGGTAGTCGACGCTGAACTCGGCGCCCATGTCGGAGAGACGCCCCTGGTTCCCCGCTGCCCTGGCCGCCTCCCAGCGGGCGTGGAAGGTGTCCTTCCGAAGGGCAGGGTCGCGGGCCAGGGCGTGGTCGAAGGCCTGCAACGCGTCCGCGTGGCGTCCCATAGCGTGAAGCACCTCGCCGCGGAGCCAATGAGCCCGGGCGGTGGGCTCGATCTCCAGCGCGGCCTGGGCGTCGCTCAACGCCCGATCCAGCTCCCCCTCGGCCAGATGGAGAGTGCCCCGAGAGACGTAGGCCGGCGCGAAGGCGGGATCGCGGCGGATGGCCCAGTCGAAGTAGCGCCGGGCGCCGAGCAGGTCCCCTCTCTGCTGCCGCTCCACGCCCTGCCGGTGGTAGGCCTCGGCGGGAAGGCTGGGGGCCGGGCCGGTCGGCGTGTCGGTCTCCACCGCGGTGGGACGGCGGGTGGGCAGCCTGGCTCCGGTCGCGGGAGTCGTGGGCGTGGCGGAGGAGGCGCAGGCGGTGAGGAGGACGCAACTGATGACGGTGAGGATAGTGACCCGGTGCGAGGCGCGCATCACGGCCTACCCCGAAGGTCGCGGTAGGCGAGGGCGCCGCCCACGCTCTCGGCGGCCCGGACGGCGCGGACGATGGCCTCGGCGACGAGCTGGGCGGCATAGGCGCCAACCAGGTTGACGTCGGCAACCTCTTCTCCAGTGGCGAGGGCGAAGAGGGTGTCGCCGTCGAACATCGTGTGGGCGGGACGGACGGCGCGGGCGATGCCGTCCTGGGCCATCTGGGCCACCTTGTTGACCGCCTCCTTGGTGAGGCGGGCGTTGGAGGCGACGATGCCGACGACGGTGCTGCCGCCGAGGGCCGAGGCGGCGTCCGGCGCTTCCCCTCCCTCCTCTACAAAGCCGCGCATGACGGCCATCGTATCGGCCAGCTCGTCGGCCCCGGGTCTGCGGGCGCCGGCCAGGATCTGGCCCGTGGACGGATCGACGACGTCGCCGAAGGCGTTGGCGACGACGAGGGCACCGACGACGAGCCCGTCCGCCAGGGTAACGGCAGCGCTGCCCAGCCCGCCCTTCATGGCGCGGCGGGGCCCGAGGATGGAACCGACGGAGGCGCCGGTGCCGGCTCCAACGTTCCCCTGGGCGACCGGCCCACGGCCGGCAGCCTGGCAGGCGGCATACCCCATGGCGGCGTCGGGCCGGGCGTTGGGATCGCCCAGGTCGAGGTCGAAGAGGATGGCGGCGGGCACGATAGGCACCCGGGCCAGGCCGGTGTCGTACCCGGCGCCCTGCTCCTCCAGATAGCGGACGACCCCGTCGGCGGCAGCCAGGCCGAAGGCGGAGCCGCCGGCCAGGACGACGGCGTTGACCTTCTCCACCAGGTGCATGGGCCGGAGCAGGTCGGTCTCCCGCGTGCCCGGCGCCCCACCCCGCTGGTCGACGCCGGCGACGGCGGCCTCCTGGCAGAGGACGACGGTACAGCCGGTGAGGCCGTCCAGATCGGTGACGTGGCCCACGGAGAGGCCGGGGACGGCGGTGAGGGTTGGACGGGCGTCGTTCATAGCGATTCTCCTCCAAGCAACGGTCTGCGGGCGGCTGGTCTAGCTGGTGGTAAGTATAGCGCAGTTGGGCGAGCGGGCAAGAGGGAGGCGGTGGGGTGGATGGGTCAGCGCACGGGGAACGGATAAGCGAAGGGGCGGAGGCAGGGGCTTGGACTGGGCGGTGGGTCCAAACGCGATTCCAAGGGCAGAGGCAGACCGCTGAGGCGCTGAGGTCGCTGAGAGAATCTAACACGCGCCACGGCGCTTGTGGCGTAGACGCCACAGAAACGATCTAACGGACGCCACAGAACAATCTAACAAACGCCACAGAACATCGCCCCGTCGCGCTTCAATGAAGCCTCAACATGTGATATCATGATTGCCTGACGTGGCGGTCGCGAGCGGCGGCCGTCAGCGCGGTCGTTGGCTGTGTAGCGGTGTAGGGATGTAGGGTGGTGTAGGGCTCACGAAGGTTTTTCCCATAAGACCGCCAACAGCATGGAAGCTTTCTCACAGACCCTACACACGCTACACGCTGGGGCGACCAAGCGTCGTGAGCCGATCCCTTGTCACCTTAAGGAAGCAGACGTATACTTAGGAGTGACTTTGCTCAGACCAGGGCTAAGGTCGATTTGCCCCCAATGATCACCTAACAGGATATCCTATGACCCGATTCGCTCCCGGCAGCGTGATCCGCACCCGCAACCGCCTCTGGCGCGTGGACGGCCAGCCGAAGGACGACGTGCTGGTGGCGTCCACCATCGACGGCGGCGAGGCCCAGCAGCTGAAGCTCTACGTCCCCTTTGAGGAGATCGAGTCGGGCCAGCTGGAGCCGCCGTCCACCGAGATCGTGGGCCAGATCCAGGCCCAGGACCTCCTCCTGCGCGCCTACCGCTTGAGCCTGCTCCACGGCACGGCGCCGCTCCTCAGCCTCCAGCG
>CAZEQC010000107.1:0-11968 GCA_964514285.1 uncultured Anaerolineales bacterium | reverse complement strand
CTGTGGGCGTCACGGACGTTGGCGTGTCCGTTGCAGCTACGGGGGCAAAAGGCGTTGGCGTAGATGTCGGTGTAGGGGTGGGCGTGGGTCTAAGGATAAGTCCCCGGAGCGCCAGGTATCCCCCGCCACAGACGAGCAGCAGGAGCAGCAGGGCGGCCGGAATGCCAACCCAGAGCCAGCGGGGCAGCTTGGAGAGGATCGCTTGTAGAGACTGCGCCTTCTCCTCTGCTGGTGCCTGTTTCTCCTCCACCGCTTTCGCCTCGGCTGCCGCGATGAGTGCATCCACGTCCTCGTAGTCATCTTCCACATCCTGGACCTGGCGGAAGGACGCGAGCGCCTGGCGCCACCGCCCGGCCTCGTAGTGCTCCCGTCCCCTGGCGTAGAGAGACGCCAGCTTGCGCTGCTGCCGAGCCTGGCTCAGCATGGCCTTCGCCTCCGCGTGGGTCGAATCCCGGCTGAGGACGTCGTTCAGCTTCTCGATGGCGGCCGTCCAGTCCTCCTCGGCCATCGCCGCCTCTGCCTCGTCGTAGAGCGCGGCGATTCGGGACGCCTTGCGCTCCTCCTCGCTCACCTGCTTGACGTCGAAGATGCGCCCGTCCGGGGAGCGCATGTAGAGCACCGGTGTGCCCCATTCCACGTCGTTCTCCTGGGCGAAGATCGCCTTGCGCGCTTCGGCCAGGGCGGCGTCGACCGGGTAGCCGTCGGCCAGGGCGGCGTAGAACTCGTGGGCCAGCGTGATGGCCGCCTCGTCCGTGATCTCGAACTGCATGGCGATGACGGCCGGGGTCCCTTGCTGCACCAGGCTCTGGGCCGTGCCGGCGAAGGGGTCGGTGCGGGAGGTGCGCGCGCCCTCGCAGGCGTTGAGGATGGCCAGCCGCAGCGTGCGCTCGTCGTGCATGAGCGTGCCCAGGTACTGACCGCTCACGGGGCGGCCCCGTCCTTCCTCGTCCTCCAGCAGCAGCACGCCGTCCTGGGCCCGTTCGTCGAACCCGCCGTGGCCGACGAAGTGGAAGATGTGGTAGGCCCCCCGCCGCAGCCGGCGCTGCAGGGCGATCAGCGTGGCCTCCTCCAGCCGCTCCAGGGTGACGAGCCGCCGCTGCTCCAGGTCGCCTAGGGCCTCCTTCAGCTTCCGCCACTCCCGGTCGACGTCGAGCGGGGGGTGGTCGCGGGGGCTGGAGATCATCACCAGCACCCGCAGCGGCGGCTTCACCTCCAGCGGCCGGATGCGCTCCGGCAGGTCCAGGTAGTGCACCAGAGGGGTCTCCGTGGAGAGGACGAGGAAGCGGTTGAGGGTGGGGTGGTAGAGATACTCCCAGGGCAGGTCGGTCAGCTCGGGGGCGTCGGCTGTGCGGAGCCGGACGCGCAACCCCGCTTCCTGTCGTCTGGCCTCGTCCAGGCTGCTGCGCAGGCAGCCCCGCACGTCGTCGTCGAAGATGGCGTCGAAGAGGCGGCCGCCGAAGGCCTTGGCCGCCTCCATCTCCGGCGATTCCAGGCGTCGCACGCCGCGCCGGGTGCGTCCGACGCGCAGCAGGAAGTTCTCCAGCTCCAGGTCCGAAAAGGGGAGTTCGAAGCTGGCGGCGCCCTGGCCGGCCGGTGAGTCCAAGACGCGGGCCGTGTATCCTTCGTCGGTGCGTTCGATCAGCAGGTCGAAGTCCAGATACGTGATCCTGTCCATGGTCCTCTCCTTTCGTCTGACCTGGATGTCCCGATTGCTCTGAGCGCCGTCCCGGGGCGACTGGGCGGTGACCGCCTGCTCACCCCGGGACGGGTTCGTGAGCTTTCTGAGGAAGACCCAAGGTTCACCAGTTCCAAGTGCTCAGCCGGTTCCGATGCCCTCTCCCACGTCCTCCTGATTGATTCTCTGCCAGACTGTCTGTTCCCCCGTGCTGTATACACCCCTCAGCCAAGAGGACGCGATTTGGGTGAATTGCTCCCTCGTTGAAAACAACGTAACCTGGCCGCCCATGGTTTCCTGGCCCTGTAGGATAAGCTGGTTTGGTGGGGTGATCTGACACTGTCCTTGGATATGGCTCAGGCCCATCGGGCCCTGCACGCGTCCCTGAAACCAACCGTTGGGCTGTATTGTCAGAGTGATCTGGAGCTTGACATTGTCGGTGTACGGGTAGCTAACCCAAACGTGCCAACTACCTGGGAGTAGCTGAGGCAGAGCCGAAGGTGCCGTGTCCGGAGCGCTGGGTCTCTCGGGTCGGGCTTCGGGTTGGGGCGGCCAAGGTTGTCGGTCACGCTCATTCTCCAGCTGAAGGGTCCTTTCCTGCTGCTGCCGAGCCTGGTTCAGCATGGCCTTTGCCTCCGCGTGGGTCGGGTCCCGGCTGAGGACGTCGTTCAGCTTCTTGATGGCGGCCGTCCAGTCCTCCTCGGCCATCGCCGCCTCTGCCTCGTCGTAGAGCGCGGCGATTCGGGACGCCTTGCGCTCCTCCTCGCTCACCTGCTTGACGTCGAAGATGCGCCCGTCCGGGGAGCGCATGTAGAGCACCGGTGTGCCCCATTCCACGTCGTTCTCCTGGGCGAAGATCGCCTTGCGCGCTTCGGCCAGGGCGGCGTCGACCGGGTAGCCGTCGGCCAGGGCGGCGTAGAACTCGTGGGCCAGCGTGATGGCCGCCTCGTCCGTGATCTCGAACTGCATGGCGATGACGGCCGGGGTCCCTTGCTGCACCAGGCTCTGGGCCGTGCCGGCGAAGGGGTCGGTGCGGGAGGTGCGCGCGCCCTCGCAGGCGTTGAGGATGGCCAGCCGCAGCGTGCGCTCGTCGTGCATGAGCGTGCCCAGGTACTGACCGCTCACGGGGCGGCCCCGTCCTTCCTCGTCCTCCAGCAGCAGCACGCCGTCCTGGGCCCGTTCGTCGAACCCGCCGTGGCCGACGAAGTGGAAGATGTGGTAGGCCCCCCGCCGCAGCCGGCGCTGCAGGGCGATCAGCGTGGCCTCCTCCAGCCGCTCCAGGGTGACGAGCCGCCGCTGCTCCAGGTCGCCTAGGGCCTCCTTCAGCTTCCGCCACTCCCGGTCGACGTCGAGCGGGGGGTGGTCGCGGGGGCTGGAGATCATCACCAGCACCCGCAGCGGCGGCTTCACCTCCAGCGGCCGGATGCGCTCCGGCAGGTCCAGGTAGTGCACCAGAGGGGTCTCCGTGGAGAGGACGAGGAAGCGGTTGAGGGTGGGGTGGTAGAGATACTCCCAGGGCAGGTCGGTCAGCTCGGGGGCGTCGGCTGTGCGGAGCCGGACGCGCAACCCCGCTTCCTGTCGTCTGGCCTCGTCCAGGCTGCTGCGCAGGCAGCCCCGCACGTCGTCGTCGAAGATGGCGTCGAAGAGGCGGCCGCCGAAGGCCTTGGCCGCCTCCATCTCCGGCGATTCCAGGCGTCGCACGCCGCGCCGGGTGCGTCCGACGCGCAGCAGGAAGTTCTCCAGCTCCAGGTCCGAAAAGGGGAGTTCGAAGCTGGCGGCGCCCTGGCCGGCCGGTGAGTCCAAGACGCGGGCCGTGTATCCTTCGTCGGTGCGTTCGATCAGCAGGTCGAAGTCCAGATACGTGATCCTGTCCATGGTCCTCTCCTTTCGTCTGACCTGGATGTCCCGATTGCTCTGGGCGCCGTCCCGGGCTGGCCGGCGAAGAAAGAGCCGAGGTCTGTTCTGTGGAAGAGCGTCAGGAGCCCGTGATGCGCCTGGCATGGGCCAGCGCAGCTCGGAGTTCCAGACGAGCATCCTCGGTGGGCCGGCCCTCCTCGTCCACACCAAGTGTGCGCGGAGTCGCCGGCATCTGGGCCAGAACGTCATCGGCCGCCCGGCTGACCTCGCTCAAGGTGGAAAGGGCCTCCTCGGCCTTGCTCTGGGCCGCGCGGGCCTCCGTCTCGGCGGCGTTGCGCGCCTCGATCGCCTGCTGTGCGCTGAGCGTGGCGTTCTGCGCGGTCTCTTCGGCGCTTTCGGCGCGCGCTTCGGTGCTCACCTTGTTGAAGTAGTAGCCGATGATGACGCCCAGCAGCGGATTAAGGAGCAACAGCAGGTCCTTGATGCGCCCGAATCTGTCGGACGTGTCGATGTGGAACAGGGCTACGACCATCATCACGACTGTGCCCAGGATGACGATCGTGGCGAGCGCTGCCGCCGTGTATTCCCGGAAGCGGCGCAGGGCGGAGTCGGTGGTAGATCCCGCAGTGGGTTTTTCGGACATCGTCTTCCTCCTTTATGCTAGCTCCGACTAGGTATCTTTGTTGCCGAACCTTGCCTTCCCGAAAGCTACGATAGTCAGCTGTCGCCAAGAATCGAGTCGCTCGGCGCCTGCTTGACTCGCTGGCTGGTTGTATTTTCAGCTTTCGGGAAGGTTATCCATTCTGCTACGTGAAACGAGACGAGTGCATCGGATCACGTGACCTGCACACCGGGCATAATTCGCGTGTCGCCGTCGACGTACAGTGCATAGAGTAGACCTAACAGGTTGTTCTGCTCGTAGAAGAACTCTCGGCGCAGATCCAGGGCAATCTGGCCCAGCGAGCCGCCGGCCAGGAATCGGTCGAAGAAGCGCTCGGCCCACTCGGCCGCGAACAAGGCGGGCGTTTCGCACTCGGTGCCTATGACGCCCCGGGCCCCTTTGTCCATGAAGTAGGGCACGAATCCGTCGTAGAAGAGCGGGGAGAGCTCGGCCGATTCGCAGGCATTGATGAACACCAGCGGCGCGCCCGGGAGGGTCTTCTCGGTTGAGGCGAACAGATCCAGGTCCTCCAGGGTCAGGTGTTGGCCGCCGCTCAGCACCAGCGTCGACGTATCCGGACCTCCGTCCTCGGCCAGCGACTTGGAGACGGCGTGGCAGTAGAAGTAGAGGATCTGGTCGGGCGTGGACGTGTCGGCCAGCGCTTTCACCACCTCGTCCTCGGTGCGGCGCACGCTCACCCGGGCGCCGCCGCTCTGCTGGATCCTCTCCCAATACTGCAGTTGGTTGGCGATGAGCGGCGCCCCCATCTGCTGATCGATGTCGGCGTTGACGTTGAGGCTGACGGCCAGGCCGGGGCTGCTGTCAATCGTGCCTTCGATCACCTGCATGTTCGGCTGGAGCGGGATGTGCTCGATGATGTGCTTGAGGCCCAGGAACATCTCTGGGTCGATGTTGTCCGGGTCGTACTCCTCGGCCACGTAGAGGATGCCCCAGGGCAGCATGAAGTGCTGGGAGAAGATCTGGATCTTGAGCTTATCTCCCTGGGCCATCTGGCGCAGCCTATCCCCCAGCAGATTGGCCTGGGCGCCGGCTTCACGCCCGTAGAAGATGCGCTTGTAGAGCAGGTAGCCCTCCTTGGCCAGCTGTCGCAGCGCGTGGCGGTTCACGTTCGGCGGGATCTCTACGCCTGCCTGGTAGACCTTGCTGCCGCCGACGCTGAGGTGGACGATCTTGAGCAGCTCCTGGCGCACCTGGGCGATCTCGTTGTCCAGATATTCCCGCGTGATGGGCAGGGTAGCCATCGCGCCAACGGCGCCTGACATAATGATCTGGAACCCGGCGCCGGTGTCCAGGATCGTCAGGCTCACGTCCCGGGGTTCGACGGCGAAGGCGGCGCCCACCGGCCGGCCCAGCGTCTCCGAGGATAACACGCCCGCCCGGTTGGCGACGCCGGTGTGGAGCTTGAGGGTGATGAGCTGGACGAAGTTGCCGTCTTTCAGGAACAGGGCGTTGATCAGGCCCTCGCCCTCGCGCTTCGGCTCGACGTCGAAGCGGGCCTTGCCCTTCGATCTGCCGGTGCGTGGCACGCGGAGCTTCTGCGGGTCGGTGTAGATCTCGAAATCATCGCTCTCCAGCTGCACGGTCAGGGTGACCATTTCCTCGTCGGGCTGGAACCGGTAGCGGAACTCGGCTCCCCCCGCCGCCGCCTCCCGCAGCTCGGTGTCCACGTCGAAGGCCAGCGTATAGACTTGGCCCATCTGCAGCGGCTCGGCCGGATCGTGACCCGCGATCTCGGCGTTGATCCAGCGCTTCTTGGGCTCGACCTCAGGCGATCTAGGTGGTTCCCCTGCTATCTCTTCCTCGACCCCCAACACGCCGGCCTCCATGGCGGGCATTGAAACCGGCTGATCAAGCCAATCGAGATCAAGGCTTAGCGGCGCTTTGCGCACCAGGCCCACCATCAAGCCCACCACCTCGCTGTCCGCAAGCACCACCAGCGTCTTGCCGGTTCTTCCGACCAGCTCCCTGGCCTCGCTGGTGTCCATCTCGGCCTGATCGGCCGTCTCTGCGACCCGGGGTGCGAGCAGGTCGGGCACGTCGATCAGGGCGGTATCGAGCATCCCCGGCATCAACATCTCGCCGCCCCATGCTTGCAGGGCCTGGATGATGTCGGCCATCCAGAGGACGGCATACCGTCCATCGGCAAGCCGGACGGCGATGTAGACGAAACCCTTCTCGGTCTCGGCGACCCGGTCGCGAACCTGCTGCACGGTCGCCTGCTCGTCCACCACGATGAGGTCGCGGTTGAGTTCACGTTCGGCGATGGGCATAGTCGCCTCCTTATGGGGGTGAGGATCGAAATGCGGAGCAGCTGGCCCGCCGCCGGGTTAGGCGCCCATGGGGTTCAGCTGCCTCGCTTGCAGATGACGTCCTTAGCGAAAAGGCTGTTGCGGTGAAGCTGTCGTTGCTGGGACAATCTCCCCCCAAGTATATCAAAGGTGGAACGAGGCGTCAAGCATGAGCAGGCCGCTTTCGAAGTGGCCTCGCTTCGTCATTCCCCAATCAGGAGCCGGCTCAGGTCCTCGGCCTCTCTCTGGATCTCGGGTTCCTCGGGCTCGTCGCTGCGGCGCGCCGACAGCACGCGGCATAGGCGGCGGTGCGCCTGGGCGGTGAGCGGGTAGCGGAAGGCGAAGAAGAGGCCCAACGCTACCAGGACGATGGGCACGAAGGCGAAGATCAAGCGCAGCAGGAGGATGAAAGTGCCCGACTGGGGCTGCTCGACCAGCTTGGTCACGCCCCCCACCATCTGCTCCACCGGCATCACGTAGCCGGCCAGGGCCAGGCTGTTGGAGACGAGGAAGAGGGCCACGGCGGCGCTGACCTTGCGCGTGAAGGCGATCATGGAGGAGTAGATACCCTCCCGCCGCCGCCCGGTCATCAGCTCATCCACGTCGGGGATGTCGGGGAAGATGGCGTAGATCATCACCACAATGCCGCCCACGCCCAGCCCCACCAGCGCGGCGAAGACGTAGACCACGAAGGCGGGTGCGGTGGGGACCACGGCGAAGCTGAAGAGCATAGTCACGATCCAGATGCAGGCACCTACGATGTAGCCGACTCGCTTGTTGGTCCGCTTGCTGAGCCAGCTGTAGAAGGGGAGGGCGGCGATTTCGGCCAGCAGGAGCGTGCCGGTGACGTAGTTGGTCTCGTCGCCTCGCCCCAGGAAGTACTTCATGTAGTAGATGACGATGCTCAACACGGCGTCCATGGCGATGAAGGCGAAGAGGTACATCAGCAGGGCGTGGACGAAGGTGCGCACCCGGAAGGGCTCGATGAAGCTCTCGCGCCAGCGGAACGGCGCTCTCTCCTGCTGGAACTCGGGTCTTTCCCGGGTGCTGATCACGGTGGCGATGAAGGGCAGGGCGAAGAAGGCGCCGAAGGCCAGGCCCATGGTGATGTAGCCGGAGCGGACGTCCGGGGCGCGCTTGACGATCTCCAGCGGTAGCACGGCCGAGAGCAGCGACGAGGCCAAGGAGAAGAAGATGCGGAAGGAGCTGAGGGAGGTGCGCTCGTGGTAGTCCAAGGTCAGCTCCGCGGCCAGGGCGTTGTAGGAGAGCTTGACGATGCTCACCACGGTGGAGAAGAAGAGGTAGGCCGCGACCACGAAGAGGAAGCGCTGCACCTCCTCGGCGTAGTCGACCGGGTACCAGAGGGCGAAGAAGGAGAGGAAGACCAGCACGACCCCCGCCAGCAGGTAGGGGCGGCGGCGCCCCAGCGGGGTGCGCGTGCGGTCGGCGATGATGCCCTCGAAGGGGTCTGTGATGGCGTCGTAGATCTTGCTGATCAGGAACACGGTGCCGGCCAGGGCCGGGTTGATGCGCACCACGTCGGTGAGGAAGTTGAGGTAGTAGATGCCGATGATGATGAAGGAGCCACCGCCGTAGATGTCTCCAACGCCGAAACCGAGTTTCTGCCAGAAGGTGAGCTCCTCGGAGGGCTGTGCGGCCGGGTTTTCGTTTGTCTGCTTTTCAGTCACGTTCTTCTCCTATGTGGCTTTGTTTGACGCGCGTCCTCGAACTGGCAGGTGTGGTCGGGCAAGCAGGGGCCCCAGCCGTCGTCGCAGGCCGGGCGCTGATGACGATCACGTTTGGCATGTCTCTCCTTCATCTGGTCTACTCCGCGGGTTGGGGACGTTGGCCCAGTGTACTCTACAAAGCGTCTCTTGGCAAGGTCAGCGGCAGAGGGATTTGCGGTCGATACTGGGTGTTCGAGGGTGGGTATGTTTGTTTTGGAGGGTCTGGTGGTGGGGTGGGGCGAGTGAGGCAAAAAGGGGCTGTTCTGGGGGCGCCATGCCCACCTCCCCTCCGCGATGGGTCAGCCGTCTCGCGCAACCTTGTATGAGTCCTCACTCTATGTTACACTGTCTTGACGATGAACGACGGCCTCATACAAGATCTGGCTAGACTGTGCCGGGAGGAGAGCGCACGCTACCGCCGGGGACACTCCGGCGAGCGCGGAGCCTGCCTGGAGCTGTTCCGACGCGCCCTCGTGGAGCGCGATCAGGACGCCTGGGACGCTCTCTACGTCCAATACCGGCGCCTGGTGGGCAAGTGGGTCGGCGGCCCCGCCGACCGCATCGACGAACGCGTCAACCGCGCCTTCGCCAAGTTCTGGCACGCGGTCGACCCCGAGAGCTTCTCCAGCGAATTCATCACCATCGGCAAGGTGATGAGCTACCTGCAGCTCTGTGCCCGCTCGGTCCGTATCGACAGCCATCGCCGTGAGGAGAAACGCCAGCTCCTGGTGCGCCTGGAGGACACACGGGCCAGCACAGGGGACACCACGTCGCGGCCGGCGCTGGACAACGTGATGCAGCAGGAGCTGTTCGCAACCATTGAGCAACGGTTGAAGGACGAGCAGGAACGTCTGGTGATCCATCTTTCCTTCCAGGTGGGCTTGCCACCACGGCACATCGCCCAGGAGTGCGCCGACGTCTTCGCCGATGCGGCCGACGTGAGGCGGGTCAAGGAGCGGGTCGTGCGGCGGCTGTCCAACGACCTGGCGCTCCAAGATTGGTGGAAACGCCAAACTCGCCTCGGCAAACGGGAGTGAGCCCCGTTCATTGAAGTGAGAGATTGCGAAAGCGAGGGGGCACGATGACCGAATGTATCGATCCGACAGCGATTGAAGAGGGCGATCTGATGGCCTACCTGGAAGGGGAGGCGGTCCCGCGCGTGCGGGAGCACGTCGAGCGCTGCCCGGCTTGCCAGGCCGAGGTGGCGCGGCTCCGGGAGACGAGCCAGGCGCTGGTGACGCTGATGTACCGCGCCGACTGCCCCGCCCCGGAAGTCCTGGGGCAATATCAGATGGACCTGCTGTCGTCCTCCAGGCAACTGGAGGTCGCCGCCCACGTGCGCACCTGTAGACACTGTGCGCGGGAGCTGGAGGAGCTCGCCGACCGGGAGGGCAGAGGGGACAGTCTGGCGCGGCTGGCGCTCGACGTGCTTCAGGACGTTGTCCAGACGGTCGAGGCGACCCTGGTCCCCCGCGGGCGCCCGCGGCCCGTCGGGGTGCGAGGGGTGGAGGATGGGCCGTCCGCCTTCCACTTCCACGGTGACGAGGTCGACGTGGTGATCGGCCTGCAAGCGACGGCGCCCAACATCGGGACGCGGACGCTGCTGGGGGCGGTGGTGCAGGCCGAGGCCGTGTCCGGCAGCCGCGCCTGGCTCTTCCGGACGGGGGAGGAACCCGTCGCCAGCCCGGTGGACCGGCTGGGCACCTTCACCTTCGAGGCGCTGCCCCCAGGGACCTACGATCTGGCGTTGGAGGTCGGACGGAAGGCGCTCCTGATGCGAGATGTGGAGGTATGATGGCGGCCGAGCGACGGCCGGGGGACGGCTTCTCGGTGGACGCGCTGCTGGCCCTCGCCGACCGGGAGGCGCGGCGGAGCTGGCTGGAGGAACGCCGCGACGAGCTAGGCGAGCCGGTCATCGCCGCCCTGGAGCGTCGGGCCAATCGTCTGCGGCTAGAGGATCCCGAGCAGGCGCTGCGCGCGGCCGACGCGATGCTCGACGTCGCGGAGGCCCTGGACGACGAGGCCGCCCGAGCCAACGGGCTGCGCGTCAAGGGGAACCTGCTGCTCTACCGGGGCCGCTGCCGGGAGAGCATCTCCCGCTATAGGGAAGCTCGACAGATCCGCACCCGCCGCGGGGAGGAGCTGGAGATCGCCCGGCTTCAGGTTGGCTGGACCTGGGCCCTGAAGGATCTGGCCCGCTACGACGAGGCGCTGGATCTGGGCCTGGTCACCGCGGATATGTTGAGCAAGCATGAGCGGTGGAGCTGGTTGGCCAACCTGGAGCTGAACCTCGGCAGCATCTACCGGCTGATCGACCGCCACGACGAGGCGCTGGCGACCTACGAGCGGTGTGAGGAGCATTTCCAACGCGCCGACAACCCGGTGGGCGCGGCGCAGGCCCAGGTCAACGCGGCGCGGGCCCTCGTCTGCGGAGATCGGTTCCGTGAGGCACTGACGCTGCTCGAGCAGGCGTGCGCCACGCTCGAAACGCATCAGGCCTGGGTGCCACTGGCCCGGGCGGAGCTGAACCAGGCCACGCTCTTCTTCCGGCTGGGGCGCTACCGGGAGGCGTGGGAGCGGTACAACCAGGCCCGCGAGGCCTTTGAGCAGCAGGGGAACGAGATGGAAGCGGCGACCGTCGACCTCTACGACTCCCGCGTCTACCTGCGCCTCAACCTCTTCCCGGAAGCCCTCGACCTGGCCCGGCGCGCCCGCTCCGTCTTCAGCCGCCTGGACATGGCGCGCTACGTCGCCCTGACCGATGTCACCCAGGCTATGGCCTACAGGGGTCTGGGCGAGAGGGAGAACGCCTTGAGCCGCTGCCAGGCGGCGCGAGCCTTCTTCACCGCGCACCATGGGGACACCCAGGCAGCGCTGATCGACCTGGAGCACGCAGCCCTGCTGCGCGAGATCGGACGCCCGGACGAGGCACTGTCCGTGGCCGAGGAGGCGGAGGCTGTCCTCTCCCGCCACAAACTGAACGTGCGGCAGGCCCATGCGCAGCTGCTGATGGCCGACATCTACGGCGAACAGGGCCGGATCGACCGCGCGGGCTCCCTCTACCAGGCGGTGATCGACCTGCCGCGCGAGAAGCAACTGCCCACCCTGGCCTATCGCGCCCGCTACGGCCTGGGCCGAGTGGCGGAGGCGGTCGGTCGGCGAGATGCAGCTATGGACCATTACCGGGCCGCCATACGAGAGATCGCGGCCATCCGGCGCAGCCTGCGGGTCGACGAGTTCAAGGCCAGCTTCCTGGACGACAAGCTGGCCCTCTATCAGGACACCGTGCGGCTGAGCCTGGAGATGGGCCACGTGGAGGAGGCCTTCGGCTACGTGGAGCGCGCCAAGTCCAGCGCCCTGCTCGACCTGTTAGCGCGCAGCCTGGAGCTACGAGAGGAGGGCGGTGGGGTGGTGGACCCGCAAGCCTGGGAGCGGCTGAGGGAGCTCAAGGAGGCCTGGCGCTGGCATCACAGCAAGCTGGAGGATCCCTCCTTCGAGGACCCAACCGACCCCCGGCGCGGGCGTGGGGACGGAGCGCCGTCGTCCCGACGGCAGGGGACGGAGCGCCGTCGTCCCGACGGCAGAGGACGGAGCGCCGTCGTCCCGACGGCAGAGGAGAGGTCGTGGCGTGAGTTGCGGCGCGTGGAGGCGCGGATCCACCAGATCCTGCGGCGGCTGCAGGGACACCGCTTGCCCGCGCTGATCGGTGATGCCGACGACGCCGGGGACGGAGAGCGCG
>CAZEQC010000106.1:7568-12048 GCA_964514285.1 uncultured Anaerolineales bacterium | reverse complement strand
GGCTCGTCCTCCTCGATCTCCGGGAAGCGTCCCAGCGCCTCGTAGAAGCGATTGTCCACGTCGTCGTCGTTGACCAGAGAGACCTCACCGGCCAAGACCGGCGCCTCGGCAGCCCAGAACTTGTGATAGAGCCCGGACGTCACCGTGATGCTCTCCCCGGCCTCCAGCGCCACGGTACCCCCGGCGGGCACGACCCGCCGGATCCCGTCGATGGTGACGGAGACGTCGGTGTCCTTCAGCTCCCCGTCCTCAGCGGCGTCATAGACCTGGAGCATCAGCTTGCCGCCACCGCGATTGATGATGTCCTCGGTCTTATCCCAGTGGAAGTGGAAGGGGGTCACCTGATCCTCCTCGATGACCAGGATCTTCTCGGCATAGAGCTTCCCCCGTCCGCGCTTCAGATCCTCCAGATGCCCGTTGCGCAGGGTGAAGAGGAGCAGGCCGGAGCGCTCAAAATCGCCCCGTCCGAAGTCGGTGACGTCCCAGCCCAGCCCGACCTCGACGATGCCCCGAACCTCCGCGCCTCTGCGCCTCCAGTCGTCGGGGGACCAATAGGCAAACGGCGGAAGATGAAAATGCTGGCTCTTGATGAACCTCTTGCCCCTGCGCAAGATCGCGTTGATCGCTGAGCGCTTCATGGTTCCAGACCTCGCTTCTACTCACGAATGGGCTTCTGGAGCACGCTGATGATCACCGCCCCGAGGATGATCAGGCCACGCACGACCTCCTGAGCGAAGGGCGTGATGCCCAGAAGAATCATACCGTTGTTCAGCAGCCCGATGAACAAAACGCCCAGCAGCGTCCCCATCATCGATCCCTCACCACCGGCGAGGCTCGTCCCTCCGATGATGACGGCTGCAATGACGTCGAACTCCAGCCCCTCCGCGATGTTGGAGGCTCCGGACATGATGCGCGACGAGATGACGACGCCGCTCAAGGCGGACAGGAATCCGCTGATGGCGAAGATGCCGATCCGCGTCCTCACCACGTCGATGCCAGATAGACGGGCGGCCTCCTCATTCCCTCCCACACTGTAGACCGATCGCCCGAAGACCGTCCTCGTGCTGATGAAGTAGAAGATGGCGACGGTGACCAGCATCAGGACCGCAGGGAAGGGTATGACGTTGGCGATGTACCCGCCGCCCCAGAAGTTGAAGCTATCCGGGAAGGGGGTGATGGGATAGGCGTTGGTGATCAGCCGGGCCGCGCCGCGAAGGCTCATGAAGAGCGCCAAGGAGACAACAAAGGAGGGAATCTCCCATTTGACGCGAATGTAGCCAGCAAGGGCGTGGATGAAGGCCCCCTGAATCAGCACGAAGATCACGGCCAGGCCGAGGGGCCACCCCTGCTGGATCGCCAGCACGCCGAGCAGCGAGGACGCCCAGGCCACCGCCGACCCGACGCTGACGTCGATGTCGCCGGCGATGATGATCAACGTCATACCGCAGGCGATGATCCCGTTGAAGGCCACCGCCCGGAGCACGTTGAGGAGATTGCGCGACGACAGGAAGTTGGGAGCGAAGACCGCGAGCAAGACGAACAGAATGATAAGACCGATCAAGAGGCCGGAGCGAGAGATTAACTCACCAGCCTTGCTCCAGGGCGATGCTCCAGCTCTCTTCTCTTCAGCGGTTTCAGTCACGAGGTATCTCCTCCATCACTAGGGCCAACAGCTTCTCAAGCGCGATCTCTTCGGGCATGACTTCGTGGGTGATGCGCCCCTGGTTCATCACCAAGATACGGTCCGCGACGTCCAGGACCTCCTCGATCTCTGAGGAGATGAACAGGACGGCGATACCCTGGCACGCCAGGTCCCGCACCAGGTTGAAGACCTGTTCCTTCGCCTCGATGTCGATGCCGCGGGTGGGCTCGTCCATCATCAGGATCTCGGGCAACGTGTTCAACCAATTGCCGATGACCAACTTCTGTTGATTGCCCCCACTCAGGGTGCGCGTTCTGGCGTTGAGGCTGGGCGTCTTGATATCGATGCTCTCCACCATCTCGGCGGCTATGGTGCGGGCCTTCTCTGGCTGCAGCACGCCCCGCTCGCTGTAGCGATCGAAGCTCGCCAGGGTCAGGTTCTGATGGACCAGGAAGGGCAGCACCAACCCCTCGCGCTTCCGATCCTCCGGGGTCATGCCAACGCCCAACTGCTTCATCTTGATGGGATCGGGCCTGACCACCTGCTCGCCCTTGACGAAGATCTCGCCGCTGTCCATCCGGTCGAGCCCGAAGATACAGCGCAGCAGGTCGGTGCGCCCCGACCCCAGGAGACCGGCTACGCCAACGACCTCGCCGGCGCGCACCGAGAAGGAGATGTCGTGTAGAATGCCCTGGCGGGTCAGATTGCGGACCTCCAGCTCAACGTCCCCCTTCTCGGCCTCGGCGTAGCACTCAATCCCGCGCTCCCAGTCCTTTCCAATCATCATGTTGGCGATGCGCTCCGGGGTCGCCTCCCCCACGTCAATGGTCCCCATCTTCTGCCCATCGCGGAGCACGGTCACGCTGTCGGCCACGTGGGGGACCTCCTGCAGACGATGGGTGACGTAGATGATGGCTCTTCCCTGGGCGGCGAGGCGCCGCACGACGCGATGGAGCGTATCGACCTCCTCCGACGCCAGGGCGCTGGTCGGCTCGTCCAGAATCAGCACCCGGGGATCGAAGGACAACGCCTTGGCGATCTCGACGAGCTGCTGCTCGGCGACGGTGAGCCGGGAGACCTTCTCCTTGAGGTTGAGCGCGATATCCAACTGATCCAGAGCCTCCTTGGCCTGGCGACGGATGGCGCGCTGGTCGATAGTGCTGACCCCCATCAGACGCCGCCGCGGCCAACGCCCGAGGAGGATGTTCTCGGCCACGCTGAGGCCGGGAACCAGGCTCATCTCCTGATAGACGGTGCAGATGCCGTAATCGAAGGCATCGCGGGGGGCGTTGATCTGGACCCACTCGCCGTTGACGTGGATCCGCCCCTCATCGGGTCTCACAGCCCCGCTCAGAATCTTGACCAGGGTGGACTTTCCCGCGCCGTTCTTGCCCAGCAAGGCACGGACCTCCCTCCGTTCCAGAGAGAAGTCGACGTCGTCCAGAGCCAGCACCCCGGGGTACTGCTTCGTGACACCTTCCAACCTCAAGATGGGCATACGTGTAAGCCCTTTCCTAGTGGACATGGAGAGCGCGATGGCCTACATGCCCGTGCAATGCAGGTTGACTCGATCCGGACTCGCTCGGTCTGGATCTGACGATCCAGACCGAGCCAATTGGGTCTGCCGAGACTGCCGACTACCGACGGCAGCCTACTCGAAAATCGCCTTGCCCTCCGTCTCGACGAAGCGGTTGATCAGCTCGTCGTCGCCCCGACCGAAGAAGATGGTGGGGGTGTTCTGGAGGTACTCGACGGACTCTCCCTGCAGAACCATGATGGTGTTGTCCAGGGCATCGTAGCCCATCTGGTAGGGAGCCTGACCGGTGACGCCCTGGAGGATGTTGTCGTCGGATTGGAGCATCTGCGCCATCTGGTTGTTCATGTCCGTCCCGAAGACGAAGACCTCGCCCGCCAGCCCCGAGGACTTGACCGCCAGCGCGTGCGCCACGGTCCCTCCCTCGTTCGCCGCCCACAGCAGGTTGATGTCCGGATTCGCCTGCAGCATCGCCTCGGAGACGCTCACTGCGTCGTCGGCGATCCAGCCCGCCTGATCCGCCACCACCTCCACGTCGGAGAGCTCGTTGACCTGGTTCAGGAAGCCCTCCTTACGCGGCGGACAGCCCTCGAACTGGTCGCAGTTCAGGATGCCGATGTTCGCCTCGCCGCCCAGCTCGTTCTGGATGAACTCGACCGCGGCCTCGCCCGTCTTCTGGCCCAGGTCCTCGTTCTTGGTGACCAGGAACGCGTCGGCGATGCTCTCGTCGCTGACGCAGGTGTTGAAGCAGATGATGGTGATCCCGGCGTCCTTCGCCTTCCGCAGCGCGGCGACCGAACCGTCCCGGGAGATCGGCGTGATGACGATGGCATCCACCCCGCGGGTGATGTAGTCGTCGATCATGCTGCTCTCCTTGGTCAGGTCGTTCTCCGTGTTGCCCAGGATCAGCTCCGCCCCTGCCTCCTCCGCCGCTGCCTCCATGCCGGCCTGAACGGTCTGCATGAAGGTGTCGCTCTGGAAGACGACGCCGGCGACCAGATACGCCTCGTCCTCGGCGGGAGGCGCCTCGCTCTCCTCCTCCGGCACCTCGAAGATCGCCTTGCCCTCCGTCTCGACGAAGCGGTTGATTAGCTCGTCGTCCCCCCGACCGAAGAAGATGGTGGGGGTGTTCTGGAGGTACTGATCAACGGTGCCACCGCCCAGGACGTCCATCGCCGTCGTGAACGCGTCGTAGCCCATCTGGTAGGGAGCCTGGCCGGTGACGCCCTGGAGGATGTTGTCGTCGGACTGGAGCATCTGCGCCATCTGGTTGTTCATGTCCGTCCCGAAGACGAAGACCTCGC
>CAZEQC010000106.1:0-7468 GCA_964514285.1 uncultured Anaerolineales bacterium | reverse complement strand
CCTCCATGCCGGCCTGAACGGTCTGCATGAAGGTGTCGCTCTGGAAGACGACGCCAGCGACCAGTGGCCTGTCCTCCCCTTCACCCGCTTCCTCCTCTTCTTCGGGCGCCTCAACCTCCTCCTCGGTTGCGGCGGGTTCCTCCGTCGGCTCCTCGGTCGGTGTCTCGGCCGGCTGCGCACACGCCGTGGCCAGGAGCACCAACGCAAACAGGATTCCCATTACGTTGACGAACCGTCTTGCTTTCATCAGATCCTCCTTTAGTGGTGAGATACGGGCTTAGGTCCTACACCATCCCATCGACGGCGTCCTCCTTGGCGTCCCCATGGTGCGCCATCGAGACCCTCGGGCCAGCCGCCGCGTCGAACGTGAGTCACACGTCTCCAAATCGTCCCTGCGGCCGGGCGGTCCGCGCCGACCGAAAGGGGGCGATCGTCACCGGCTACTCATAGCTGCCGTAGGTCCGAAACGCCTCATACATCGCTCGGACGTTCTCCAACGGCACGTCAGGTCCCACCTCTCCACATGCCACGATGCCACCCTCCGGCGTGCCACACGCCTCGAAGACGCGGCGCACCTCCTCCTTCACCTCGGCGGGCGATGCGAAGGGGAGCACCCTCTGGCGGTCGATGTCGGTGCGGAAGGCGATCTTGCCTCGCACGTTCTCGGCGATCCAGTCGAGGCCCATCACGGCGACCTGACAGTTGATCACGTCGACGCCGATCTCGACGAAGTCCTCCATGATGGGGTTGACGTACCCATCGGTGTGAAACCAGACGTCCATGCCCGCAGCGTGGACCTTGTCGAACATAGCACGATAACGGGGTTTGAACACCTCGCGCCAGGTCTCGGGGTTGATCAGCAACTGATGCTGCCCTCCCCAGTCGTCGGCGAAGTGGAGTCCGTCGTAGGCCATCTCCGTCCAGCGATCGATCCAACGCAGATTGAAGTCAAGCAGGTCATCCAGCAGTCGGAAGAAGTTCTTGGGCCGCATGGCGATATCGAGAAGGAAGTTCTCCATACCCCGCAGCTGCTGAAGCTCCTCGAAGTAGGTGATCCAGGCCCCTCGCGCATACCAGCGGTCGTCGTGCCCCTCCATGTGACCGCTGTACAACCGCCCCGACGGGGGGCCGGCGTCGAAGACCTCGGGCCACTGATACGCATCGTAGGCGTCGAGGTCGGGAATGGGCCATGCCACGGGAATCCCACAGATCCCCTCGGTCTCCACCTGCCAGAGCGTGCCAAAGTCGTCGACGTTGCGCCCTCCCTTATAGAGCGCTGGATACTCCTCGCGGGGCAGATCCTCCAGGTAGTCCCATCCAAAATCCTCTCGATACTCGGTCAGGATCTCGGCCAGTTCCTCCCCGTACTTCAGATGGGCCGCCGGCAGGACGGCGTGAGAGATAGGAGCGCGATCGGGTTTCTCGAAGTTTATGGCTCGTTTGACACGTTCTCTGCTGTTCATCTTCTCCTCTCTGCATGGATCACGGACGGGCGAGGCGGTCTTGGGCTTGCTCACGGGGCGCCGGCCCTTGCAGAGGAAAAGACGACCTCTCCGGACGGGGCCACGTGGTCCACGCCTCGCGCTCCCTGATAGGCTATGGCCCGCAGCGACGCCTGAAGGCTCTGCCCCGGCTCCAAGAGGCAGGCGGTGCCGTTGTCGATGGCGTTCGCCAGACCAGCCGACGGATAGCTGGACCAGGGCTCCAGGGCCATCGTGTAGACGCGGCCGTACCACGGGTAACCAGCCGCCTGGTTGAATTGACGCCATATCCAGAGGTACGGAAAGACGTCCAGGGACCACCGAAGGGCGAAGCCGACCTCCATAGCCTGATTGGTGATGGCATACCAACCCTCCGGCAGGTTCACCAGATAGCCGAGATCCTCGTGCCCCGTCCCCGGTGCATCGGGACGGCTGAAATCGATCGGCGCCCCCTGGGCGTCCGGCACGGTGGGCCACCGATGGCGCCCTGATTGGGCGATCCGCGTCCCGCTGCCGTCCTCAAAGACCTCCACCAGAAGCTCCCCCTCAGGCAGATCGACGCGACAGCTGGGGCTCAAGAAAGGGGCGCCAAAGGCGGGATGATGGCCCCACATCAGCTCCATCGGCTCCCCGCCCTCGTTCTCCAGCGTCTCCTCGATCTCGAGGATGGGCTCCCCGCGCCGGAGCGTCAATGATTTCCTGAGATGAAACGGGCTGCGAAAGGGACGCACGTCGAGCGTGACCTGGACAGCCTCGACCGTGTCCATCGCGATCCGGTACTGCCAGGGGATGGTGGAGATCTCCCCGTGCAGGCCAAACTCGACGCCCTTGTAGGTACACGGAGGCCCTCCATTGGGCAGGATCTCCTGCCAGCCACCCTCGTAGTAGTCCAGGAAGCTCCCCCATGCCGTCGAGGCGACGCTCTGGACCGTCGGTGCGCGTATGCCCTGGGGCGTGTGGAGCATGACGTCCGTGTCGGTGGGTTTGAAGAGGAACTCGAAGATATCGGCCCCCTTGTCGACCAGAACCCCCACACGCAGCAGGTCATTCTCCAAGAAGAGAAGCCGTTGCCCACGGCAATGGTACTGATGCAGACGGCAACTGTGATTCCGATAGGCTGAACGCATGGACGGAGACGTTGGGTCTATGGTCTCTCCACTCTGACGGGAATGGGGGGTGCTTTAGTGAATCAACCCCGAGTTGCTCCATTCTATCACATCGAAATCCGTATGTCAAGGGTCTTTCGAACGAAAACGAAATACTTTAAGGTTATTCCTATTGACTTCGAACACTATTCTGTGATATACTACGACTACCATTTCGAAATCACACAACACTGTATTCTGTGAGGCTCCATGGATAAGGATGAACGCCTGCAGCGCATTGTTGCCCGGGTAGAAGCAGATGGCTTTGCCACGGTCAACGCCCTGAGCCAGCAATTCAACGTCTCGAAAGTCACCATACGCCGCGATCTACAGGAGCTCCACGACAGCCACAAGCTGCGGCGCACGCACGGAGGCGCCGTGCCGCCGACGCAGCAAGCGGTCCTGGAGCCCTGCGTGAAGCAAGATCCCCTCACCCCCACCCTGCCGACGCGATCACTGCTCGACTGCGTCGACGTGCTCATCACACCGAGCCTGCCAACACACCGATTATTGCTCGACCTGGCGGAACGGAGCGGCATCCCCATCATCAGTGAATCGGAGCCGATCGGAGGCGAGAGGACCCTGGTAGCGGTCGATAATTATGAGGCCGGCAGGGCTCTGGGTCACTGGGCAGGCTCATACAGTCGAGAGAGCCTCGACGGCAGAGCCAATCTGCTCGACCTGACCTACCATCTGGACAGCACCCAGATGCGCAGCCGTGGATTCGCGGAGGGGCTCAAGGAAGCCAACCCCAATGCACAGGTGGTGCTCTCGGTGAACGGCCAATCCCGCTATCGAACGGCCTATCAGGTGACCAAAGACGCCCTGACGGTCTACCCGGACATCACCATCATCTTCGCCATCAACGACATTATGGGATGGGGCGCCTATCAAGCGTGTACGGACTTGGGCATCGACCCGAACGAGGTGCTCGTTCTCCCATTTGGGCTGGAGGGCGACACGCTCAAGGACGCCCTCAACGACGGCACGTACTGCAAGGCCGGGCTGACCATGTTCCCGGAGATCGTCGGGCCCGTCTGCGTTGAAGCCGCCATCCGGGCCTACAACGAGCAGCCCCTGCCGAGGCAACTGGTCACCCCTCACGCCGTCGTGACGCCGGAGACCCTCCCGGACTTCTACGAACGGGGGAAGAGAGGGTGGAGCATCCGATGGGACGCCATCGTGGAGAGCTTCAGACTACCGCTGGCTATCAGCATGGAGACCCCCTCGACAGATAGCGACCTGCCCCAACGGATAGGGTTCATTATCCCCTTCAAGGAGCACGAATGGTACAAGAACCTCCAGGCCTCCATTGAGGCGTATGCGGGGGGGCTAGGCATCAAGATCGAGGTCGCCGACATAGAGCAGAGCCTGAAGAGCGAGCTAATCCATCGACAGCAGGCTATCGCGGAGACGGCGGCCGAGCAGGTCGACCCCGGGGACGTGATCCTGATTGACGCGTCGGAGATTACGACCCGGCTTGCCCAGGCCCTCATCGACAAGAGGGACATCACGGTCATCACCAACTCCATCGCCGTCTTCGACCTCCTGCGCGACAACCGGGACATCACACTGATCCTGACGGGCGGGCACCTCAACCCAGGCACCGAGACGTTGATCGGCCCCATGGTCGAGGTCACGCTGCGGGAGCTGCGTGCAGACAAACTCTTCCTGACCACCAGGGGCATGAGCTTCGACTTCGGGCTCTCCCACACGGCGTCGGAAAGCGTGGCGGCGAAGCAGGCGATGATTCGTGTCGCGCGGGAGATCATCCTCCTGGCCGACCACACCCGATTCGGCGAGGAGTCGACGCGCCAGGTGGCCCCCACCGACGTGCTGGACAAGCTGATCACGGACGACGCCCTATCCGCAAGCGCGCGGTTGGAGCTCACGCAGCTGGGGATCGAAGTGATCATCGTTTGACCCTCCCCCCGCGAAGGGATACGCAGCTGGAGACGCCGGGACGCTCATCATTCGTAATTGCTCTATTCGATAACGTTGTCATTTCTGCCTGCTGCGGTAGAATAGAGAACCAGAGGGGAATGGACAGGAGCAGCTCAACAAGACACTAGGGCAACGATGAAGAAACCAACCGACGGCGGAAGCGGAGCGGCCTCAGGAAGCGAAACGACCTCGACATGTCGACTCTGCGTTCACGGACACTTCTACCAGCCCCCGCGGGAGGATCCGTTCACCGGCCACATCCCCCGGGAGCCCAGCGCGGCCCCCTACGATAATTGGAACGAGCGCATCACGGCTGAATGCTACGCGCCGAACGTCAAGGCCGGCAACTTCGAGCGCATCAGCTTCAACCTGGGGGGAACCCTGGCGCATTGGCTCGACGAGCACGCCCACCCGACGTACGAGGAGCTGATCAACGCAGACCGCAGCTACCTTGAGAAGCACGGCGTGAGCAATGGGCTGGCCCAGTCCGTCCACCATACCATCCTGCCCCTGGCCCGCCGCCGCGACAAGATCTGCCAGGTGCGCTGGGGCATCGCCAGCTTCGAGCACCGCTTCGGCCACCGGCCGGAGGGCATGTGGCTGCCGGAGATGGCCGTCGACCACGAGACGCTGGAGGTACTGGCCTCGGAGGGCATTCGCTTCACCATCCTCTCCGACGAGCAAGTCTACGGCGATCTGAAGGTGGGGGGAGGCCCCTACCGAGTGGCGCTGCCGAACGGCGACGAGATCGCCGTCTTCGTGCGCGACCGACACCTTTCCAACAACCTCTCCTTCGGCATGCCGGATTCGACCTACGTCGACGACTGGCTGGAGGAGCACGTCGCGTGGCGCTGCCAGCGGGACGGCCTCCACATCATCGCCACCGACGGCGAGACCTTCGGGCACCATCACCGGCAGGGCGTGCGGGTGCTGAAGCGCATCCTGGCCGGCGGGGAGCAGCATGGCTATGAGCTGACCACCCTGGGGCTCTACCTGCGCGAGCATCCGCCGCAGGCCGAGATCAAGGTGATCGAGAACAGCGCCTGGAGCTGCGCGCACGGGCTGGACCGCTGGCTGGTGGGCTGCGACTGCACGCCGGGCGACAGCCGCTGGAAAGGGGCGCTGCGCCGGGCGCTGGACAACCTGGCCGCGGACCTGGATCAGATCTACGTCTGCGAGGCCCAGCAGCTGGGCTTTGCACCGTGGGCGCTGCGGGATCGGTACATCGACGTGGTTCTGGGCAGGGTGTCGAAGGAGGACTTCCTGAAGGGGAATGGGCTGGGCGATCTGATGACGGAGGAGATGCGGCGTCTGCTCCACCTCTTGGACGCCCAGTTCCACCGTCAGCGGATGTACATCAGCTGCACCTTCTTCTTCGGCGACCTGGATCGCTACGAGCCGCGCTACGCCATCGCCAACGCCGTACGAGCCCTGGCCCTGACCCGCTACGCGACGGGGCAGGATCTCTCGCACGGCTTCCGCCGCGACCTGAGCGTGGCGGCGAGCCGACAGACAGGACTGACGGCGGAGGACATCTTCGACGAGATCGTCAGCCGAGCGGAGCTGGAGGCCCGGCCGGGGCCGCCCATATGTACTCGCCCCCGACCAGACACGAATGCCTCTTTAGAAAGATCGACCGGTGAGTGAGAAGAAGAACCCGCAACCAGAGAAACCCGCCGAGCCCCCCAAGACGCCGCCCTACTCCGACGTCGATCTGAACCGCTGGCGGGACTACGACCACGTCTGGACCGACAGCCTGTGGATGATCGACGCCCGAGACAGCAGCGGGGGGCACCGGCTCGACTACCACGGCAACTTCGTCCCGCAGATCGCCACGCAGATGCTTCTGCGCTACACGAAAGAGGACGACGTGGTCCTCGACCTCTTCCTCGGCTCCGGCACCAGCGCCATCGAGGCCGAGCGGCAGGGGCGGCGATTGATCGGCGTGGAGCTGAAGGACGACTTGGTCGATGAGGTGCGCGGCAAGGTCTCGCCGGAGCTGCTCGACGACCGCATCCGCCTGCTCCAGGGGGACGCGACGAGCGAGGAGACGGCGGGCCGCGTCCGCAGGGCCCTGAACGCCATGGGCGTCGAGCACGCCCAGCTCCTGATCCTCCACCCGCCCTACCACGACATCATCCGTTTCTCCGAGCGGGCCAACGACCTTTCCAACGCCGAGGATCTGGACGACTTCCTGGCCATGTTCGAGGCCGCCGCCCGCCACGGGTTCGCCCTGCTGGAGCCGGGGCGCTTCGCGGCCCTGGTCATCGGCGATAAGTACACCCAGGGCGAGCTGATCCCGCTGGGCTTCGCTTGTATGGAGCGCATGCAGCGTGCGGGCTTCCGCACCAAGGCCATCATCGTCAAGAACATCGCCGGGAACGAGCGGGGCAAAGGGCGGGACAGCAATCTATGGCGCTACCGGGCGCTGCGGGGGGGGTTCTACATCTTCAAGCACGAATACGTGATGGTGTTCCGGAAGCCGGCGGGCGTGTAGAGGCGACAAAGCGCTCCCGTTCGATCCGAGCCGAGACAAACTACCAAGACCCAGAATCCTTGGCCGATGTCCGACATCCTGGAGCAACTCAACCGCCGCCTGGAACGAAAGCGATACGAAATCCCCACCCAGGACTCGGGAGAAGCACCTGCCTCTGAGCCTTCGTCGTCCCCATCACCACCTGATTCCCCGCCGGTCACCGAACCACGCCCCGACTATGACGCTGACGAAGATGACATCGCCCTCGTCTTCGCCCCCGACGGCCCGGTGGCCCACCTGCTGGGCGACGCCTACCGCCCCCGCCGCGGGCAGGCGCGGATGGCCCGCCTGGTCGAACGGGCGCTGGAGGACGGGCGGCACGCCCTGATCGAGGCCGGGACCGGCAGCGGTAAGTCGTTCGC
>CAZEQC010000105.1:0-12162 GCA_964514285.1 uncultured Anaerolineales bacterium | reverse complement strand
AGGCCACGGCGCGGATCGGCTTGCCGTCGGCCAGCATCTGCTTGACCACCGAGACGAGGACCGTCATACCCAGATCCTTGAAAGAACCGGTATGGCTGTTGCCGCACTGCTTGACCCACAGATCGGGCACCCCAATCGCCTCGCCCAATCGCTCCGCCCAGAAGCAGTTGGTGTGGCCTTCATACATGGAGACGACGTTATCGTTCGCCACTTGCGGAAGCACCCATTCCTTCTTCCCCCACACGCCGCTGCCATAGGGCCATGCGTTCGTCCGAGTCCGTTCGTCGAACAGCGCTTTCCATTCGTCGGCGCTGTGGTCCTTCAGCGCCTCCATATCGTGCTCCACATCCAGAAGCCCGCCGCACGTCTCGCAGTGGTAGATCACGTCGTAGATCGAGTGACGCTCTCCGCAGCCACGCGTGCATTCGAGCCAGCTATGGTAGGTCATAGACGTTTCTCCTTCCCGTTCAACCGGCTGGTCTAGCCCTCACCCACTCCATGCGTTCTCACCCGGTGGATGGATGTCAGAACCCCATTGGCCAGGTCCTGGGGCGGTATCGAGGCTTCGTCGGGCTTGTCCGAAAGGCCGAAGAGCAAGGCACCTTGCTGCTTCCATCGTAGCGCTGCTTCTCGCACCTCCTGAGTGATCACGATCTCCCTCGCCAGTAGGTCCTCTATCGTCGCGTCGTCGTCAAGGCAGCCCATGCGCTTCACGGTGGTGTGGTACTCGTTGTAGCGGAAGGCCTTGAAGGGGGTGGGATCACCTACTTCTACTCGCCGGTAGATCCGCTTGTGAATCTCGTGCAGGGAGGGAGGCAGACCATCGGCCTGATCATCGACCTCCTCCATGAACTGCTCGAAGGACGTCAGGCGGTCATCCCGCACGCGCTCTGCCAAGGGCTGCAGTCGGTAGAGGCCACTCCCCAGGATCAGACAGATATAGGCCAGATAATCCTGGTTGTCGGTGGTGAAGGGGTGGAACTCGGGCTGATTGAGCACGTCGTAGGCGGTCTCAAACGCGTCGCGATCGAACGCCTCGCCCAGCAGGTCGCCCACGGTGCGCCGCACCGCCTCTACCCGGGCCTGGTTGATGACTTGATCGTTTCGTCCACGCGCGCCCAGCGCGGTCTTGTCCAGATCGACGATGATGGCCGTCTGTTCGTCCACGCTGAAAGACCTCTCTCGACACTGCTGCTCAAAGTCCGAGATGGCTGCCCACCGGTTGGCGAGGTACAGCGCTGTCTGACGATCCCGATCCGTCCCCCGCTCGACGATCTCTCGTGACGCTGGGTCGTCCGTCTCCGAGGCGATGAAGGCCATCCCGGGCCATCCGCCAGCGCGGGCGATGTTGACGAAGGCGGTACCGTCGTTCATGCGGGTGTCGCCGACGTAGATCAGCCGTTCGAGGGTGGCTCGCGGGATGGTGATCCTCCTGGCTGCCTGAAGCAGCTCGACGATGACCCGCGCGTAGGCTGGCTGGCTCTTGCGCGGTGTGATACCCTCGGAGATGCCTGCCTGCTCTCTCACGTCGTCGAGCGTCGGCAAGCGCTCGTCGAGGGGGCTCAGGTTGCGGTAGACGACGAAGTCGCCCAGAAACTCGTGAACGGACGTCAGCCCGTAGGACTTCATCATAGGATCACCTCGTTATCTGCGGTATCCGGCGCGCGTCGTTCGTATTCACCAGCACGTGGTTGGTAGTAACACACGATCTCCCTCTCAAGCCGGGTGTCTTGCGCCTTCGCTTCCCCGTTTGGCGAACCAGTAGTATCTCCCGTGCAGCTTCGCCTGGGCGCGCAGGTCGGCCGTCAGAAGATGCACCTTGTCGACGGGAATCAGGGCGCCGGCGTTCAGCCGGTTCTCCCTGGCGACATTCGAGCGCGCCGCATCGACGACGAGGTGTTGCTTGCTCGGCGTCATCTGTTCCAGCCCCTCAATCCACAACCCGCGATAGGTCAGCGTGTCCACCGGCACTAGCGAGACGTCCTCTGGGCGCAGGTCCGGTCCATCGATCGGTGTCGGTGACCACAGCAGCAGATGGTAGATCCGGCGGTCTGTGGTGAAGCCGGCTCTCTGGAACGCCTTCTGACTGGCGACGTTGCTCAATCGGATCAACGCCCGAGCCACGGCGGCGTCCAACCTGACAGCGCCCTGGCACGCTCGTCTGATCAGTCTCTGCCCCAGACCTCTTCCCTGCTGACTCGGTCTCACCGCCACCAGATCCATCTCCCAACGGCGGTGACCGTCCCCGTCCACCGTCAAGAACGCGGAGATAAACCCCAGAACGTCGTCGTCGCCTTCTGCGACCCAGAGCTCACACTCAACGTCCTCAATCTGGGCCCTACACACGTCGGGCAGGATCTCCTGCCCCCATACCTCCCGGACGACGTCGCCTATCCCCTCAACGTCGCTGACGACAGCTCTGCGAAGAAGGATCACCCTATCTCCTTCAGTCTCAGTAGACCAAGTCCCTTGTAACCTCCTCCCCTCACGATCCTACACCACGAAGTTATTGTCGGCTTCCCTGAGAGAGGGAAGTCGGGTGTCCTTCGGCGAAAGCAAGGGGGCACGGATGGGCCATTGAATGCCAATCTGCTTGTCGTTCCAGATGATGCCGCGGTCGAGCTCCGGTGCGTACTCCTCCGTCACCTTGTAGATCACGTCCGCTTCTGGGCTCAGAACGCAGAAACCGTGCGCGAAGCCCGGAGGGAAGTAGAGCATCCGTCCGTTGTCGTGGGATAGGACAGCGCCTACCCAGTCTCCGTAGGTGGGCGACCCCTTGCGAATGTCGACCCCCACGTCGAAGATGCGGCCTCTGACCACGTTGACGAGCTTCCCCTGCGCCTTCGGATGCTTCTGATAATGCAGACCGCGGAGAACGCCTTCGACCGAGTGGGAGTAGTTGTCTTGGACGAAGGTCTCTGAGACACCGCCGGCCGAGAATGCCGATAGCTTGTAGAGCTCCGTGAAGAAGCCGCGCTCATCCTCAAAACGCTGCGGTTCGATCAGGAGGACGTCAGGGATGTCCATTCGTTTGAACGTAAAGGGCATGAGTTCCCGGGCCTTTCCTTCAATCGATGTAACCTTGTGCCCTCAGCAGCTCGGCGCTCAGAATCGCACCGCCGGCTGCTCCGCGCACCGTGTTGTGAGATAGGGCGACGAACCGGATGTCCATCACCGGGCACGGACGCAGCCGCCCGACGGTGAAGGCCATGCCGCCCCCAGCCTCGCGATCCTTGCGCGGTTGGGGGCGGTCCGGTTCCTCTCGATAGATGATCGGAGGACGCGGCGCCGAGGGAAGATCCATCGTCCAGCAGGCTCCCCGGAACGCCTTCCAGACGGCGACGATCTCATCCAGCGACGGGGCCGTCGATCTGAACTTGAGGCTGACGCAGGCTGTGTGCCCGTCGGTGACGGGCACCCGGTTGCAGTGCGCGGAGATCGTCAGGGTATCCTCATAGATGAACGTACCATCTTCGATGCTCCCCAGGATCTTCAGCGGCTCTCTTTCGGTCTTCTCCTCCTCACCCCCTATGAAGGGCACCACGTTGTCGACTACGTCGAGGGAAGAGACGCCGGGGTAACCGGCACCCGAGACCGCCTGCAGAGTGGAGACGATCAGGCTCTCGACCGCATAGCCTGCCTCCATCAGGGCGTAGACCGGCGGTAGATAGCTCTGCAGGCTGCAGTTCGGCTTAACCACGATGAAGCCTTCGTCCCAGCCTCGTCTGTCGCGCTGGGCAGGGATGATGGCCGTATGATGCGGATTGACTTCGGGAATCAGCATCGGCACGTCCACGGTGTGACGATGGGCCGAGTTATTGGAGATCACGGGAACGCCTGCAGCCGCGTACGTCTCCTCGAGCTCGCGCACCCTTCGCTTCTCCATGCCCAGGGCGGAGAAGACGAAGGCGCACCGAGACGTGGCCGCCTCCACATCTTCGGCGTCGGTGACGGTCAGCGTGGCCACCCCCGGGGGAATCGGTGCGTCCATCACCCAGCGCCCGGCAACGGCCTCCGCATAGCGCTTACCCGCGGAGCGCGGGGACGCGGATACGTGCGTCACCCGGAACCAGGGATGGCCCTCCAGCAACCGGACGTAGTTCTGCCCCACCATGCCGGTGGCGCCGATCACCCCCACGTCGATCTTGTCCATGCTCCCTCTCCTTATGCCTGGCTGCTTGGGTTCAAGATCACCTCGTCGTGGATGCGCTGCACCGCGCCGGCTGCATCGGCCGCGTCGACGGCCAGCGAGATGCTGCACTCAGACGACCCCTGCGCCACGGCGATGACATTGATCTCGGCTCGGGCCAGAGCGCCGAAGATGCGGGCTCCAACCCCTGGCGTCGTGCGCAGTCCCGATCCGACGGCGGTCACGATCACCACGTTGTCCATCGACCAGACCCGATCAATGTCCTTGCGCGCCAACTCTAGCGCCATCTCCTCCTCAATGGCGTCGATGACCGGCTCCACGGTCTCCGTCGGGATCAGGAAGGAGATCGACTGCTCCGATGAGGCCTGGGTGATCATCAAGACGCTGGCGCCCTGGCTGGCCACGGCGGCAAAGGTCCGCGCCGCGATCCCGGGCACGCCCATCATCCCCCGCCCGGCGACGTTGACCAAGCTCAGCCCCTCAATGGCCGTCACCGCCTTGACCGTGCTCGGTGCGGACGCTGCCTTCTGGTTGATCCGGGTGCCGGAATGCGTGGGGTTGAACGTGTTCTTGACGCGCAGTGGAATGTCACGCTCGACCACCGGGCGGATGGTCCGTGGATGAACCACCTTGGCCCCAAAGTAGGCCAGTTCGCTCACTTCGTTGTAGGAGAGCACCGGTAGCACCTGCGCGTCGGGTACGATGCGCGGGTCGGTTGTCATCACCCCGTCGACGTCGGTCCAGATCCAGACCTCGTCAGCGTCCAGGCAGTCCCCGAGGATGGCGGCGCTGTAGTCGCTGCCCCCACGGCCCAGCGTCGTGGTCACACCCTCCTCGGTGGCGCCGATAAAGCCTGTCACGATCGGAATCCCGCCCTCATCCAGGAAGGGCAGGAGTCGCTCACGGACCCGCTCTCGCGTGAGATCCATCAGGGGTACGGCGTTCTGATGCTTGTCGTCGGTGATGATCACCTCCGTCGCGTCGACGGCCTCACTTCTGGCGCCTCGCTGGCGGAGCACCGCCGCCAGGATACGGGCATTGATCCGCTCGCCCAGGGAGGTGATGGCGTCCATCGCGCGAGGCGTCACCTCGCCCAGGACGTGGACGCTGTGGCAGAACGTTGCGAACTCGTCCAGGTACCGATCAACGATCGTGAGAAGCTCCGCTCGCTCTCCGTTGGGGTCCAGCAGCTCGTCCACGGCGCGGTAGTGCCGTACCCGAAGATCGGCGACCATCGCTCGGTACGTCTCATCATCGCCGGAGGCCGCCGTCCGCGCCCCTTCACTCAGGGCGTCAGTGACGCCGCTCATCGCAGAGACGACCGCCACCAGATGATCCCATGCCTCCGCCTGCTCCAGCACAATGTCCGCGGCTTGACTGTGGGCTTCCGCATGCCCCACGGAGGTCCCGCCAAATTTCATCGTCAGTGTCGTCATCGTTCCCATCCCTAGATATACAAAAACCCCGCGCCCTGGGGCGCGGGGTTCTGCCACGCGGTTCCACCCAAGTTCAAGGCCAGACATTATCTGGCTTGCCCTCTTGCGGCGCTAACGGGCCGTACCGAGGTCCCATACTCCCAGTGGTTTGGGGGACCCGCTCCCGGGTGGTTTTCTCGCCAGTCCGGTCCGGGAGGCTCTCAGCCGGTGGCCTCCCTTCTCTCACGACCTTCGCACGGCGGTACTCGTCCCGGTCGACGCTTTGCTGATCTCAGACGTTGCGCCGCATTATAGCATCTTCGGCAGAATGTGCAAGCCTGGCTACCCGGTGTTGGGTATGTTACATGCTTCGAGGGGGAATGCGGGAGGATCAAGCCACGTTCGCCGTCTCGATGACCTCGTCGTCGGAGACTGGATAGCGACGTTCGCAGCCCGTGCATTGGAAGGCACGCGTCTCTCGCCTCAGCGGGCTCTCACAGGCGGGACAGCGCAGGATCTCTTCCAGGGGTCGAATGCCGCCGCCCCGAGGGTCACCCATCTTGACGGCCCAGACCAGGTTGTAGTCGACCTGCCAGCGTCTGGTTCTGATCTGTTCGAGGGAGCGCTCGGCCAGGATCTCCTCAAATCGGTCTGGGTCGAACGCCCGACCCGGCAGGAACTTGGCGTCGGATCCCACCCTGTTGGTGATCAACAGCACACCGCCTGGACGTAGGACCCGGATCAGTTCATCCAGCACGTGGAGAGGATCCGGCATGAACTCCAGGGCCTCAATGCAGGTCACAGCGTCGAACGTGTTGTTCTCAAAAGGGAGCTGGCTGGCGTCCTGCCAGATGAACGTCAGCCGGTCCCTGAACTGTGCTGTGCGCCTCAAGGCCTCCCGTAGCATACCCCGTGACAGGTCCAGCCCAATCACTCGACCTTGGAAGGAGGGCTGGCGCAGAACGGCTCGTGGAAGTCGTCCCGTTCCCGTTGCCACGTCGAGGACCAGAGGGGCCGGGACCCTCTCGAGGGAGCGGGTCAGTGGGAGGCCCAGAAACCATTGTTCATCGCTGGGGCTGTATCTCTTGATGCGCTCGTACGCTTGTGCCGACCAGTCGTACATCAGAGCAACCAGACGAGGCCCCAGGTAGGCACCTTCGGCGATGATCAGTTGCCAGTACAAGACGAACCCCAGGAGCAGAAGCCCAAGAAGGACAAGAGCGACTGTGAGCCAGGGCATAACCTAGAGGGCCAGGGCGGCAACCGCCATAGCTGCCAACAGCCACGGACGTGTATATCGCACGAACCGGGCTGTGGGAAACTGACGCTGCATCCAGGGTAGCAGGGCTGTTTGGGGCATCAGAAGCAGCAAGACCGCTCCAGCCGCCAATGGGCGATAGAGGGCGACCAAACACGTTGCAGATGCGACCTGACTGGCGACTGTGGCTATGCGAGCTCCGCGGGAGGGAGCGTTCCAGGCATTGCCCCAGGCCAGCGCGAAGAGCGCAGCCAGGCTTGCCGAAGGAAGGCTGACCGGTCCAAAGGCCGCGTGGCCGGCCAGCCAGGGCAAGGCGACGGCGATCAGCGCATCCCAGCCTGCCGGCACGTCACCCCGCCCGCCTGTCCAGATCACCCCGAGCTGCATCAGCGCCAGAGCGGCTCCGCTCAACAGAAGGATCTCTGGGCCCAGCAGTATCCCCAGCAGCGCTATCAAGGGCAGAGCAGCCAGAACGGCCTGGACGGACGAGCCGCAGGTGGGCCAGAGGGCCTCTTGCCACCACGTCTCCATCCTTCCTATCCAGTGGCTGATGCGATCGCCCAATGTGCCCGGCAGGGTGTAGGGCAGTCTGGCAAGCGCTCTGTTCTTCTGCCATGCGTGCCAGCGTCGGATGGGAACCGCCCAATCAGTGCTCGCCAGAGCGGCCCATAGGGTGCCCCAGCCAGCGTCTAGTAGGAGGGCCAGCAGCGCCAACCGTACCCAGTCTCCATCTCGCCAGGCAAAGACCTTCGACGCGAGGACACCGCAGAGCATAGCCCATACTGGGCCGATCCAGCTCCCCAGATCGCCGGCTTGAGTCCGCAGCCGAATCAGGCCGCCCGAGGGCGGAGGCGCATCAGCGTAGACGTCGTCTCCCATAAGCGGAAGGGATTATACCACACTTCCGAGACTCTAACAGAGATGAGTCTCGATAACGGTCATGACGGTCTCAGCACAGGTGTGCCACGAGAAGCGGGCGACGTTGGAGAGGCCCTGCTTGCTCAGTCTGCTGCGCAGCTCTTGGTCGTCGATGAGGCGTTCCATAGCGCGGGCGATGACGGTGCTGTCTTCTGGATCGACCAAGAGCGCTGCATCGCCCGCGACCTCCGGTAGACTTGAGGTGGTGCTGGTGATCACCGGGCAGCCGCACGCTTGGGCCTCCAGCACCGGCAGGCCAAAACCTTCGTGCAGCGAAGGGAAGACGAAGCCGATGGCTCCGCTCAAGAGAGCGGCTTTGTCCTCTTCATCGACGTAGCCCGGTAGATGGACGTGCTTGTCGAGCTCTAGCCGCTCGATCTGCTCGAACAGATCCTCGCAGAGCCATCCGCGCTTGCCCGCTAGAACCAGCTGCGGGAGAGGCGATGCTCGGTGAGCAGCGAGCTGAGCAACAGCGTCCACCAGACGGTGTAGGTTCTTGCGCGGCTGGAGCGTGCCAAGATAGAGGAGGTAATCAGCCTTGACGTCGTAACGTGCTCTTGCAGCTGTGATCGCAGCCGTCTCGTTAACCGGGTGGAGCGATTCGTCGATTCCTGGATAGGCAACGGTGATCTTCTCTGACGCAATGCCGTAGTGCGTGGTCAGGTCGGCTTTCGTGGCTTGGGAGTCGGTCAGAATGTGGGTTGCAGCGTGCGCGTTCCAGCGTGTGGAGAGATCGAGGTACAGCCTCTGTCGCCACGGATGCGCCTGCGGAAAGGTGAGATAACCGAGGTCGTGGATGGTGACCAGGGTCCGGCGTGAATGGACGGGGGGCAGGACGTGGGCCGGCACAAACAGGAGATCTGGGGATCGGTGTGCCATCTCCCAGGCGAGCCCGATGTGCGTCCACAACCGAGGCAGACGGATCACCCTCTCCTCTGCCTCGGGGAAGAGGCCAGGCGGCGGCGTCGTGCGAAAATAGAGTCGAAAGCGATGGCCACTCTCCAGGCTCAGGAGGGCCTGGATCAAGCGGCGCGAGTAGATCTCTGTGCCCGTTGGGCGATCGGCGATGGCGCGGCTGGCATCGATGCCGACGAGCATCTAGGGGTTACGTCGGCCCAGCAGCCCGCGCAGGAGAGCCATCAGGCCTGCAAGAATCAAGCCGGCGGGCCACAGCTTGGGCAGCGTCTCTCGTGTGTCCGGACCCAGGAGTTCGAAGGCGATCGCCAGCGCCACGCCCCCGATGCACAACGCCACCAGCGCCAGGAAGAGGGCATCCCAGTCTCTGAAACCGGCCGCCGCCCATTGGGCCAGGAAAGCGACGCCACCGATCAGCACAAACACAGGCCACCAGGACCCCAGGCTCTCGTAAGTCAGCGGCCCCATAGTGACGAACAGAAAGACGACGCCGGCGAGAGCGGCAGCTGTTCCAAAGAAGACCCGATCTGGATCGTTCTCTGGGTCCACGGCGTGCCACACAAGCAGCGCCAGCCCTCCGGCGAGGGGCAGCACCGGCCAGACCCGATCCCAACCGGGGACGCCGATGCCCAACTCGCTGAGAAGAAGGATGCTGCCCATGACGATCAGCAGCAGGGCCAGAAGAATCGTTCCCTTATTGTGCATAGTCCGTTCCTTGTCCTACGATCTAGCAGCCGCCTCTGGCATTGACGATGCTAGCAGGTGTCGCTCTCCTCCACGTTGGCGTAGACTTCTTCCTTGAGCACGCCGATGAAGGGCAGGTTCCGGTATTCCTCAGCGAAGTCCAGTCCATAACCGATGACGAACTCGTCTGGGACTTCGAAGCCGGCCAAGTCGATCGGGACGTCGACGACGCGTCGCGAGGGCTTGTTCAGCAGTGTGCACACTCGTATGCTGGCCGGGTCGCGTGTCTCCAGATTGCGCATCACGTAAGTCAGTGTGCGGCCGGAGTCAACGATGTCCTCCACGATTAAGACGTGCCGGCCCTCAATGTTCCGCTCCAGGTCAAGCAGGATCCGCACCACCCCGCTGCTCTTGGTCCGAGCACCGTAGGAGGAGGTCTCCATGAAGTCAACCTCGTGCCTCATCTTCATATGGCGTGTAAGATCGGCCAGGAACATGAACGCCCCCTTGAGCACGCACACCAAGAGTGGACGGTCCTCATCGTCATACATCTCGTTGAGCGCTTCTCCCATCTCTGCGACGCGCTTCTGCAGCTTCTCTTCGGGGATCAAGACCCGCTCAACGTCGTCCCACAATCCCATACCACCAGGTCCTTTCTACTCCGTGCTATAGACTCTTTCCTTCAGTGCCCCGATGTAGGGCAGTGTGCGGTATCGATCCGCGAAGTCGAGCCCATACCCAACCACCCAAACGTCCGGGATCTCAAAACCCAGGTAATCGATGGTGACCGAGACCTCGCGCCGTGCTGGCTTGCTTAGAAAGACGCACGATCGAAGCGAGGCAGGATTCCGGGCGTGGAAGGTACGCTGTAGATAGTCTAGCGTGTTGCCTGTGTCGACGATGTCCTCCACGATCAGGACGTGACGATCGGCGACGTTGATCCGTGAGTCCATGATCAATCGCACCTCGCCGGAGGTAGCACCGCTGTTGTAGCTCGACAGCGCGATGAAGTCCACGTGGTGGGGAACGGTCAGACGGCGGGCCAGGTCGGCCAGGAACACGAAAGCGCCCTTAAGCACGCCGACCAGCACCAGACCGTCATCGCCATACTCCACGTCGGCATACTCGACGCTAATCTGCGACGCTAGCTTACGCACGCGCGCTTCGATGGCCTCTTCGTCCAGCAGCACGCGCTCAATCGCGTTCGAAATTGCGTTGTCTTGGCTCATAGCTACTCTTTGTCCTTCGAGGGATCCCTGATCTCGTGACAGCCGCGGCACCGTGCTTCATACACCTCGCTCGCTCCTACCAGGATGACGGGATCGTCGTAGGCCGCCGGTTCCCCGTCGATCAGTCGCTGGGTCCGGCTGGCGGGCCCCCCGCACGTCACGCAGATCGCCTGAAGCTTGTCCACTTGTTCAGCTCGCGCCATCAGCGCCGGCACTGGCCCGAAGGGTTCTCCGCGGAAGTCCATGTCGAGCCCCGCGACGATGACCCGAAGCCCGCGATTGGCGAGCGTCGAGCAGAGCTGCACGATGTCGTCGTCGAAGAACTGGGCCTCGTCGATCGCCACCACGGTTGTGTCAGATGTGATGAGCTCCCGTAGCTGAGCGACGCTCTCGACGGGGATGGCCTCCACCTGGAGGCCGTTGTGGGACGTCACCTCGCGATCTGCATACCGCGTGTCGATCGCCGGCTTGAAGACCTGGACTTTCTGTTTGGCGATCTCTGCTCGACGAAGACGTCGAATGAGTTCCTCGGTCTTGCCGGAGAACATACTGCCACATATGATCTCGATCCAGCCGCCGGTTGGTTTGTTGTACATAGTGTGTGGGGTGGACGTCTAGACAAAAAAACAGGGGCAGATGATACCATCTGCCCCCGTGAAAAGCCTCATGGCCTCCAACTAGACGGCTGCTTCGGCTGTGCTTTCTTCTGCCTCGGCGGCCTCTTCCTCCGTCGCTTCATCTCCCGGTAGGGCAAAGCCTCGAGCACGTAGCTGCTTCTTGAGCGTTGCCAGCGACTTCATACCAAAGCCACGGATGTTCATCAGGGCTTCGCTGCCGCCCTCCTCGAGCATATCCAGGACGTCCCCAACGGTCTCGACGTCTGCTTCTAACAGTACGTTTTTCGCCTGTGTCCGGATGTCAAGCTCTTCAATGGACAGGCTCGGCGAGGTCTTCTTGGCCTTGCGTCGCTCAATCTCCGCCATCTTCTTCTTGCGGCGCTCGAGCTTCTTCAGGAAGCGCTCAACCTGACCGCCGGAGTCCAAGATGCGCTGCTCGCCCGTGAAGAACGGATGACACTCGGAACAGACGTCGGTCCGGATCTCCGGTTGGGTCGAGCCTACGGTCCAGGAATTGCCGCAGGCGCAGATCACCTTGGCTTCGGGGTAGAATTCGGGGTGAATATCCTCCTTCATGCGACCTCCTGGGCCGGGTAGACGCTTACCCGCTTCCCCCCGCCACGTGTGTGTTCAAAGGTCACATAGCCATCGGCTTTGGCGAACAGCGTGTGGTCTCGTCCCAGCCCGACGTTCCTTCCAGGCTTGATCCGCGTGCCTCGCTGTCGAACGATGATGTGACCGGCGCGTACCTGTTCACCGCCGTACTTCTTGACGCCTAGATACTTGGCGTTGCTTTCTCGACCGTTACGTGAAACGCCACTACTCTTCTTATGAGCCATCTCAACCCCTCCTACACCACAATCTCGTCGACCCGCAGCCGGGTATACTGTTGACGATGACCGGCGTGCCGCTGATACCGCTTCCGAGGACGGTATTTGAAGACTGTGATCTTGGGCCCCTTCTCCTGGGCCACGAC
>CAZEQC010000104.1:0-12257 GCA_964514285.1 uncultured Anaerolineales bacterium | reverse complement strand
AGATGGTGGACGGCGTCTGGCAGTACAATGGCGAGCCGGTCGAGCTGATCGCCCTTATCCGCACCGAGGATGAGCGGCTGGAGATCGGCGACTACGTCTCCAACTTGTTGGAGGACATTGGCTTCACGGTCACCCGCGACTACAAGACGTCCGCGGAGGCGTCGCCCTGCTGGATCTCGTCCGATCCGATGGGAGGCTGCTTCCACTTCTACACCGGCGGCTGGGTGTCCACCGCCATCAGCCGCGACGCTGGCAGCAACTTCTCATTCTTCTACACGCCAGAGGGTCTGCCGTTCCCGTTGTGGCAGGCGTACACCCCCACCGAGGAATTCGCGGAGCTCGCCACGGCCCTGCTGAACAACGATTTCGACACCATGGAAGAGCGCGCCGACATGATGGCTCAGGCCCTCGACATGGCGATGAAGGACTCGGTGCGCATCTGGCTGAAGGACGATGTCGGCGTGGCGCCCCATGCGGACAACGTCCAGGTCGCCAGCGACCTCTCCGGCTCCATCTACGGCTCCTGGATGTGGGGCCACACGATCCGCTTCGCCGACCAGGTCGGTGGCGCGATGAACATCGGCATGCCGAGCATCATGACCGAGCCCTGGAACCCGATCGCGGGCACCAACTGGGTCTACGACATGATGCCCATCCGCGGCACACAGCGTATGGCCGTCATCCCCGACCCCTTCACCGGCGTGATGTTGCCGATGGGTCTTGAGTCGGCCGAGGTCCAGGTTCTGGAAGGCTTGCCGGTAGCGGAGAACCTCGACTGGGCGACGCTGGAGACCGTGGACGAGATCACGGTTCCGGACGACGCCTGGGCGGATTGGGACGCCGAGAACCAGGTCTTCGTCACAGCAGGGGAGAAGTACACCGAGACCCAGACCGTGAAGAGCAAGGTCGTGATGCGTTATGAGGAGGACTTCTTCGACAAGGTGACGTGGCACGACGGCAGCCCCTTCACCATCGGGGACTTCGTGATGTTCATGATCATGCAGTTCGACCGGGCCAAGGAAGCGAGTCCCATCTACGACGAGGCCTACGTGCCCGAGTTCAACTCGTTCATGCAGGCCTTCCGGGGCTGGCGCGTCGTCTCCGAGGACCCCTTCGTCCTCGAGTACTACACCGACGCCTACTCGCTCGACCTGGAGAACAACGTCAGCAACTTCCGGGCCGCCCATCCGTCCGCCTACGGCAACGGCGCCGAGGCGCCGTGGCACACGGTGCTTCTGGGCTGGTTGGCGGACGCCAATGGCGAGGCCGCCTTCTCCAGCGACAAGGCCGATTCGCTCGAGGTTGAGTGGATGAACTACATCGGCGGGCCCACCCTGGAGATTCTGAAGGGGAACCTCGACACGGTCCAAGAAGAGGTGATCATCCCCTACGAGCCGACGCTGGGCGACTACATCAGTGCCGAAGAGGCGGAGGCCCGGTATGCGAATCTGCAGGAGTGGTACCGCCGCTACAATCACTTCTGGATCAGCACCGGCCCGCTCTTCCTGCAGAGGGCCTTCCCGGTGGAGGGCACCCTTATCCTGCAGCAGAACCCGAACTACCCGGACTCGGCAGCCAGATGGGCCCGCTTCACGGGCGGCGCGCCGGTCCCGCAGGTCGTCGTGGACGGCCCGGGTGAGGTGGCCATCGGCGAGGAGGCGGTCTTCGACGTCTTCGTCGATCTGGCGGAGGATGTCCCGTATCCGGTGGACGATATGGGCCAGGCCAAGTTCCTCGTCTTCGACGCCACCGGAGCGCTGGCCTTCACGGGCGACGCCGAAGCGGTTGAGGACGGCTACTGGCAGGTCACCCTGACCGGGGACATGACGGGCGAGCTGGAGGCCGGCTCCAACGAGCTGGCGGCGATCATGGTCTCCGACCGCGCCCTCGTCCCGGTCCGCGAGACGATCCAGTTCGTGACGCAGTAGGCGCTGACCAACGATCTCGGGGGGACGACGCACATCTCCCCGGGATGGCCTAGACGATGACGTACGAAGGGCGGGGGGCGAGCCTTGCTCGCCCCCCCGCCCTGTCAAGCAATAGAAAGCGAGAAGGTGTATGAGCGATGCAACATTGACGATGGGCGCGAAGGGAGAAGCCCGAGAGAAAGGGCGGTCCGGTTCCAGCACGGCCGCTCGAGTCGCCAAGTACGCGGGTGTCAGGCTGGTGGTGCTTTTCTTCACCGTCGTCGTTGGCATCTACCTGGTGGTACTGGTCGCCAACATGGGCGGCTACGTGGACGAGATCCGCAAGGGCTCCATTCGCGAGCAAGTGTCGATAGCCGTCTTCGCCGACGAGAGCCCGGAGATGCGCGACATGACGGCTGCGGAGAAGCGGGATCTGATCGAGGAGCGGGTGGCGCTAGAGGTGAAACGTCAGGGGCTGGACAGACCCTTCATCATCCGGAGTTTCGCCTTTCTGAGGAACGCGATCACGCTCGACCTTGGGTTTGCCACGGACATGGTCAGCGACAGTGGCTCGAAGTTGGTGCGGCTGATCCTCTTGGAACGGCTTCCACCGACCCTCCTCTTGTGGGGGGCGGCGAATATCACGCTTTTCCTCGTCGCCCTTTTCTTAGGGCTCTTTCTGTCCAGGAAATACGGCAGTCCTCTTGACAAGCTGGTTATCGCCCTGGCGCCGACCTCCTCTGCCCCTGCATGGTTCTACGGCCTTTTCTTGATCCTTATCTTTGCTGCCGTGCTGCGCCTGCTTCCCTTCGGGGGCATGGTGGACGCGCCGCCGCCGGAGTCGACGGCGATGTATGTGCTTAGCCTGCTGGAGCACTTGATCCTGCCGGCCTCGGCCATTGTCATCAGCTCGATCTTCCTCCAGGCCTACAACTTCCGCACTTTCTTCTTGATCTACTCCAGCGAGGACTACGTGGAGATGGCCAAGGCCAAGGGGCTCTCCGACCGGGACATCGAGCGCCGCTACGTGCTCAGGCCGGTGCTCCCGACGATCATCACCCAGTTTGCCCTGCTCCTGATCTACGTCTGGATGGGGGCTACGATTCTAGAGACCGTCTTCAATTGGCCCGGGCTCGGACGCACGCTCTTCCAAGCTATCGGCCTTTACGATACACCGGTGATCGTCGGTTCACAGGTGATCTTCGCCTATCTTCTGGCCGTGACGGTCTTCTTTTTGGACATTATCTACGCTCTGGTCGATCCCAGGGTGCGAATTGGTGGAGAGGACAGGACACGATGAAGAATCTTCGTGAGCTTTTGCGGTACCCGACAGCCATCATTGGGCTGATTATCATCTTAGGGCTGATCGGTGTCTCGATCTACGCCGTGGTCAGTATGCCGTACAGCGAGGCGATCCGGCTGTGGCGTGGGGGTGAGAACGTCTGGGCGAAAAACCCAAAGACCGCGGCCCCTACATGGATCAATCTTTTCAGGAGAAGGGATCTCCCAGCCACCGTGGTCATCGACAGCAAGGATGAGACGGTGCAGAAGACCCGGGAGGTCGTGACGGAGGAGACAACGGATATCGACTTTTCGTTCGACTTCGATTATCCCTATTACGACTTCCCTCAGGAGATCACCCTCTTCTTCGACGCCAAGTACGAGGAGAAACAGCCCCACGTCTCACTGACGTGGCTGACGCCGGATGGGAGAGAGATCCGGATTGGGTCAATGGCTCTCGACTCGTCTTCGACAACCTACCGCATCTCCCAGGATGATACGCTTGAGCGCCGGCTGCGCACCGATCTTTCAGCCCACGAGGCTCTCTTTGTGGCCGACCCCACGGCGGACGCCTTGCAGCTGGTCCAAGGCACGTATACGATGAACGTCAGCGCCAAGGTGTTTGAACCCGAGGCTGACGTGGACGCGGAGTTGGTGATGTATGGGCAGGTGCACGGCTTGGCGGGAACGGACCATCGTCGGCGTGACCTGTCGGTGGCGCTGCTGTGGGGAACGCCTATCGCCCTCGCTTTCGGGCTCTTGGCCGCTGTTGGCACCAGCCTGACCACCATGATCATCGCCGGGGTAGGCACCTGGTTTGGCGGCTGGGTGGATGGTGTGATTCAGCGCATCACTGAGGTGAACCTGATCCTTCCCACTCTTCCTATCCTGGTGATGGTCGGCACCTTCTACTCCAGGAGCATCTGGTTGATGCTGGGGGTTCTGATTGCGCTGTACATCTTCGGCGGCGGGATCAAGACCTACCGGGCGATCTTCCTGCAGGTGAAGGAGTCCCCCTATATCGAGGCGGCTCAGGCCTACGGGGCCAGCGATGCGCGCTTGATCTTCCGCTATCTGATCCCGCGCATCATCCCCACACTGCTTCCTAATCTGGTCACGCTGGTGCCCAGCTTCGTGTTTACGGAGGCGGCCCTCGCCCTGCTGGGGCTGGGTGATCCCATCCTGCCCACCTGGGGCAAGGTGATCAACGACGCGAGATTCAACGGCGCCTTGTACCAGGGCAACTACTACTGGATGCTCGAGCCATCGTTCCTCTTGATGTTGACCGGACTGGCCTTCTCGCTGTTGGGCTTCTCCCTCGATCGTATCTTCAACCCTAGACTGAGAGGTATGTAGCACCGATGTCACAGAACAACACACTGCTGCGCATCGAAGACTTGCGGCTCTACTTCCGTACCCGACAGGGCGTCGTCCAGGCCGTCGATGGCGTGGATTTCAAGCTTGGCCGCAATGAGGCGGTCGTGGTGCTGGGTGAATCCGGTTGTGGGAAGACCTCGCTCGCCAGAGCTGTCCTGCGCCTTCTGCCTCGGAATGTGGACACCTACTCGGGTCACGTCTATCTGGACGAAACCGATGTGATGAGCCTCGGGGATGAGGAGTTCCGTCGGAACATCCGGTGGGTTAAGATGTCGATGGTGCCACAGGCCGCGATGAATGCCCTGAACCCTGTTCTCAGGGTGGGTGAGCAGGTGGCGGAGCCGATGACGGCTCATTACCTGGCGGACAAAGATGAGGCCCTCGACCAGGCCCGCAGGATGTTCCAGCACGTGGGTGTGCCGGTCGATTTCCTGAGCCGCTATGCGTTCGAGCTCAGTGGCGGCATGCGGCAGCGTGCCGCCCTGGCTATGGCCTTGGTGACCATGCCCGAGATGGTCTTCCTTGATGAGCCCACGTCAGCCCTGGACGTGCTCACCCAAGCGAATATCTTCAACGTCCTCAAGCGCATTAAGAACGATCTGGAGGTCAGCTTCATCCTGATCACCCACGACATTGCGACGTCCAGTGAGCTGGCGGACCGGGTGGCGGTGATGTACGCCGGACAGATCGTGGAGATGAGCGATGCTCGCCGCTTCTTCACCGATCCTCTTCACCCCTACTCAAGGATGCTGATGGCCAGCGTACCGAGATTGAAGGTGGAACAGGAGCCGACGTTCATCACCGGTCATCCCCCCAGCCTGCTCGGCCCCCCGTCGGGCTGTCGGTTTGCCGATCGTTGTCCATCCCGGTTTGAGAAGTGTGTGGAGGAGCCCCCTGTGATAGACGAAAAGGGGCATCAGGTCAAGTGCTGGTTATACGCGTGAAGCTAGGAGTCAAGGATGTCCGTTGACGTAAAAAGAAGAGAATCTTCAGACCGTGTATCCCTCTCGGAGGTTGGGCGTGAGAGGAAGGACGGAGCGCTCCTTTCGGTCAGGGATCTGCGCGTCTGGTTTGAGTTGAAGCGCTGGGGGTTCCTGCATGCTGGGTACGTGCATGCCGTGGACGGCGTGAACTTTGATCTTCATCGAGGGGAAGCGATCGGCATCGTCGGCGAGAGCGGCTGCGGGAAGACCACGTTGATGAAGACGATTCTGGGGCTTTATGAGCCGACGGATGGCGAGGTCTCCTTCGCGGGGAGCGAGGTCGAGGCCTTTGGGACCCAGGAGATGCGCACCTACCGCTCCGCCGTGGGCTACGTCCAGCAGGATCCCTATGGAGCACTGCCTCCCTTTATGGACGTGCAGGGCATTCTCGAGGAACCGATGAAGATCCACGGCGTCAGGGATAGCCAGCAACGGGAACAGCGCGTTCGCGACGTCATGGCGGAGGTCAAGCTGACGCCCATTGAGGATTATGTGGATAAGTTCCCGCATATGTTGAGCGGGGGGCAGCAGCAGCGGGTCGTGATTGCCCGAGCTATGATTCTCGAACCACGTCTGATCGTGGCCGATGAGCCCGTCTCTATGCTCGATGCGTCGGTGCGGGTGGAGATCCTGCGCCTGCTGCAGGGGTTACAGGCTTCCCACGACCTGGCCGTTATCTACATCACCCACGATCTTTCGACGGTGAGGTACTTCTCGGAGTACATCTTCGTGATGTACGCTGGCAAGCTCGTGGAGCGGTCCCGGGTGAACGATCTGTTGGCCAATCCGCTCCATCCGTATACTGAGGCTCTGCTGGCGGCCACCCCGGATCCAGACTATCGGAACGCCCTCACTCAGAAGGAGGTCCCGCCCGGAGAGCCGCCCAGTCTGGTCAACCCTCCCTCCGGATGTCGTTTCCACCCGCGGTGCCCTCATATGATGGAGGGCCTGTGTGACGTGGAGGAGCCGCCTGACTTTGAACCAGATCCGGAACACTTCGCAGCGTGTTGGCTGCACCGTTAGTCGTACTGAATGGCGGGTGGATCGCTAAGCCTACGTCTCTACTCCCAAGTCCCGATCCCTCGGGGTGAGGTGGAGCAGCGGGTAGTGAGATCTAGTTGGAGGATTCTATGGGACGCGCACGGCCTGTGAGGCTTATACTTATCGGTTTCCTTCTGGTGCTATTTGGATTTGTGGGTCCTTTGTTGATGGTGATTGGCGTTGTGGAGACCAGTTTCGCGTTTAGCTTTCTCTCTCACGCTGCTTCAGTCAGCGGATTGTTGCTGGGCGTCATCGGCACCGCAATGTACGCCGGCATCAACAAGAAGTGATGGGTGATGGTCGGTGGTGTGAAGGTGCCCAAGGGATTTTTTCGCTCTTTGGGCATCTTCCTGTTCTTCGTCGGTCTGCTTCTCGGGATGGGCCTCTTCGGCGCCACTGTGTGGGCCGATTTCGAGGCCGTGCTCTTCAACCCCGGTCTGCAGCAGGAGGCTCCCCTGCGAAGCTTGCGCTGTCCCGTCATGATCACCGAGGCGGAGACGGGTACGGTAACCGCATCACTGTTCAACCCTCTCGATAGGTCGACCGAGCGGTACGTGCAGGCGCACATCACGGACGGCTACGTCACCCTGATGAGGGAGGTGAACAGGAGCGTCTCCCTCAACCCGGGTGAGCGACAGCAGCTGGCGTGGGAGGTGACCGCGGACGATGCAGCCTTCGAGCGATTCATCCTCGTCAAGGTAGTCCTGCGCGGGAGGTACCCGCTTCCCTCTCGACAGGGAACCTGCGGCATCCTCGTGGTGAGCGTACCATTCTTGACCGGTGAGCAGGTCTTCGGGTTGGGCTTCGGAGCTGCCTTACTCTGTATGGCGGGTGGTCTCCTGCTGTGGCTCCGGGCCAGCGACTCGCATCCGAAGCAAAGGCGGCGGGTGGCTCGTGCGATGGGCGCCCTCGCCGGATCTATCCTGGTGGGGACGACGGTTGGCTTGCTGGGCTGGTGGCTGCCTGGCTTCATCATCTTCTTGGTCACACTGCTGGGCATCGGCGTCATCATAGGTCACTTCTTGGGTAACGCCGGCGCAGAGCCCATGTCGTAGCTGTCTTCGCCCTCTGCTTCCGTGCCAAACAACGACATCTCAACGAAAGCAAAGAGACAAGCATGTCCAGACAGCTGAACATCGACTCGAGGGACTATCTCCTCGGGTGCTGGAGCGCCGTTAGATCCTCAGTCCTCTCCTTCCCAGCCTTGTCACCAGCTTCGCCTTGATCTTCGTTGGTTTCTGGCAGGAGGTCATCGTTCCGTTCCTTCCTGTCAGCATTATGGTCTACACACTCTATTCGAAGAGCTTCTGGGCTATTCTTGGCGTCACTGTTCTGCTCAGCGTCTTTGGCAACGCCTCGCTCTGCTCTTCGTCATCGCCTTCGCCTTCGTCCTGTTGGGAACTGCCTTGGAGCGCGTGTTCCAGCCGCGGCTTAGAGACGTGTGATGCCAGGTCTGCCAAGACCCGTTGCCTAAGCGCCCCTGGCGGCTCGGCTGGCCTGGGGATTTGACCTGCCTCCGTTGTGCTTCCGTCTTCAGGACAGGGGGCTCTGATGATGCCTGCCAGCCTTTCTTCGTCGGTCTCCTGTCAGCGAAAACCATCCAGGGTTCCAGTTCAACTGCTCCCAGTTCTTGCGGGGACCCTGACTCGGTGCTACAATCGCCGAAGACAGAGTGCATCTGTTTGTCGAGCAGGATCGACGTTGATGCTACCTTATTCTGGCGACCTGCAGAGCAGCCGTCGTGAAGGGCCACATAGGCCTGTCACGCTCCTAGGCTAGGGGATTCGGCCGAATCAGATGAACCACAGGAAGGGCTCGAGAGTATACACATGATGGTAAAGTATCACAAGAAGAAGTCGTTGCCTGCCGAGCAGGAGGACGGTCTGCTTGTCGCTCGTGTGCGTGACGGCGATATTGATGCCCTGGGCGAGTTGTATGAGCGTTATCAGACCCAGGTCTATCGAACGGCGACCGCGATCACGCACGATGAACGGATGGCGGAGGACATCTTGCAAGAGGTCTTCCTGCGCGTCCATCGCTACGCCGACAGTTTCGATCAAACACAACCGTTTGAGCCTTGGCTCTATCGTATTACGGTGAACCTCTGTTACACGTGGACGAATAGGGCGAAGCGGTGGGTCCATTGCTTCCAGGACGCCATTGAGCGCTTGAAGGCCCCCTCCTGGCGCGACCCTGAGACGGTGACCGAGAGCCGGGAGCAGCGTGCCCATCTGCGTCGAGCAATCGATGGCCTGCCCGATTCACACCGTGTGGTGGTGGTCCTCTACTATCTGGAGGGATTGAGCGTCAGCGAGGTGGCTTATGCCCTCGGCGTCCCCGAGGGCACAGTAAAATCGCGTCTCTACTATGCCCGCGAGAAGTTGAGGAACGTCGTCGTGGAACAGGAGGGAGGGGTGTTATCCGAGGTGGTTTATGACTTCACGTGACAGGTCTGAGAGAAGGTTTCGGGATCAGCTCGGCGTCATGATCAGCTGGGCCTTGCGTGAGAGCGTGGCCGGTGTCACGCCACCATCAAGGACGTGGAAGCGAATCGATGAGCGTTTCCAGCGAAAGGCTGAGAGGAACGGAAGGGCGTGGTGGCCTGGACTTCGTGTAGCCGGCAAAACCGCGACGCGATGGCTCCTGGAGACCGTTGTTGGGCCATCAACGGAGGTTGTCTACTGCGACGGTGGAGAGCTGAGCCGGATGCGGGAGACGTACCTTTGCCTGCTGATGTATCAAAATGACTTGCCCTTGCTGCTCGGTCAAGCGGTTTAACGAAGCTCGTGTCGTTTGGCCGTATGCCGTTTGTTAACGGCATGTTATCTGCTTTCGAGAGCATGTTTTGCGATACACACTGGGTGTGCTATAATCAAAGGTCGAGATGAATCAGATGGACGTGTGGATATCTAGATGTTCGAGGATGTCTTCGCGTTTTCGACAGCTCCCGGAGGCAGAGACGCTTCGAAGATGTGGGGTTGTTCTCGAACGTGGCCGGATCTCGTGGTCCGTCATTATGGATGAAGGGGAGTTATATGACTAATCATCAGGGAGGTCGAGACGGCAACATCCTTCTCGATCTCAGAAACCTCGTGACTCGCTTCTACACTGACGACGGTACAGTACACGCCGTCAATGGTGTCTCGTATACCCTGGAGGAGGGCGAGACCTTGGGTGTGGTGGGGGAGAGTGGCTGCGGGAAGACGGTGCACGCTCTCTCCATTATGCGCCTTATCCCCAGCCCCCCAGGGAAGATCGAGGATGGGGAGATCAACTTCGCCGGGCGAGATCTGATGAAGATCAGCGAGCGCGAGATGCGACACGTGCGCGGCGCGGAGATCGCTATGGTCTTCCAGGATCCTATGACGTCGTTGAACCCGGTGCACACGGTCGGGTTCCAGATCGTGGAGGCTCTCAAGCTCCATCAGGGCATGGGGGACAAGGCAGCCGAGAATCGGGCGGCGGAGCTCTTGGACATGGTGGGCATCCCCGACGCCCATCAGCGCCTGGACGACTACCCCCATCAGTTCTCCGGCGGGATGCGGCAGCGAGCGATGATCGCTATGGCGCTGTCGTGTAACCCACAGTTGCTGATCGCGGACGAGCCGACGACGGCGCTAGACGTCACCATCCAGGCTCAGATTATGGATTTGGTCAAGCGGCTGCAGGATCGATTGGGGATGGCCGTGATGTGGATCACCCACGACCTGGGCGTGGTGGCGGGGCTAGCGGAGACCGTCAATGTGATGTACGCGGGCTACATTGTGGAACGTGGGCCGGTAAAGGACATCTACGCCAGTCCGCGGCATCCGTACACCATCGGGCTGCTGGGGTCGCTGCCACGACTAGACGAGGCACCGGGGACGAAGTTGACGTCGGTGCCCGGCCTGCCACCGGATCTGCTCGTGCTGCCGCCGGGCTGCCCGTTTGCGGACCGGTGTGCCTATGCTGAGGATCACTGCGTGGAGGAGATGCCGCCGTTGGAGGAGACGGATCAACCAGGTCGCACCGTGGCGTGCTGGCGGTGGGAATACGTGGCAGGGAGGACGGGGTAATGGCAGAGCGGAATGGAGCGTTGGTTCAGGTAAGAAACCTGAAGAAGTACTTCCCGATCACCCGTGGTGTGTTCCAGCGCCACGTGGGCGACGTCAAGGCGGTCGATGACGTCAGTTTCAACATCTATCAAGGCGAGACCCTGGGGCTGGTGGGCGAGAGTGGCAGTGGAAAGACGACCGTCGGTCGGACGATGCTGCGCCTCTACGAGCCAACGGACGGAGAGATCTTGTTTGAGGACAGAGACCTGGCGCAGTTGTCGGCCAGCGAGCTCCGAGAGACCCGACAGCGTATGCAGATTATCTTTCAGGACCCGTACGCATCCTTGAACCCGCGCATGACGGTGGGTGGGATCGTCGGGGAGCCGCTGGAGGTGCACCGGGTGGCGCGAGGGAAGGAGAAACGGGAGCGGGTGCAGGAGCTGCTGCGCCTGGTGGGGCTGAATCCCTATTTCGTGAACCGCTATCCTCACGAGTTCTCTGGGGGACAGCGGCAGCGTATCGGCATCGCTCGAGCGCTAGCTCTGAATCCGGATTTGATCGTCTGCGACGAGCCGATTTCCTCGCTGGACGTCTCCATCCAGGCCCAGGTGGTCAACCTGCTGGAGGACCTGCAGGACCGCATGGGGTTGACCTACCTCTTCATCGCCCACGACCTGAGCATGGTGAGGCACATCAGCGATCGTGTGGCGGTGATGTACTTGGGCAAGATCATGGAGCTGACCGACCGCGACGAGCTGTATATGAACCCTCTTAATCCGTACACGCAGGCCTTGATGTCGGCCGTGCCGGTGCCGGATCCGGTGGTGGAGGAGGAGCGGCGGCGCGTTATCCTAGAGGGGGACATTCCAAGTCCTTCGAATCCGCCGAAGGGATGCAACTTCAGCACACGTTGTCCAGCGGCGCGGGACGTCTGCTTCGAGACCCATCCCGATCTGATTGAGGTTGAACCGGGCCATTTCTGCGCCTGTCACGTGGTCGAACAGGAGGGTAAGGCTGAGATTCGATAGCCGATAACTCGGCCGCCGATGATCGGCCATTGTTGGCAATCATCCGAGTTGCGCTGGTCGCCGATAGGGGAGGTCTTGAGATCTCCACTGTGAGCGGCACTATACGGCTCGGCCCCTTGTGGGCGGACCTGAAAGGAGGTGATGCGCTGGGAAGGATGAGAGGAATAGACGACACGCAGCCGTACCGGAACCAATCCGTATGGATGGGAAGATTCACGTAAGAGGAGGAGAACAACATGCTTAAGAAGAAGTGGTCGATCGCACTAGCGGTCGTGGTGATCGGAAGCGTTCTGCTGTCCGCTTGTGCGCAGCCGACGCCCGAGGTGGTCGAGAAAGAGGTCACCAAGATCGTCGAGAAGGAGGGCGAGGAAGTCGTCGTGACGGAGGTCGTCACCGAGGTCGTCGAGGTCACGGCGGAACCGACCGAGGCGCCACCCGAAGAGAAGCCCGTCACGCTCAACTGGAACCTGGGCACCGAGCCGCCGCAGGTTGACCCCGCGCTGAGCACCGACACCACGTCCGTCCAGGTCGACGAGATGCTGTTCCTGGGTCTCACCGACTTCGACGACGAGACCAGCGAGGTGATCCCCGAGCTGGCCACGGAGT
>CAZEQC010000103.1:0-12262 GCA_964514285.1 uncultured Anaerolineales bacterium | reverse complement strand
CAGTGTGTTCGTTTGTTCGTTCTCCATTCGTTGGTCGGTTGGTGCTGCTCGCTGCCGCTCGAGGTGCGTCGCACGGGCGACGTGCAACGCACCCTGATCCGTGGGCCCACGGCGCTTGACCGCCAGCTGCGGCGGCGAGAGGGCCTCCCCCAGGACGAGCCAGTCGGAGAGGTCGGCGAAGAGGGAGTCCCGGCTGAGGATGATGGCGGCGTGGGCTGGCTTGCAGTGTCGCCGGGTCACCACCTGGCTTGTGGAGCCCAGGGCGATGGGAGGCTGAGGCCCGCAGCTGGTCTGTCTGCGCCCTATGTTGCGTTCTCGTCGCTCGTCCCGAAAGCAAAGCGGTCGTAGACATCCCGATACTCAGCTTCTATTCGCTCCCGACTCAGTCCCATCTCCTGAAGCGAATACTGGTGCCGGCTCGTGTACTGGTTGGCTTTTCGTACCTCCTCTTCTAGCGCCTGGGCGTAAGCCGGGCTGATGTCGAAGCCAAACTCAGCGTAGATCTCGGTGACCGTCTGTCTCAGATCGCGGGTCAGGTCGTCGTACATGACCATCGCATAGCTATCAGTGGGCATCTGTTCCAGGCGTTGGATGGTGTACCGGTACCAGTGCTTCGTCATCGCCAGCATGTCCTCGCGGAAGGGGTACGCCTCCAGCGGATCGCAGAAGACGCTCCACTGGAACGAGAAGAGACTCAAGGTTGAGGGCACGACTGAAGCGGGGTCGCGGTTGGTGTAGATGAACCTGGCGTCGGGGAACGCGTCGCGCAGGGTGCCTACCCGGCCGCTGTTGGCCGGCGTCTTGGAGAGGAAGCGTTTCGTGGGGCCGCGCAGATAGAGCGTGCGCTGCATAGATCGTCTGTAGAAGGCTATGAAGCGCTTGCGCTCGTCTGAAGGCACCCTCAGGTCGAAGTAGATGTAGCGGGCAAACTCGTCCAGGAAGGGAAAGGGGAACGCCAGATGGATGGCGGAGAAGATGGGCAGCAGACTCAACTCGTCCTCATCGGGCTCCTGAAGCCGTATCTTATGGTACGTGCCTGCCTCTCGAAACGCGCGTTCCTGCCAGTCGAACAGCCAGCTTCGGAGCAGTCCCCCCAGGTGTCGGTCGAGCACCGCCAACGCTCCTACGATCTTCCTTTGGGTGATGGAGGGCGCCAGCAGAAGCTCCCAAAGCTTGGCAGAGGCGAACGTCTCCTGGTCCTGCGCCAGGACCCGCAGGAGGTGCGTGGATCCGCTGCGCGGGTTGCCCACGATGAAGACGGGCTCTCTGACCTCCACTTGCCTAAAGCCAGGGAAGAGGACATAGTCGAGCAGGAAGAAAAAACCATTGACGAGCTGGACGGGAAGGAAGACGGTGTAGAAGCCCAGAAGGAAGAGCACCCGTTTCTTGGTCAACCGGGCCTGGGACCCCTTGGATTGGAACCAGGAGAGATAGGTGAGTCGAAAGAAGAGCCTGAAGTTGAAGGGTATCATCAACTGATTGTACATGGGCTGCGTCTGACGTCAAACTGGCTCCTGGGGCGCCGGGCTCATCGCGTTTGGGCTCCCTGGTCGTGTTCTCGATGCCGGAGTGACCGGGAGAGCTGACGGCCTATGCTGATGAGCATCCTCGAGGGCGTCCGAATGCACTCAGGAAAGCGGGGAATAGAGAGGCTTGTTCGGCTGAGCTTTTCCAGACGGCGCGGGTTCTGCTCAGACCATCGCCTTCCGCTTGCCAGAAGCTTGGCGGAATCCCTAAGCCTCGCGGCGCTTGACCGGCACCTGCGCCAGGAGCATCCCCGTCAGCATCAGCCCACAGCCGGCCAGCTGCGGTGGCGAGAGGGCCTCCCCCAGGACGAGCCAGCCGAAGAGGGCGGCGAAGAGGGACTCCAGGCTGAGGATGATGGCGGCGTGGGCCGGTGTGGTGTGGCGCTGGGCCACCACCTGGCCCGTGTAGCCCAGGCCGATGGAGAGGACGCCGGTGTAGAGGACGGCCGGGGCGGCCAGCAGGAGGCCGGCCCAGCTGCCCGGCTCCAGCAGCAGCGAGACCGGGACGCTGAGCAGGGCGCAGACGACGAACTGGACCAGGGCCAGCCGCAGGGGATCGCGTCCCGGCGCGATGCGCCCGATGGCGATGACGTGGAGGGCCCAGACGACGGCGCTGCCCAGCACCCAGCCGTCCCCCGGCGCGAGGCGGAGGTCGGTCCGAGAGATCTGGACGCTCAAGAGAAAGAGGCCCGCGGTCGCCAGGGCGGCACCCAGCCAGCTGCTCCAGGTGCTCCACTCTTGCCATAGGGCGGCCAAGAGGAGGGGCACGATGACGACGTAGAGCCCGGTGATGAAGCCGGCCTTGCCGGCCGTGGTCCAGATCAGGCCGATCTGCTGGAGGGAGGCCGCGCCGAAGAGGAGGAGGCCGAGGAGGGCGCCGCGGCGCAGCTCCCCTCGCGGCATGGCACGCAGGCGCTGCCAGCCGATGATGGGGCCCAGGGTGAGGGCGCCGACGGCGAAGCGGGCGGCGTTGAAGGCGAAGGGTCCCACTTGCTCCATGCCCAGCCGCTGCCCCACGAAGGCGCTGCCCCAGACCACGGCCACCAGGAGCAGGAAGAGGTCGGCCCGCAGGCGCTCTGCGCGGGTGGTGGCAGGGTCACGCACGTCGGAGGGCTTCTCCGTTACGTGCTGACTGAGTCCGCCAGTGGGCGATCTCGGATGCAACGTCGCGGATCACGGATCCGCTGGGAGCGGGAGGGGAGGGCCCCGCCGTGGGAGCAGGAGGGAAGGGCCCCGCCGTGGGAGCGGGAGGGGAAGGCCCTACCGTAGGAGCGGGGGGGAAGGGCCCCACGGTAGGAGCAGATGGGGGATGGCCTATGGTAGGAACAGGCGGGGACTGCCCTATGATCATTCGTAGCGCAGGGCCTCGATGGGGTTAAGCAGCGAGGCGCGCCGCGCCGGATAGACGCCGAAGATCAGCCCCACGGCGGCCGAGAAGGTTGTCGCCAGGATCACGGCCTGCGGCGTGACCACGGCCTCGAAGCCCTCGATCAGGCTGGAGATGATCGACGCCCCTACGGCGCCAAGGCCGATCCCGATCAGGCCACCCACCACCGAGAGGGTCATGGCCTCCAGCAGGAACTGCCAGAGGATGTCGCTGCGGCGGGCTCCCACGGCCTTGCGCAGCCCGATCTCGCGGGTGCGCTCCGTCACCGACACCAGCATGATGTTCATGATGCCGATGCCGCCGACCAGCAGGCTGATACCGGCGATGGCCCCCAAGAAGGTGGTGAGGACGTTGGTGATGTTGCCGAAGACGTTGATCACGTCCTCCTGGCTGAAGATGGTGAAGTCGTCCTCCTCGCTGAAGTCGATCTCGTGCTGATCCCGCAGGATGGTGGCCACCTGCTGCGAGGCGGCGTCGATGCGGTCCTTGCTGGAGGCCTCGACGACGATCTGGGAGACCTCCAACTCGCCGGACGCGCTGCGCATGGAGACGAGCCGGGTCTGCATAGTGGTCAGGGGCACGAAGACGACCTCGTCCTGGCTGCCGAAGGACGAACCGCCCTTCTCCTCCATGATGCCGATGACGCGGAAGAGGACGTCGTTGATCTTGATCGTCTCTCCCAGCGGGAAGGGGTTGTCGGGGAAGAGTTCCTCGACCACATCCTGGCCCAGCATGGCCACGCGGGAACGGGCCTCCATATCGGATTGGCGAACGAACTCGCCGGCCACCGGGTACCACTTGCGGATGGTGGCGTAATCAGGCGCTACCCCTTCCACCGTGGTGACCATCTCCTCCTTGGCGGTGCTGACCAGCGTGGTCTGCATCACGGCGGGGGAGACGGCGACCACGTCCGGAGCGCGCACGGGGTCGCGCAGCGCCTCGACGTCGTCGTTGGTCAGCGAGGCGGCGCCCACGATGGTGCCCGGCTGGCCGGAAAAGGCTTGATCCTGGCCCCCGGGGATGACGAAGAGCAGGTTGGAGCCGAAGCCGCGGAACTGCTCCTCGACGTAGACGGAGACGCCCTCCCCGGCCGACATGAGGGCGATGACGGCGCCGACGCCGATGATGATGCCCAGCATGGTCAGGGCGGAGCGGAGTTTGTTAGCCGTCAGGGCGCGTAGGGCGATGCGGACGCTCTCCACGAAGCTCATGCTACCTCCCCTCCTCCCACCGCTTCCGGCTCCAGCACAGAGGGTTGATCCCCCAGGCTGGCCCGGGCCTCGTCGTCGGCCACGCGGCGATCCATAGGCTGAACCTCATCGATCTCGACGCGATCGGGCTCGGCGACCAGCGGGTCGTCGACGACCTCGTTGCCCGTGATCTCGCCGTCGTGGAGGTGGACGATGCGCTCTGTGTGGCGCGCGATGACGGGGTCGTGGGTGACCAGGACGACCGTCATGCCGCGCTCTCGGTTGAGACCCTGGAGGACGGCCATGACCTCCGCGCCGGACTTGCTGTCCAGGTTGCCGGTCGGCTCGTCGGCCAGGATGATGGAGGGGCTGTGGACCAGAGCGCGGGCGATGGCCACGCGCTGCTGCTGGCCGCCCGAAAGCTCGGTGGGCAGGTGATCCAGCCGGTGGCCCAGCCCGACGGCCTCCAGCGCCTCCCTCGCTTTGGCCCGTCGCTCCGAGCGTCCCACGCCCGCGTAGATCAGGGGCAGGGTGACGTTCTGTAGCGCGCTGGTCCTCGCCAGGAGGTTGAAGGTCTGGAAGACGAAGCCGATGCGGCGGTTGCGGATAGCGGCCAGCTCGTCGTCGTGCAGGTGACCGACGTCGTCGCCCTCGAGGAGATACGCCCCCGCGGTCGGCTGATCCAGGCAGCCGATGATGTTCATCATCGTCGACTTGCCCGATCCCGAGGGGCCCATGATGGTGAGGATCTCCCCTGGCTGCACCTTCAGCGAGGCGCCACGCAGGGCGTGGACCTTTACCTCGCCCATTTGATAGACCTTGGTGATATCGCGTAGCTCTATAACGGGTGTTTCCATATCGTTCATTCGCCAAATCCTGACTCAAAATCGAACTGAGCGGACTCGGGGGATCGCACGACCTCGTCGCCGGCCGACAGGCCGTCGAGAACCTGTGCGATGCCCTCCTGTCTCACGCCCAGCTTGACGTCCACGCGCTCGATGCCGTCTCCGGTCCGTCGTCGCACGTAGTACTGGCCCGTCTCGCGGTCGATGTGGACCGCCCAGGTGGGGATCTTCAACGTGTCGCTGATCTCCTCGACGATGATGGTGGCGCTGGTCGTCATATCGACCCGGATCGGCGCGTCGCTGGGCGCCAGATCGATCCGCACGTCGTAAGTGACCACCCCTTCGTCCAGGGCCGACGCCTCGGCGATCTGCCTGACGGTGCCGGTGACGGCGGTGTTGGGCAGCGCGTCGAAGGAGAGGCGAGCCGGCTGCCCGACCGCCAGTTGGGCTACGTCCAGCTCGTCGACGGCGATGGTGACGTGGAATTGGGAGAGGTCGACGAGCGTGACGACGGGGAAGCCCGGGGTGGCCTGCTGCCCGACGGTGACGTCGACGGCAGCGACGGTTCCATCAAGGGGGGCTTCCAAGACGGCCTGTTCCATGGCCAGCTCCGCCTGCCGGAGGGAGGCCTGGGCCTGTTCGACGCTGGACTCGGCAGCCGCGACTTGCTCGCTGGTCGCGCCCTCGAGGAGCAGATCGAGCTGGGCCTGCGCGGCATCCCGTTGGGCCGCGGCAGCGGCCACGTTCGCCTGAGCTGCGCTCAGCTGATCCTGGTCGGCGCCGGCCTTGGTCTGATCGAGGCGCGCCCGTGCTGCCTCCAGGGCCTCATCGGCGGCCTCGAGGCGGTAGCGGGCCTGCTCCTCAGGAACGCCCAGAAGTGGGCAGAAGGTCCTCTTGAAGTCCTCCGTCAGCGTGATCACCTGGCCATCCCCGATGTTGATGACGTCGCCGGCCGATCGTTCGATGGTGAAGCACTCCAGGGTCTGTTCGTGAAAATCGTAGGCCTTCTTCCGCTGCGTGAGCGCCGAGGCGACCTCGGCCTCGGCAGCGGCGATGTCCGCTTGCCCGGCCCCGCTCGCCACTTGATCCCGCTCGGCGGCCGCGGCGTCCGCCTGAGCGTCGGCGGCGCGAACGTTGGCCTCGCTGGCCTCAACTTGCTCCGACGGCGCACCGGCCTTGAGTTTTGCCAGCTGTGCCTCGGCCAGGGCCACGCTCGCCTCGGCCTGGTCCACCTGGAGCTTCAACCGCTCCCGGTCGAGGCTGGCCAACAGATCGCCTTCCTGGACCTGATCGCCGGCCTTGACCGGCGCCTCGACGACCTGCCCGCCGGTCTCGAAGGCCAGGTCAACCTGCTGCACAGGCTCGATCCTGCCGCTGGCGGAGACGACGACGTCCAGCGCCCCGCGTTCGACGACCGCGGTCCGCAGCTCATCCTCGGCCTGAGTCCCTCGTTGGCGGGATCGCCAGATCAGACCGCCGGCGACGACGCCGACGATGACGAGGCCTAGGATTGCGTAAAGTATCTTTCTATTCATCCCTATCATCACCCTCTACTGTGAACCGAAACCGAAGGAGGAGCCGTCCTCAAGGCGCACGATCTCGTCGCCTGCGGAGAGGCCGCTGATCACCTGTGCGGCCCCCTCGTAGCGGACGCCCAGCTCCACATCGACGCGTTGTATCTCATCGCCTGTCCTGCGATGGACGTACGTCTCGCGGGTTTCGCGATCGATCCTCACGGCCCAGGCGGGGATCTGCAGCACGTCGGTCAGCTCCTCCACGATGACCGTGGCGTTGGCCGTCATATCGGACCGGAGGGGGGCCTCGGTCGGCTCTAGATTGATGGTCACGTCATAGGCGACGACGCCGGTCTCAAGCCCGGCGACGGGGCTGATGCTCTCGACAACGCCCCTAACGTCGGCCTCGGGTAGCGCCTCGACCGAGATCTCAACCTCCTGGCCCTTCTCCAACTGTGATACGTCCAGCTCGTCGACGGAGACGGTGGTATGAAAGGCCGAGTTGTCGAGCAGGACCACGGGCTGCTCCTGCGTTGGCGGCACCTCTCCCGGCGTCATATTGATCTCGGTGACGAGCCCGTCGAAGGGGGCGCGCAACGTCGCGCTTTGGAGGGCGTGCTGGGCGAGCTCCAGGGCCACCCTCGCCTGCTGCACCTGGGCCTCGGCCTCCGCAACCTCCTCCTCCGTGGCACCGGCCAGCAGCTCGTCCAGTTGGGCCTGGGTGGCGTCTCGTTGAGCCATGGCCGAGGCGACGTTGGCCTGGGCGGCGCGCCGCTCCTCGCTGCTCGGGCCGGCCAGCACGTCCTCCAGCCTGGCCTCGGCGGCGGAAAGCTCCTGCTTGGCCGTGTAGAGGTCGTAGTTGGCCTGCTCCTTCTCGGTGCCCTCTTCCTCGATCAGGTCATAGGTGTCCTGAGCGATCTCCCTGTTGGTCCGCGCCTGGGTCACTTGGGCTTCCGCCGATGCAATCTCGGCCTCGGTAGGGCCGCCCGTGAGCTGATTGCGGTTGGCGGCTGCGGCGCTGACCTGCGCCTCGGCTGCTCGCAGGTTGGCTCTGGCTTGCTCAATCTCCTTCGGTCGCGGGCCGGTGCGCAGCTGGGTCAGCTGGGATTGGGCCGCGGAGAGCCCTGCCTCGGACTGCTCCACTTGGAGCTCCAGTTCGTCGGTGGCAAGCCGGGCCAGAGGATCGCCGGCCTTCACGCGATCGCCCTCCTCCACCAGGACCTCTGCCACGCGGCCGGGCGTCTCGAACGCCAGGCCGACGCGGGCTGCCGGCTGGATCCGCCCCGTGGCGGAAACGGCCACCAGCATGTCGCGGCGCCCCACGGTGGTGGCGCGGACGGGTTCCTCTCCCGCTCGCTGCCTCGCCCTCCAGCGCCAGACCACCACGCCCCCTACCGCCGCCACGAGGACCAGAGCGAGGACCACGTAGATTGTGCGTCGTCTCATCATACCTCCTCAACACACCCCAGCGGTTTAGCGCTGGGGTGTCAACAAATCGTTCAAATTGTGTCTCTAAAATTTATGACCATAGAACAAAGTTGACCAGGGTCATCATTATAACGGACTGCGTCGCATTGTCAAGGGCATGACAAAGGGTTGTCACGCTCTAGGGGGCGAGCATTGGGGTTTGCGCGCTGGAGGAAAGGTTGTATAATCTTTCTGAGATTGGAGCGACATTTGACTTTCTAGCGTATGACAGAACGACACTGAGGGGATAGGACGTCTTATGAGTCAACAGAGCAAGGGCGAAAGGCCCGAAGACCAAGAACGACAGCCGCTGGAACGGCGGTTCAGGCTTACCGGTTGTAGCTCGCGAGGGCTCATCATCTGGTTGCTTATGGGGCTGGCCCTCGCCACCGTGCTTTGGGGGCCGCTGAGCGACCAGTTTAGCGATAGAACGCGAATTGATTACAGCGAGTTTCGCCAGCAGGTCCAGGCTGGCAATGTCGAGCGCGTCACCGTCACCGGGGAGACGATCGAGGGACAGTTGAGGGAGGAGGCGGAAAGGACGACCGAGGCCGGGGAGACGGTGACGTACCAGCAGTTCACCACCTACTTGCCCTCCTTCGGGGACGATCAGCTGTTGTCCCTGCTGGAATCACAGGGGGTCGAGGTGGAGACCCAGCCGCCCTCCGACTTCTCGTTTATCGACCTGGTGATCAACTTCATCCCTCTGATCGCGTTGATCGGCTTTGGCTATCTGATCTTCAGCCAGATGCGGAGCCGGGGCCAGGACGCTCTCTCCATCTTCTCCATGCGGGAGAGCCAGGCCGAGCTGTACGACCGGCGCAAGGAGCGTACCACGTTCGACGACGTGGCCGGCCTGGAGGGGCCGAAGACGGAGCTGCGGGAGATAATCGCCTTCCTGAAGGATCCGGATCGCTTCCAGCGTCTGGGTGGCGAGATCCCCACGGGCGTGCTCCTGGTGGGGCCGCCGGGGACCGGTAAGACGCTGTTGGCCCGCGCCGTGGCTGGCGAGGCCGAGGTGCCTTTCTTCAGCATCACCGGCTCGAACTTCATGGAGATGTTCGTCGGCGTGGGGGCCTCCCGCGTGCGCGATCTCTTCGAGGAGGCCAAGGAGGCGTCGCCGAGTATCATCTTCATCGACGAGCTCGACTCGATTGGCCGCCGTCGCGGTGCCGGGGTGGGGGGCGGGCACGACGAGCGTGAGCAGACGCTGAACCAGCTCCTGGCGGAGATGGATGGCTTTGAGCCCCATCAGGACGTCATCGTGGTTGGCGCCACGAACCGCCCCGATATCCTGGATCGAGCTCTCCTCCGGCCCGGTCGTTTCGACCGGCGGATCACGGTGGACCTGCCGATGCTGAAGGACCGCCGGGCGATCCTGGAGATCCACGCTCGCGACAAGACGTTGAGCGGCGAGGTGGATTTGCAGCGCGTGGCCCGCGGCACTCCGGGCTTCAGCGGCGCCGATCTCGAGAACTTGCTCAATGAGGCCGCGCTGCTGGCGGCCCGAAAGGATAAGGACGCCGTCGAGCAGGAGGACATCGAGGAGGCGCGCGATAAGGTGATGATGGGCCTGGAGCGCGAGAGCGTGGCCCTGACGGACGAGGAGTGTAAGCTTCTCGCCTATCACGAGGGTGGGCACGCTGTGCTGGCAGCGGTTTTGCCGCACGCGGATCCCATCCACAAGGTGACCATCGTGCCCCGTGGAAGGGCTATGGGCGTGACGCAGCAGCTGCCGGAGCGCGAGCGGTACGTCTATCGACGTGAGTATATGCTGGACCGGCTGGCGGTGATGATGGGCGGTCGCGCATCGGAGAGCATGGTGCTGAACACGCAGACCAGCGGCGCGGAGCAGGATCTCCAGCAGGCGACCAGCCTGGCTCGCAAAATGGTGCTCAGCTGGGGGATGAGCGAGAAGCTGGGGCAGCTGGCCTTCGGCGGGCGCCAGGAGCAGGTCTTCTTGGGCGAGGAGATCGCTCAGCGCCGGGAGTACAGCGAGCAGACGGCTCGCGAGGTCGACGAGGAGATCCGGTCGATCCTCGATCGGGCCTACAAACGCGCCACCACCACCCTTGAGGAGCACCGCGACGCCCTCGACCGCCTGGCTCAGGCCCTTTTGGAGAAGGAGGAGATCCCCGGCGAAGAAGTGCTGGAGATCGTGGGGGTCGAGAGGGATGTTTCTACCTCGGCGACGGGCGGATGCCGGAAGGGGAAGAAGACCGCGAAAGGGGGCGGCGATGGCCAAGGATAGCGTTCCGACCAGGGCGCGGCTCGACGATCAGGTGGCCGTCGTCACCGGGGGCGGGCGGGGCATCGGCCGAGCAGCCGCGATCCGCCTGGCCGATGCCGGCGCCAGGGTGATGGTCACGGCGCGCACCGAGTCGCAGATTGAGGAGACGGCGGAGGAGATCGAGGCGGCCGGTGGAACGGCCGGCGCTTTCCCTGCGGACGTCTCCGATTGGGACGCGGTGCGGCGGCTGGCGAGGGAGACCGAGGACACCCTGGGGGCGGCCGACATCGTGGTCGCCAACGCCGGCGTCATCGAGCCCGTGGGCGACACCTGGGAGGTGGAGCCGGAGGCGTGGGCCAAGAATCTGGCGGTCAACCTGACGGGCGTCTTCTACACGGTCCGGGCGTTTCTCCCAGCCATGGTCGATCGTGGCGCCGGGGTGCTGGTCTTCACCTCCAGCGGCGCCGCGACCCATCCTGTGGCGGGATGGAGCGCCTACTGCGCGGCAAAGGCCGGCCTCGATCATTTCGTGCGGAACCTGGCGGCGGAGCTCGACGAGCGAGAGCTCCCCATCCGCGCGCACACGTTCTACCCGGGCGTCGTCGACACGTCGATGCAGCGGGAGATCCGCCACACGTCGAAGGACGTGTTCTCGGGGGTGGACAAGTACCAACGCTACCACCAGGAGGGCGTCCTTCGGCCACCGGAGGAGCCGGCGGCGTTGATCTGGTGGCTGGTCACGCCGATGGCCGCCGAGTTCCACGGCCGGCCGGTGAGCATCGACGATCCTCAGATTCGTCGACGGTTGGCCGAGGATCTGGGGGTGCCCCGCTTCTCGGGACGCGGATGATGATGTGACAGAGGCGTCTCGCCCCATCAAAGGCGCCCCCGACCCCGTCCCCGGAGCGACGGTTGAGCTCCGCTCAAGCCGGCGCCCCGGGGGACGCCGCATCGCTTGCCTCTGCACTCAACCTGCATCTGACCTCTAACGAAAGTCCAACCCTCTCCAACCTAACCCAACAGCAACCCCAACCCACGCCGTCGGTTCGAGCCCTCGTTTTGTGGTAGACTAGGCCTAACTGCAGGCCTCCTGTTCCTGGTAGGACAGGTGGCATTGTGTGGATCGTTCCGATCTGTGTGGCGAGATCAGTTTGTTGCTGGTCGGAGAATCGCGGAGTGGGAGGTCGTCGTGTATCGTGAGCTGATTCCTTTGTCGTTGGTCGTCCTCATCCTTGTCTTCAGTGTCGGCGTGGCGGGGTGTGCGTCACCAGCGACGCCGTCGCCCACGATTCCCCCGCCGGAGCCGACGACGGCGCCGACCCAGACGCCGTCGCCCACGGAGCCGCCGGCGACGTCGACGCCGGTGCCCTCGCCGACACCGACCAGGGCGCCGATCTCCGCCCGCTCGATGGCGCTCTATGCCGTCGGGGCTAGGGGGCAAGCCCGGCTGTTCGCGCTGGCCGGCGATGGGACCTTGATGGATCTGGAGCGAGCGGTCTACCCCCAGGCCACCGTCTCTGCTGACGGACGCTGGCTGGCCACGCCGAACGATCAGCTGCCTGCGGACGCTGTTGTGATCTACGACCTGGAGGCCACCACGACCTATACGGTCCCCGTTACGGCCGATTTCGACCCTTACGGGATGGCCTTCGACGCCGACAACAACCGTCTGGCCTTTCTGGAGCTTGGCTCGCCGGGGGCTGAGGAGATTTCGTGGGCTCTGGTCACCGTCGATCTCGAGGACGGTTCCACCAAGCGGTTCCCGGCGACGATCCAGTCGGAGGACGAGGATCTTCCTGGTTCTCCGGTTGGTTGGTCTGGTCCGAATCTCCTGATCAACACGTTCGTCCCGTTCACCGAGGCCGGCTCCGCCGGCCTCCGATCCGTCCGGCTGCCTTCGGGCGTGGCGGAGACGTCGTTCGATGAGCTCGATCGTCGGCAGCTCCTCTCCGGCGACGGCTATCTCTTCGCGCCTCAGCTCTCGCCCCAGGCCGCGCGGCTTCTCTACGTGAATCGCGACTACGACTACACGCCCGAGAACTATCAGCCCGTCAGCTACGATCTGGCGGTCAACCAGCTGGGTCTGCTCGATCTGGAGAGCGG
>CAZEQC010000102.1:0-12265 GCA_964514285.1 uncultured Anaerolineales bacterium | reverse complement strand
CCGCCATAAGCACCGGGTAGCCCACCAGGCCGTAGTTGACGTTCTCCGGCTGCTGACGCACCTTCTCCTTGAAGGTGGGCAGGCGGGTCAAGCGGCCCAGGGGCGTGACCATGGAGAGGAGTGTGTGGAGCTGGGTGACCTGGGGCACGTGAGACTGGACGAAGAGAATCGTGTCCCGTTCCTCGGGATCGATCCCGGCGGCCAGCCAATCGAGGGCCATCTCGTAGGTCCACTCCCGCAGCTTGCTGGTGTCATCCAGGCTGGTGAGGGCGTGCAGGTCGACGATGCAGTAGACGCAGTCGTAGTCGTCCTGCAAAGCGACGTAGTTGCGAATGGCGCCCAGGTAGTTGCCCAGGTGCTGGCGCCCGGTCGGTCGGGCGCCGGAAAAGACGCGGCCCTTGCTATCTGTCATGGTGCGAGGTTTCCTTCCTTGTCATCCAATGATTGATAAACCATACGCTCACAGGGGACTGCCAACCCTGCATAGACTAACTTACTCCAGGGGGATCGCCAGACCCCCGCTTCAACGCATCGACGGAGCACCGTCACATCGCCAACGGGCCGAGATCTGACGATCCCTGGCGAGCACGGAGATGGCGATGGATGCTCATCACCATGGGCTAGTGTACCATAGAGCGCACCACTGGACAAGCGATCCGGGGCCTTATCATTCTCCATACGATAAGGTGACCGGCACTTCAGATGACTTCCCGCAAGTCGAAAAGCGTCTCTTCTGGCTCGCAAGGAGGGATTTGGAAGCTCGGTCGCAAGTGCCGGTCACCTTGGCCCCCACCGCCTCATGCTCCTCAACCGCCCAGCTGACGTGCGGCCTGATACATCACCTGGGCACCCAACAGGACGTTGTCGGACGTCACGTACTCCTCCGGCGCGTGGCTGATCCCCTCTCGGCAACGCACGAAGACCACCACCTCAAGCGACCGGTCGAGCGGCACGCCATCCTCCGACAGGGCGTGGGCCACCTCGATAGCAGAGAGCACGCCCAGCGGTCCGTCGAACCGCCCGCCGTTGATGACGCTGTCGATGTGCGAGGCCAGCATCAGACAAGGCTGGTCCGCTCTCTTCCCCTCGCGCCGGCCGATGAGGTTGCCCACCGCATCGGCCCGGACGTCCAGGCCCGCCTCGGCCATCCAGGCCCGGACCATGGCCTCGGTCTGGCGGTACTCGGGTGTGTAGGGCAGCCGCGTCACGCCTCTCGCACCCGTGGCGCCGATCTGCCCCAGCGTGTCCAGCCGGCGAACGAGTTAATCCTTGTCGATAACCATAGGGCCTCCTCTGATGGGATGGGAGCCGGTGGGTCGACACCAGATCGACCTGGTGGACGAAAACCCCGGAGGCCTTCGAGACCTCCGGGGTTGGTGCTCCGTGCTTGCGCCCAGGCCTATGCCCAGGCTCATGCCCTTACTGCGCCACGACGAAGGCGATGGCGTGTTGGTCGGTGTGAGAGAGGCTGACAGACCATTCGGTCAGCCCCAGTTCGTCGGCGCGCTCGGCGGCCCGGCCGTGGAGGCGGACCAGGGGCTTGCCGCGGCGATCTCCCACGATCTCGGCCTCCTGCCAGCGGATGCCGTCGCGGGCCATCATACGCATGCCCACCCCCAGCGCCTTGGCGACGGCCTCCTTGGCGGCGAAGCGGGCAGCCAGCTCCGCCGGGCGGCGGCGCGTGTAGCGGATCTCCGCGGGCGTGAAGACCCGCTCCAGGAAGCGCTCGCCATGACGCGTCAGGGCCCGCTCGACGCGGGCGATCTCGATCAGGTCGACGCCGCTGGTCAGCACGGACGTCCTCTCACTGCGGATCACCGGGATGGTCAGACACGTCGACGTAGGGAGCGGGGGCGAAAGAGCCGCCCAGGTTCGCGATGGCGCGGAGTTTGTCAGCGATGCAGGTGAGTTCCTCGGCGAATGACATCGATCCGGCCCTGATGATGATCCGAAGGGTGCGCCCGCCAGATCCGTGATTGGCGGCGTAGGGCGCGTAAGGGTCTTCTCTTGGGTACTGCCCGGTCACGCCGGGGGGCCGGCGATGGCCAGGGCGTAGGCGTCGGGGTCGAGCCAGCGGCGCGCGGCGGCCCGCACCCGCTCGGGCGTCACCGCTTCGATCATGTCCCCGTACCGCTGAAGATAGTCGAGGCCCAGGCTGTAGAGCTCCATGCTGCGGATAGTCCTGGCCACCCCCTCGTTCGTCTCTAGCTGCAGCGGCATACTGCCGGTCAAGTAGGCCTGGCTATCGCTCAGCTCGTCCTCGTCCACCACCTCGTCACAGATGCGGCGAATCTCCGCCCGAATGCTCTCGACGGCGCGCTCGACGTTGGCCGGGTCGACGCCGGCCACGATGCGCCAGGGGCCGGGCCCTGGCCCACCGCTGAGGCTGCTATACGAGGAATACGCCAGACCCTGCTCGTCGCGCACCTTGTCGCCCAGCCGTCCCATCAGGCCGAAGACACCCAGGATGGTGTTGCACACCCGGGCGTCGACGTAGTCGGGATGGGTGCGGGGAGGGCCGGGGTAGCCCAGAACGATGTCCGACTGGGTCTTATCCGGGATGCTCACGGCGCGTCGGCGCGCCTCAGAGAGCCGATCCACCTCCGGCAGGGGCTCGCGCTTCGGCGCCTGACCCTCCCAATCGCCCAACGCCGCCTCCACCCGCTCCACCAACTCGCTCGCCTCCACCGCGCCAACCACCACCACGGTCATCCCCTGGGGCCCGTAGCCGCCCTCGTAGAAAGCGACCAGGTCATCACGGTCGATGGCAGCGACGGTGTCGGGATAGCCGGTGGGGCTGACGGCGTAGGGGTGCCCCTGGGGATAGGCCAGCTCATAGAACGTGAGGTTGGCCATGCGGCGCGTATCGTGGGTTCGCTCGGCCAGGTCCGCCATGATCTCGCCGCGCAGCTTCTCGACCTCGTCGGGCGGGAACGTGGGCTCGCGCAGAACCTCGGCGAGCAGGTCAAACAACAGGGGCAAGTCCTCAGCCAGGCTCTTACCGCCGAAGCCGGTGGTGTGCATACCGCTGGCGATCCCCAGGCTGGCCCCAACCGACTCCAGATCTGCGTAGATCTTCTCGAACGACCGGCTCGCCGTGCCCCGCAACAGGGCGTCGGCGGTGAAGTCGGCCAGGCCGGCCCTCTCGGGGGACTCGTCGCGGGCGCCAACCTCCAGGTAGCCGGTGACGACAACCGCCGGGCTGGCGTGATTCTCCCTCACCAGGAGAACAATCCCGTTAGAAAGCTTGTGGCGCGCAATATCGTGTGGGCCGGGTATCGACATCGTAACCCCTTCTTTCGGTGATCAGGTTCCAGTTATCAGACAACACTGCTTACTGCTCACTGATCACTGCTCACTGACCGTCATCCGTCGGCACGTACCACCCCACGGTACGCTTCGAACGGTCCAGGTAGACCTCCGCCACCTGCCGCACGTCCTCGACCGTGACGGCAGCAAGGTTCTCCAGGTAGCGGTCCGCCCAGCTGTGGTCGGCGAAGATCTCGCTGAAGCCCAGCCAGAGCGCCTGGCCGGTCACGGACTCGCTGGAGTAGGCGAACTGAGCCTGGGCCTGTTTGATGGCCTTATCCACCTCCTCCTGGGTCACGGCGTCGTGCATCACGCGCACGAGCTCCCTCTCCAAAGCCTCCTCAACCTCGGCCAGGTCGCGGCCCGGCCGCACGACGACCGAGAGCGTGTAGGGAAAGGGGTCCACAGTCGGCAGCAGGAGCCCGGAAACGTCGACCGCCAACGCCTGGGCCACCAGAGCCTGGTAGAGACGGGAGCTCTTGTTCGTCAGGCCGCCGCCGAGGAACGTCATAGCGCTGGCCCCGGTCAGAATCGCGTTGAGCACCGTCAGGGAGAGGAAGTCGGGCTCGCGAACCGGTGGAGCGTGGAAAGCCATCTTAAGATAGGGCACAGCCCCTTCGCGTCGGACCACGATGCGCCGCTCGCCGCGCTGAGGTGGCTCGACGGCCGTCACCGGTGGCACCTCCTTCCCTCTCGGTATGCCGCCGAAGTGCTCCTCAACTGAGGCCACCATGGTCTCCACGTCGAAATCCCCCACAGCGACGGCCACGGCGTTGTTGGGCACGTAGTAGGTGCGATAGTGGTTGTAGAGCTGATCGCGGGTGATGGCCCTCAGGTCACACAGATGGCCGACGGTGGGGTGACCATAGGGATGGACGCGCAGCGAGGCGGCCATGACCTCCTCGTTGAGCAGGAAACGGGGGCTGTTCTCGGCCCCCTGCCGCTCGCTGACGATGACGGTGCGCTCGGCGGCGACCTCCTCGGGGTCGAAGGTGGCGTTCTCCATCCGGTCGGCTTCGATGCCCAAGGAGATATCAATGCGGTCCATGGGCAGCGTGGCGAAGTAGGTGGTGAAGTCGTGCGAGGTCGCTCCGTTGAAGACACCGCCCTCGCGGGCGATCGCCTTGTCGGCCGTGCCTTTGGGGAAACGGGACGTCCCCTTGAAGAGCATATGCTCGACCCAATGGGAGATCCCCGTCATCCCCACGTGCTCGTTCCGGTTGCCGACGCGATACCAGACCCAGAAACTGGCCACCGGCGCGGTGCGGACCTCTTTCACCAGGAGAGAGAGGCCGTTGTCCAGCGTCCTCTGGATGACGCCAGCGTCCGTCGGTTCCGGGCCCCTATCTGGAGATTCTCGGGCGTCTCTCATCACGCTAGGCCGTCTCATACCCTCTACCGATGCCCCGGTAGTAGAAGCCCAACTCGTTCATTTGCTTCGGGTCATAGATATTCCGTCCATCGATGACGACGTTCCCGGCCATCAGATCCCGGATGCGCACCATGTCGAGGTTCTTGAACTCATTCCATTCTGTGACGACGACCAAGGCATTGCAGCCCTCGGCCAGCTCATAGGCATTGTTCAGCAGTTCCATCTTGGGCAGCATCCGACCGGCAACCTCCTTGGCCACCGGGTCGTAGCCCCGCACCTGGGCCCCGGCGGACTCCAGCATGCGGGCGATATAGGCCGCCGGCGCCTCGCGCATATCGTCGGTGTTGGGCTTGAAGGCCAGGCCCAGCAAGCCGATTGTCTTCCCCCGCAGGTCACCGAGGGCCCGGTCGAGCTTGCGCACCACCTTACGGCGCTGGTCGTCGTTGATGTCCATCACAGCTCGGAGCAGCTGGGGATGGCGCCCCTTGATCTCGGCCATGTAGGTGAGGGCCTTGACGTCCTTGGGGAAGCAGCTGCCGCCGTAGCCCACCCCGGCGTCGAGATAGCCGTGACCGATGCGGGCATCGTAGCCCATGCCGGTGGCGACCTCCTTGATGTCGGCGCCGAGGGCCTCGCAGACGTTCGCAATCTCGTTGATGAACGAGATGCGCGTGGCCAGGAAGGCGTTGGAGGCGTACTTGATCATCTCGGCCGTCCGCAGGTCGGTGATCATGATCGTCGTGCGCAGGGGGAGATAGAGCTGAGCCACCTTCTCCGCCGCGTCGCGATTGAGGGAACCCAACACGACCCGGTCCGGTTCGAGGAAGTCGCTGATGGCCGACCCCTCCCGCAGGAACTCTGGGTTCGAGACCACGGAGAACTCGATATCGCCATTCCGGTATTGCCGGATGAGATCCGCCACCCAATCGCCGGTCCCCACGGGGACGGTCGCCTTGTTCACGATCACCATGGGATGGTCCATCTCCTCGGCGATGGAGCGAGCGGCCATGCGCACGTAGCGCAGATCGGCCTCGCCGTCCACGCCCTCAGGCGTCCCCACAGCGATAAAGACGAACTCCGCGTCCTCAAGCCCCTCGGCATACGAGGTGGTGAAGCTCAACCGTCCAGCCCTCACGTTCCGCTCGACCAGATCCTCGAGCCCGGGCTCGTAGATGGGCATCTCTCCCTGCTGGAGGTTCTCCACCTTGTCCTCGTCGATGTCCACACAGACGACCCGGTTGCCAAGGTCAGACAGGCAGACCCCGGTCACCAAGCCCACGTATCCGACGCCGATCACGGCTATGTTCTTCATAGTCCTAAGGCACTCCTCTGACTCTCTATCTGTTTACGTGCACGTTGGGTGACAATGATACCACGCCCTGCAATACAGTCCAGATCACGCTAGATCAGCGAGACCCCCAGCCACAGCGCCAGGGAGGCGAACAACAGCACCATGCCCAGCTTGACCGTGGCCGCATTCCGCTTCAGGAAGCGCGTCAGCTCCTTGGACGTGGTGCCGTAATAGGCCAGGATGAACACCACGATCAGGGGAAGGACGAAGAGCAGGTTGTAGAGCACCAGATAGAGGACGGCGCGCACCCGAAGCTCGGGAACGCTGGTGACAAAGATGATGGTGGGAAGGTAGACCTGCCCCGTGCAAGCGAGCTCCAAGAAGGAGACCACCAGGCCGGTGACAAAGGCGCCGGCGACGTAGGTCTCCGCGCTGCGTCCCTGGCGAATGACCGCGTTGATGCGCTTCCGCATCGCGTGGGGGAGATTGAGGCTCATCTCTTCGATCTCCCCGCGCCGCGCTTTCAGATAGTCCCTGAAACTGAAGATGGCCAGCCCGGCGCAGAGCACAGCCGTCAACCCGTAGACCCAACGCCCGAGCCTGGTGAGAAGGTCGCCCAGCATGCCCAGTACCTTGTAGAAGCCTAACCCAACCACCAGATAGGCCAGGAAAACCCCCACGGTGAAGGCTGCTCCGACGGCCAGCACCTCCCGCCCCTGCCGGTTGCTCAAGGTCAGATAGGAGACGAAGAAAACGAGGGTGGCGAAGGCGCAGGGATTGAGGCCGTCCACCAGACCGGCGAAGACGACGGTCAGTGGACCAAAGGACCTGAAGCGCTCCACGATGCCCTGCCGGGCCTCTTGAGCGTTGAAGTCGGCCCAGACCTTGTCGGCCCCCGTCGGCGTGTACGTCTCGGCCAGATCGAGCAACGACTCCGATGTGATCGCCTCGCCGATCAGGTAGTCGTCGCCGACGAAGAGCGACGGGGTCGCCAGACGTTTCTCCTCCGGCACACCCGCGCGCTTGCCCAGCCATTCAGCCAGCGCGGCGTTCTCCTGGACGTCGAGCTCCTCGACCACCAACTGAGGATACTTGCTCTTGGCGTACTGGATGTCATACTCCGCCCGGCTGCACGTCTGACAGCCCACCTGGTAGAAGTAGGCGACCCAGATGGGGGCCGGGCCCTCACAAGCGGCCTCAGCCTCGGGGCCGCAGGGCTCGGTCTCCTCGTCCAGGCCGAACGTCGATCCGAAATCGACCTGTGATTCCTTGGTGACCTCCGCCAGGCCGGGGATATCCGGCCACGAGGTGCCGCCAGCCTCCAGACAGGCGTCGAGCATACAGGGAAGCTGATCTCGGATCTCATCCTCGCCAATCAGCACCTGACCGTCGATGACCAAGGTGGGCAAGCCGCGCTCATCCTGAGGAACGTCGAAGGTCTCCTCGGCTTTGATCATGAGCTCGTAGTTCTCCGCCTTGGAGATCTCGACCATCTTGATCGCCATCCGCTCGCCGTAGTCGGTCTGGAGCGGCTGGAGCAACTCCTCAATGATGGTCATACAGTGACCACAGTCATTGGCGTAGAAGTAGACCATGCGAACGGTTGGCTCCTGCTGGGCCTCCACCGGGCGTGCCGTCACCCCGCAGGCGAGCGTCAGCACCGCGAGGAGCAAGGCCACCCGCGCCATGCGCATCGATGATCTACCGATCAACCTTCTGTTCATCAAGGCCTCTACCTCCATAGCATCGTAGCTTCAGATTCACCCAACCCAATCCTGCTCGACCTGGATCTGGCGATTAGGTCAAACGGCGATTTCGGGTGACTGCGTCGACCCGCGATCCCCTCAGAGCAGTCTTGGATCTACTGACATTCACCGTTCAGACAGGCAGAGGCCGGCCCCGGCAGGCGGGAGACCGGCCTCATCGCTGTTATCTATACAACAAGGGAGATGACGAGGACGCAAGCCACTCCATCAAACGCTAGCCCCGGAGCATCCCCCGAATGATCACGTCCACCGCGTCCTCCTCGCTCAAACCGCGCGCCATCAGGGTCTCCAGCTCCTTCTTGCCGACGCTGCCGATGGCCGCCTCGTGCGTCACCCGAGCTCGATCGTCCCGAACGACCACGATGGGGACGTTGCGGGCCTCCGCCCGGCCGCGCACGATCTCCGTGCAGTCCATGTGCCCCCTGGCCTGGGGAGCGTTCCCCTCGGCCGTGGTGGTGATGGAGCTCTTGGCTCGATCCCGCACGGCGACCCGGGTCTTGGTCAGACCGCGCGCCCCCTCGCCGTTGAGCCGCACCACCTCGTTGACGCTGATGTCGTCATCGGCGGCTCCATACGCCTTGGCAACCAACTCGGCCACGCCGCGGGCCGCCACGTCCGCTTCGAACTCGATGGCCATGCGCCCCACGCGCCCCTCCGTCAGGTCGAACCGCGTCTCCAACCGTCCGCCCTCATCGACCTGAGCGTGAGTGGTGGGCAGCACCTCAATGCCCCCCTGAGGGCCGTGGTAGTGAGCCTCGTTGTAGCGCATCGTCGCGCCCGGCCCGACGTGGACCACCGCGTCCATGACGTGTTTGAGCTCCACCGCGTTGGGGAAGGTGCAGTGCGCGAGAAACCCCACCTCGGCGCCCTCGCCGATCTCGTAATGGGCGTCGATCACCTGCACCCCCTCGTTGGCCGTCATGCCGAAACAGAGATGGACCGGATGCTCGACCTTCGTGCCCGGCGCCACCGTGATACGCGCCCGGATCCCGTCTTCGATCGCCTCCGTCTCGATGGTGATCCCCTCGATCTCGTTGACTGCCAGGATGTCGCTAGCGCTGACGACGGCGCTGGCCACGCGAGAGGATCGGAGCACGTCCGGCTTGCCGCCGGCCTTCTCGTACGCCTCCAACATAGCCTCGAACTCCGACGCCCAGGCGGGGTTCTGCGCCTGCAGAACCGAGCCCTTCTTCACCGAAGACACTTGCTCACTCATCACACACACCCTCCGCGACGACACGTTGGTAGGAGCCACCGGCCTCGTCGCCCCACGGTTGATCGCCCAGCAGCTCGCCGTGAGGCCGACAGCGACGGGCGAAGTAGTCCCGGACGTCGTCCGGCTGGCCGCTATCGACCACGGCGCCGCCGCACATCAGAGAGGCGCGATCGGCCACGCTCGTTATCTTATCGCGGTGGGTGATCAAGAGCACCGAGGTCCCCTCATCCGCCAGGTGACGGATCAGCGCGATGACGTCCTCCAGACAGAGCACGTCGACGCCGGAGTCGGGCTCGTCCAGCATGGCGAGCCGCGGCCGCATAGCGTAGACGGCGGCCAGCTCGATACGCTTCCTCTCCCCGCCCGAGAGGGTCTGATCGACCGCGCGGCCCATGTAGGCCCGGGGGGCCAAGGCCACAGCCTCCAGAGCCTCCTCCATGCGCTCTCGCGACGGCTCCTCCATCCCGAGGGCCAGGTAGTCGGCCACGGGCACCCCCTCCAGGCGAGCCGGCGCCTGCCAGGCCAGGGTCAAGCCCATCCGGGCGCGCTCCGTCACCGAGAGATCGGTGATGTCCTGTCCATCGAACAGAATCCGGCCCCTCTCGGGGCGATACCCCTCGGCCCCCATCAAGGCGAGAGCGAGGCTCGTCTTGCCCGAGCCGTTGAGGCCCAGCAGCGCGTGGATCTCGCCGTAGCCGATGGCCATATCCACGCCCCGCAGTACCTCGGCGCCCGGCCTCTGAACTGATAGGTCCTCCACCTTCAACAAAATCTGCTCCATCTATGCTCCATTCCTATAGCGTCGAACAACCGACATCGGTTTCCCCAATCCTCTAGTATACCGCTTACGCCCCTCTGACGCAAGGTTACGGGCCTGGTGATTACCCACATCTCACCGCAGAGACGCAGAGAGCGCAGAGACAGGAAGGGAATAGCCCCAAACTCTGCGCCCTCCGCGCCTCTGCGGTGGGAAAACCGGCTCACCAGCAGCCCGTTGGCACGTGTGGGTAATCACCAGTACGGGCCCCACAGTACCTAACGAGGTGACACATCCCACGTCAACGGTTGAAACCGTCGGCCGACACCACGAAGGGCGTTGAAACGCACGGAGGTCCCACGTTCAGACCGCCGAACCTGTTTCAACCGGTTTCCCGTGCCAGTCGATCGGATCCACCCGATGGACTGCATCACCTTCGCAGGGTTTGGGCAATTGTAGAGCTAGGCCCTCTCCAGCGTCACGGTCGCCCCGGCCGGCACGTCGCGGAACCCATCGACGTCGTCCAGCACGCGGCCCACGGGGTTGACCGGGCTCGCGGCGCGCGGCTGATCGCCGTCGCTGACCGGCGTGGGGCCGAAGAAGATGCAGAACGCCCGGCCCCGCGGCCAGTAGCCCAGCTCCCCGACCGCGACGTCGGCCCGGGCGTCGGGAGCCTCCTCCATCTCAACCGGGACCTTGAAGTAGATCTCGTCCCCCCATACGTTCGCCTGGCCGGCTATGGGAAGCTCCTCCCAGATCCGCTGAGCGGTGGGGCTCTCGTTCAGCTCGGCCTCCACCGTCACCGGCCCGGCCGCGATGATGATACGATGGCTCATCGATACCTCCTCTCATCCTGATTTGAAAGAACAGAGCGAAGACTCTAGAGATCTCATAAACTCAAGGCAAGCATCAACAAACTCGGTCAACGATGCGACTCAACCAGGCATATGAAGGTGTGTATCAGAACCTTTAGGATCTCGGCAAGGCGCCGGGCTAGCCGCAGACCGCCAACCCGCGCGGCGCGTGGGTCAGCATCTCGAAGCCGTCCGCGGTCACCGCGACGGTGTCCTCCATCTTCGCCATGGTCTCCTCGGCCGGGGCGCTGACCTCGATCTCGACGGCGAGCACCATACCCTCCTGCAGCCGCTCGTCGCCACGAGGCCAGATCACCGGCGGCTCGTCCAGCTCCAGCCCGATGCCGTGGCCGGCGAAGCCGGGCAGGACGAGACTCCCGGCGGGGAAGAAGGGCGCCACGCCCCGATCGACCACGGCCTCCGCCGCCGCGTAGAGATCGGCCACCGGGACGCCGGGGCGCGTCCTCTCCAGCAGCGCCTCCTCCGCAGCCGAGGCCACGCCGAACAGGGCCTCCTGCGCCTCGGTGGGCGGCCCCACGACGTAGGTGCGCGATTCATCGGACGTATACCCGTCGCGGATCGAGCCGATGTCCAAGACGATCAGATCGCCGCGCTGCAGGACCCGCCGCGACGTGCCGTAGGGCGTCGCAGCGCTCAGTCCACCGCCGGTCACCACCAGGCCGTGGCCGCCGCGCACGGTCAGGTTCTCTCCGCTCATCAACAGCACGCCCCCGCCCCGCGCCTCCGGATGGCGCAGAGGCTGATACCCCTCGTAGCCCGACAGCCGCATCGCCCGCTCGACGGCGGCGGCCAGCTCCAGCTCACTCACGCCCGCTGCCGCGGTCCGGGCCAGGGCGCGATGACCGGCGTCGGCCACCGACGCCGCCTGCCGCATGGCCTCGAGCTCGCCCTCGTCCTTCACCATACGCTGCTCCAGGATCAGGGGCGAGACGTCCGCGACGTCCCACTCGGCGAAGGCGCGCCGCACGCGACTGTACAGCTGGGCCGAGGTGGTGTCGAGCTCGACGCCCAGGACACCCCGGTCCAGCCCCAGCTCGGCCGCAGCCTGGGTGATGGTGGAGAAGCCCCGCATGGGCACCACCTCCTGGACGGTAGCCTCATCCTGCGCCGCCTCCAGGCCGCGGCGGACGAAGAGCACGGCCCTCCGCCCGGCGGCCGGAGGGGACGAGCCAGCGGAGACCACGAGCAGGCTGGCCGGGCGCGCCGTGCCCGCGTAGTAGAGCACGTCGCGGTGGTGGAGCAGCAGGGCGGCGTCGATCCCCGCCTCGTCGAGGCGAACGCAGAGGCCGGCGAGCCGGCGATTCACCTCGCTACCCTCCCCCGAGCATGTGAATGGCCTTGACGTCGGCCTCGTCGGGGATGGTGTAAGTGTCGTAAGACCCCTTGCGGACCAACTCCCCGTTGACCTTGACGATGAGCCGATGGTAGGTGTAGTCCATGGCCTCCAGCACGTCGGAGACGGTCATACCTTCTTGCCACGGTAGCTCGCGATTGTTGTTGACCTCGATCATGTCAGTAGGATGAGTGATGACTTGTTTCACGCTTTCGGCAAATCAGGCGGCCTCCGCCCACAATCCGCCTCCACGCATAACGAGAATCGGGGGAGCTTCGTACCCCCCTGCGCCTAGTGATCTTTCACAGAACAGACCTCGGCCAAGCCCAAGGGACTTGGGCCGCCT
>CAZEQC010000101.1:0-12494 GCA_964514285.1 uncultured Anaerolineales bacterium | reverse complement strand
AGCAAAATCTACGGTGAGGAGCGCGAGATTCTCTTTGACCTGGAAGCCGATCCCGGCGAAACCACCAACGTCTTTGGCCAACCGGGTTACGAAGAAGCGTCAGCATATGCGCGCGAGACGCTGAATGCCTGGTTGGAGCGAGAGGGTCTGGGGCTTACCTTTGACCCAATCTGAGAAACAATTGAGCCTGATTTGCCCATTGACCGGAGGCACTGATGGACAGAGATACCTTTTTCGACACCGTGATGACCCGATCCGAGCGGGGCGACATCTTCTTCCGTCCCATCCTGATGCAGTTTGCCGCGCACCAGATCGGTGCCAGCTACCGCGAGTTCTACACGGACCACAAGGTGCTGGTGGAAGCAAACATTGTCTGCATGTAGCGTTTCGGCATGGACGCGGTGGGCCTGATCTCCGACCCGACCCGCGAGGCGGAGGCCTTCGGGGCACGTTTCGAGTATCTCGAAGAGGGGGTCCCGCGCTGCACCCACTATCCGGTGCAGACCATGGCCGACGTTGAGGCACTGCCGGAACCGGATGGGAAGGCTTCGCCCCGTATGGCCGACCGTGTCGCAGGCGCTCGTCTCTTCCGCGAGCGCCTGGGCGACAAGATCCCTCTCATCGGCTGGATCGAGGGGCCGTTGGCCGAAGCCTGTGACCTGGTCGGTGTCTCCGAAATGCTGATCAAGCTGGCGATGGAACGCGATTTCAGCAAAGCGCTGCTCGCGAAGGTCATGCCTACGGCCAAGGCCTTTGCAAAGGCGCAGATCGAAGCAGGCTGTGACGTCATCGGCATAGGCGACGCCATCTGCAGCCAGACGCTCCACTTCTTGGCGGGCTCGGGCCTCGCTGACGGCGATGTCGGTGAAGGTGACCGTAAAGACGATGCCCACCAGGATGCTGGCGCCCGCCCCCAGGGCTGAGACCAGGTCGGCGATGAGCCAGACAGGGACGGCCAGGGCGGCCAGGGCGAGGGCGCAGACGACCACGGTCCAGCGTCGCGGCAGGTCGCCAGCCGCTTGGGATACAATGGGGAGCACCAGCAAAGCCATCAGCCCTGCGGCCTCGCTGAGGTAGATGATCACCCCGGCCAACACGCTCTGCACCAGGAAGTAGGCCAGCGGGCCGACCGGCGGACGGATCGTCCAGGTCAGCTCATAGCCCCGCACGCCGAGCAGGACGAAGAGCAGGCCCAATCCAGCCACGACGACGGAGCGGGTCGTGACCAGGGGGAAACCCGCCACCAGGAAGGCGGAGGCATACGCCCCGACCACGGTGAGGATGAAGATGAACTCGCCGCGGTAGTCGCCCTGTTGTTCAGCGTCCGATGATGCCATGGTCAGGTCCTCAAAGGGTATCGCGCGTCGCCCAGTCGTCTCGCGGAGGTGATCGCGGGTATCACAAAAGCTCCGGCCGGGCAACTGTGCTCAACCCATCGACGCCCCTTGCCCAAACAGCCCTCGTCGAGTACAATCGGCAAGATCGACCCAACGCCCACGTTCGCCATCCTATCAGCAGCCACGTCGAGACACGGGAAACAGGTAGCCGGTCTCCGACTATGTCGAGGGCCCCAGGCCACAGCCGATGCGTCCACTGAGGAAACGGACCGCATACCCTTTGAGCAACTGAAAGCCTCAGTGGGGACCACTCGGCGGCCACAGACAAGGAGTCAACCATGAAGCTCAGCACCCGCGATCGGATCTTGGTCAGCCTGGCGACGGTCGGCGTGTTGGCGGTTGGACTGTTCCTGCTGCTAACTGGAACAGCCTCCCAGGCGGGTGCCGATGACGCTGACGTGTTCGTCACGCCCGGCGGCACTGGCGACTGTTCTCAGGCCAACCCCTGCGACATACAGACCGCTCTGAGCACGGCAACCGACGGCGACGCCATATACCTCGGAGCGGGCGCCTACACCGGCGGCGGTGGCGCGGTGGTGACCATCACGGAGAGCGTCACGCTCTACGGCGGGTGGGATGGCACGACCGACACGCCGCCCAGGCGCGATCCCGACGCGCATCCCACGGTCCTGGACGGCGAGGAGACGAGACCGGTTGTCACCATCCACGGCCCCGCCCAGGTCACGCTGGAAGGACTCACTATCGCACGCGGCAGCGTCCTGTCGACCACGACGAGGGGATGGCACGGAGCCGGTCTCTACGCCAGGGACACGGATCTTTCCATTCTCGGGGTAAATGTCTACAGCAATGTGGTTGACGCGTACGACGTCGAGGACTCTCTGGTACATGGCGGTGGCGTGGCTGTCGACGGGGGAACGCTACTGGTGGAAGGGTCCGAGTTCCGGTGGAACAGCGGCTGGGCGCAACGGCGTTCAAGTGGTGGAGGACTGTCCATATCCCACACAGTCACCGCCACGGTGAGGGGCTCTCTGTTCCAGGACAACGACGCCTGGCACGCCAGCGGCATCTACTTCACGAGCGACGATCAGACCCCCTTCACCGTGACCAACAACATCATCGCCGGCAACCAATCCACCTACAGCTGGCTTGAGTCACCCGTTGTGCGAGTGTGGGGCGGTGACGGTACGTTCTTGCACAATACGGCCGCGCACAACGATAGCGCCTACGGGTTCCAGGTAGACTTGGGGGCCAGCGTGGCCCTGACCAACACCATCCTGGTCAGCCACACAGTGGGCATCTCCGTCACGGGCGACAGCACGGCCAGGCTGGAAGGCACGCTCTGGGGCAGCGGCGCCTGGGCCAACGGCACGGACTGGGATGGGGACGGCGACATCGTCACCGGCACCGTCAACGTCTGGGGTGCCCCACGCTTTGTGGACCCAGACGGCGGCGACTACCACATCGGCGTCGGTTCGGCGGCGAGAGATAGGGGCGTGACCAGCGACGTCGAGGACGACATCGACGGCGACAGCCGCCCACAGGACGAGGGCTATGACATCGGCGCGGACGAGGCCGGCCCCCAGTGGGAGGTCTACCTACCCCTGACGACGAAGAGCCATCCCTGACCGGGAGAGGATAGGAGAGGAGATCATGGCATACGACGAGGGATTGGCGCAGCGCGTTCGCGAGGAGATGGCCGAGCTGCCGGGCTACGTCGAGAAGAAGATGTTCGGCGGCATCGGCTTCATGCTACAGGGCAACATGGCCTGCGGCGTGATCGGGGAGGATCTGATCGTTCGGGTCGGCCCGGAGCGGTATGAGAGCGCCCTGGCGGAGCCGCACGCCAAGCTCTTTGACATGACCGGGAGGCCCATGCGGGGCTGGGTCGTCATCACCAGTAGCGGCTACAGGTTGGACGAGGACCTGGCCCGGTGGGTGCGGCAGGGCGTGTCGTACGCGCGCTCGCTGCCGGCAAAGTGAAGAGACCGACCGAGCACTGGATCAAGCGGTCATATCATCTCGACGCTCTCTATGTGCTAGTCCGCATAGCCATAGTGCCTGGCCAGCTGCTCCCTGGCCACCTCCGCGGGATGCACGTAGTCCAGCGGCCCATGCAGGTACTCGCTCAACTGGCGCTCCGCCTCCGAAAGGCTTGGCGGCCCCCGTCTCGGGTCCCGCGCGGCAACGACCTGATAGTAGTAGGCTATCTGGTTCAGCGACCCCAGAACGCTTCTGCTGCTGGTCTTGGCGAACTCGACCTCCCGCATCTTTGCGCATTCACGCGCAGCGACCGCTTCCGGCACGCCGATCGTCATCAGCAGATTGTAGACCCGGGCCACAAAGAGAGGAACCAGACGATCGAGCATCCCGATGGGTAGCGCGACGCTCAAGAGCGTCTCCTCATTGGCGAAGATGATCAGCTCCCCAGCGACCGTTGGAACGACGTTGGCGTACCAGTCGCCCAAGGCACTCGTCGGAGGCGGCGGTTCCTCCGTCGTGACACCACCGACCAAGCTGAGCAGTTTTCGCGTGCATTTGAGCGTTATCATACTGGTTCCTCACGGAATCGGGTAACCGATCGTCCCTAAAGGTCCTTCACATCCCCCAGCGCCGCCCGGATGCTGGCCAGGTGGCGATAGGCGTGGGTTAAGGGGTGCTCCTCGATCAGATACTGGGCCGTCAGCGGCGCACTCCAATGGAGCGAGACCGGGGCAGCCTGATCGAGCTGCGCATCGGTCAGCTCCCGGATCCCGTCCACCACCAGCGCGCTGTTGCGCCGCAGGAGGTCCAACGTCTCCTCAATGGTGCAGTCAGCGTGCGCCTTGCCGTGCTGGGCGTTCATCTGGTCCACCATCTTCGGGGTGACGCCGACGATGGGCTGCCCCGACGCCACGGCCCTGATCATGTCCAGCTCGGCCGGCAGCATGCTGGCCAGGTGGTGCACCACCACCCCCACGCTTCGATCCTCGTTCGGACAGTAGACGTGCCAGGCCGTCTCCGAGAGCCCCTCGACGGTTGCCATCAGCTCCCGGTGTCCCTCAGCTATCCGCTCCGCCAGTGCTTCCGCTCGTTCACTCATGACGCTTCCTCCCTTGACAGAATCCTCCACGAATCGGTTCCCGCGACGAAACCACACATAGACCTGACGGGTCTCCGCGAGCATCGTTGGGGAGACCACACCTCCATACGTGCACCACGTGTCAGCCGGATGTCGAACGACTCACAGACCCATCGGGGCTGAGCACAGCCCGCACCTCCGGCAGCCGGAGGAACGAGGTTCGCAGCTCCATCTGGTCGATGTGAGCGACGATGGTCCTGATGATCTCACGCGCTCGTCGGCGCAGAGCGTCCGCCTCGGCCTGATCCTCCTCCAGCTGGCTGAGGGCGCTCAGAATGCGCCAGAGCATGCGCCGGGAACCGAGGGCCTCGGCCTCGGCGCGAGCCTCTGACAGCGTATCGCGAGCGTCCTCCTCCCGGCCCAGCCCCAGGAGGGCCTTCCCCCTCAGCCACAGCGCCCGCGGAAGGAACAACCGCATGTTGTAGTGTCGCAGATGGGCGAGGAGCGTATCGGTCACGCTCAGGCAGTGTCCATGATCCTGCAGATGCAACGCCATCTCTGCCTCAGCAACCAGGGCGGTGACCAGGGTGAAAGGCCAGAGATCCCGCCGGGGATCCTCTCTCGCTTCCTCGATTCTCGCGCGGGCCTCGTCGATGTCGCCGTTCAAGGCATGGAGGCGGGCCAAGATAGCCACAATCGAAGCGCCATCGAGGAAGTAGTCATGCTTCTCAGCGGCCGACAAAGCCGCGCTCGCCGCCTCTAGGCCGCGCGCCACAGCGCCTAGCTCCCCATAGAGCGCTGCCAGTTCGCCCTGTGTACCTGTCTGTGGGGGAGCGAGATCGACCAACTCTGCCAGCCGAACGGATTCCTCCATGACCTGGATCGCCCGATTTAGGTCACCCTGTTCCCAGTAGGCAAGACCCACCTTCCATCGACTGTAGGACTGGCCCCACAGGTTGCCGATGGACTGGCTGATCTCGAAGGCTCTGTCGGATAGAGCCTTCCCCTGGTCGAACATGCCCGCGACGACGTGAGCCGTGGAGGCTGCCGCCAGGCTGTCCGCGAGCATGGGCTTGTTTCCGAGCTCCTCCCAGAGTTCGCTGGCCTCCTCAAGAACCGGGATCGCCTGTAGGATGCGGCCGCTGTACAGATAGCTGAGCCCTCCTAGATCATTGAGCGTCTGGGCCGTCTGCTCGCGGAGGCCGAGTTCCCGCGCCAGCTCCAGAGAGCGCTCCCCGTGGTCGATGCCATCTGCATGCCGGCCAGCGTAAAACGCCGCATACGAGAGGATCCAGAGAATCCTGGCTTCGGCTGCTCGATCACCCAGGCTATCGGCCAGGACGAGAGCTCGCTCGCCCAGCTTCCGCGCTCGTTCCGGATCGTGAATGGCGCTGGGCATAGCCTGCACCGTCGCGCGGGCCATCAGGGAAGCCAGTTCCATACGCCGGTCGTCGCGCCGCTCAGCCAGCTCCTCCAGGCGTTGGTAGGCCCTCAGGGCCTCATCGAAGCGCGAGTCCAACTCGAGGGCCCGACCCAGACGGAGCGCGAGCTCGGTCAGTTCCTGACCATCGAGGTCGATCGCCTGCGCGATGTCCATCGCCTGGCGAAAATGCCCAACAGCCTCCGCGTTGGCGTACACCCGGGCAGCCGCGTCGCCGGCGTCCCTCCGATAGTCGACCGCCGAGCCCAGACGCCCGGCCTCCCGGAAGTGCCTCGCCAGCTGCGCAGCGACCTCCTCGGTTTGCCCCCGATAGAGGGTCTCCAGCGCCTTCCCCACGTTCTCGTGCAGGTAGGCCCGCTCAGCAGGATCGAGCGACTGGTAGAGGTGTCTCTGGAACAGGTTGTGGCCGAAGCGATAGCGGGAGAGGCGGGTTCCGTCGACCTGTCGGACGCCGCCAGCGCGCACGAGGTGATGCTTCCGGGAGAGATCGCCGCTCAAGAGACGGACCAGGCTCGCCTCGTCGACCCCGACGATCTGTGCCACGACCTCGGCAGTGAACGCCTCCCCCTCCACGCTGGCCACCTCCAACGGCTCCCGAAGCTCCGCCTCCAGCCGGTTGATGCGCTTCTCGATCACGCCCTCCACGCGATCGGGCAAGGGGCTCCAGGCTACGGTCGGACGCGCCGCCCAGCGCCCCTGCTCATCCCGATAGACGTAGCCCCGCTCCTTCAGTCCCCGTAGAATCTCCACCGCGAAGAGCGGGTGGCCTCCTGTGCTCCGCGCCAGCTGAGCTCGGAACTCCTCATCCAGCCGATTCGCCTCGCTATCGAGCAAGGCGTCCACGAACGCGCGACCATCCCCCTCGTGCCGACCCAGCGTCACCGAAAGGTCACCAAAGAGACGTCTGAACTCGTTGATGAGGCCAACCAGGGGGTGCTGTCCACCATCCCGACCCAGAGCAACGTCCTCCGGTCGATAGGTTCCCAGAACCAGCACACGGCTACCGGCCAGACGACGGCCCAGGTGGAAGAGCAAGCCGATGGACGAGGCATCGGCCCAATGGAGGTCGTCCAGCGTCAGCAGCAGCGACTGATGCCGCGACAGACCGTGGATCAGGTCGGCGACCTCCTCGAAGATGCGTCCCTGATCGACGCTGGCGTCGTCGGCATGAGATGACCCGCGGTCTATCAGGTCCTGCAGCCGTCTCACGTGCTCTGGCTCGACGGAGGGGTGGGCCGCCGCTCGTGGGAGCAGCGGCTCGGCGGGGACGATGGTGCCCAGCAGATGGCGGCTCTGGGTCACCAGGGCCTCGACCACCCGAGGCAAGAACCACCAGAGGCGCAGCGCGTGCTCGCGCGTGATGGCTCCGGCCGCCCATCCCTGGTCGACGTCGGCGCAGAGCGTGCGCAGGATCTCCCGGAAGGGGAGGTAGGGATCACCGGCCCCGGTGAACGTGGTACAGACGCCCGAGGCGACGATCAAGTCCGAGTGCGCCTCCTGGGCGCGGCGGGAGAACTCATCCAGCAGACGCGTCTTGCCCCAGCCGGCCTCACCGCTCACGAAGGCAACCTGGCCCCGCCCGGCGAGGGCGGCCTCCAGGAACTCCGCCAAGCGGCTCAGTTGGGACTGGCGAGCGACGAAGTGCTCCTTCGGCTGGACCGGGCCGACCGCGTCTCGATCGAGAAAAGCCGGGCGTTGGGGCTCAACGTCGACGGGCCGGGGCATCGAGACAGCCGGAGGCCTGACGTCGCCGTCCCGGATGCGCTCGTAGAGGGCCGTGGTCTCCTCCGCGGGTTCGACACCCAGCTCATCGGCCAGCACCTGGCGACAGACCTCGTACTGTGCCAGCGCGGCGCCGCGCTGGCCGTCCAGCGCCAGCCAGGTCATCAGACGGCGGTGGACCTCCTCCCGCCACGGTTCCAGCTCGAGGAGACGGTGGGCGAGAGCCACAGCCCCCTCCAGGTCCTTCCGGTCGGCTTGATGGACCGCCAGGGCGTGAAGGGCCTCCAGCATCATCTCCCGCAGCCGCGCCCGCTCGGACAGCCACCAGTCTTCGAAGTCCGGCGCCCTACGGACGTAGAAGCCATCGAGGAAATCACCGCGGTAGAGGTCCAGGGCGCGCCGGACAGGCTCCCACGCCTCAGCTACCTCCCGCTCCTGGAGCGCAGCCTCGAATTCGGTCACGTCCACCCAGACGTCGGCGTCCGGCGCGAGGGCGACTGTGTCACGATCGATGGCGAGAAAAGCTCCAAGATGCCGCCGCAGGTGCTGCAACGCCTTGCGCAGGTTGCCGCGGGCCGACGCCTGGGGGAAGTCGCCCCACAGCAGCGCGGCCGAAGCCGAACGCGTGTGCATGCGCCCGGTCACCGCCAGGTAGAAGAGCAGCCCCTGCGCCTTGGCGGAGGTGAGACCAGACAGCGGAGCGCCGTCCAGGAGGATCTGCGGAGCGCCCAGGAGGCGGATCTGCAGCGCTGCCCGGTCGGTGTCACCGGTTCTACCGTCGCTTCGCTCGTCCATGGTTGTGCTGGTCCCTGATGGACGCGGCTTTCACACCCTTCGCACACTGTGCGCACGTCGGGTCTCTATCCTCGCCAGTATATCACGAACTATCGATGTCTGTAAAGCCGCGGCAGGAGCTTCGGCATTTTTCACGCTCTTGGCACGCTTTCCGCACGCCGGATGACGATCATGAGAGCATATCACGCATCGCGGGGATCTGTGAAGCGACATGCTGACCATCACGCTCAAGGATAGGGATCGAGAGGGTCACAGATCGAGAGCGCCGGGACCAGAGAGCGGGAGATAGATCTGATGGATGCGAAGAAGCTGCACACAAGGACACTGGGCTGGTTGGCCGTGGTCGTTATCCTATCGCTGCTGGTCAGCGGATACACGGCTCTGGGGACCGGCAACACCACTGGCGCCGAGACCGGGCCAGCGGTCGCGCTGAGGGCGGCGTCCGGGGAGAGGACCACGTTCAAGGAACACGACGGCCCGGCGGGCCAAAGCGGTTCCCGGAAAGGTCGTGAGGTGCCCCACCTGGTGCTCCGCCGCAACGGCGCTTTGACCGAAGCCAGAGAGCGAACACTGACGGTGGCAGTCGAGGGCATCAGGGTACCCGCTCCCGGCGTGACGGTCACGCTCCACGTCGAGACCCAGCACAAAGATCCCGACCCGCCGGAAGCCGCCTCGCCCTCCCCCGAGACCGCCAAGGTCGCACGACGCATCCCGGTGTGGCAAGAGGCCCAGTGGATCGCCAACGAATCTCTTGGCACCTCGATCGACGCCGAGGTGGTCTTCAGGCACACGTTCACAGAGACCGTCTCGTCCGGCAGCGAGACGATCGCCACCCCGACGGACTACTTCCGATACGACATTACCGTGTCTACCGCCGAGGCGTCGAATCCGAACGGAGCCGCTTCGTTCCACCTCAGCCAGGACCACGCCTTCCTGATGGAGAACCAGCATATCGCGCAGCTGCCTGAGGTCCTGGAGGCGACTGAGGGCGCGGCCCCTGATGAGCTGATCGTCTACTACCTCGACATGGTCCCCTTCCGGAAGAACGAGCTGGACCCCGCGACGTGGCTGCCTAGAGGGTCCGTCCCGGACTACGTGAGCGGTGAGCTCGTGCCCCGCATGGTCGAGGCCTTCCGGGTGCAGACCAACGCGTGGGGCTTCCCATGGCACGGCGCATGGACCAGCTACCGTCGCGGGGAGGATGCCGAGCGGCTGAGCGTCGCCCTCTCCGACGGGCGGACCTGGTTCCATGGCAAAGCCCCGCAAAAGGCTCATTCGGCGATATCGATCAGAGTCGCCGGCGGCGACAACGACCTCTACGACACACTGACCGATGGACTGCTGAACAGCTTTCACCACGAGCTCTTCCACAACCTTCAGCGGAGCATCCAGCGCAACGAGGGCGGTCAGGGCCCGCTGGCGGGGGCGGGCGGCGTCTGGGCGTTCTTCTCCGAGGGGATGTCGGTCTTGGCGTCCTCGGTGGGACAACCAGAGCTCCAGTTTAGATGGAGCCGAGCGTACGTCTCCAGGGCCAACGGTTTCCTGGGCCGCAGCGGCCGTCAAGTCGACGATCTCAACACCAGCTATGCAACTATGAGCCCCTATCGCTCGGCCATCTACTGGCGTTTCTTGTACGAGCGATGTGGTCAGACAGGAGACGGCGGCATAGACCCGGCTGTGGGGATGGAGGTCGTCCGCCGCGCCTTGACGCTGTTGTACGCCGGCGACGTGGTCGACAGCAGCACCTCGACGGATCTGGTTGGAGCCGTACCCGAGATCATGGATCGCGCCCTGGAGGCCTCGCCGTGCCCCTTCGACACCTATGCGGAGAGCTTGACCGCTTTCGCACGGGCCGTCTACGGGCTGGGGCTGGAGGACGGCCAGCCGGAGGCAGCGGCCTCACCCGGTCGGTGGGGCTTCCACGATCCCCACAACGTGTACCGGGACCCGCCAGTCACGACCATCGCGCAGTCCGGCACAGATACGCGACACACCGGCGAGATCCCAAGCAGCTTCGGCATCGATCTGATCGAGGTGACGCTCGATCCTGCGGTCAACGGACAGCCTCTGGCGCTCGAGCTGCACACTGTGCCAGGAGCCGCCGCCAGCTTCGCGGTTCAGGCATGGACGGCGGACGCTGCGATGAGGGCCCCAGACTCGAGCGCTTCGGCTCCAGAAGACGCCCAGGTGATCTTGACCACGCGACAGCTGGGTGGGAAGCTCACACACGTGATCCCTGCCGTCGACGCGATCAGACTCAGCAAGCTAGGCCTGATCGTCACGCGCATCGACGCCAACGAGCGCTTGGACCCGGTTGGTGAGTACACCATCATCCTGCGCTCGCCGGGGTTGGACCCATTGCTGACCGAGAGAGGAAGCCCTTGACCGCACGGATCCGGCTTTAGCAGCCCGGTCCTGGCGTCTCTTCATCGTTTCGAAGCGAATGACTCTCTCGCGCCTCCTCGCTGCTTGGTCAGCCCTTGCCCAGAAACCCAACCTGACGTATACTAGCGGTGATGGTTTCGCTCCCGAGGGAGCACATTGTCCCAGACATATAGCGAGGAGGTAGACCATGTCCGAAGAACGACCGTATAGAGGCCTGAAGCGCTTCAATCTCATCATGGGCTTCCTGCACCTGGTGCAGGGCGTGTTCATGATTATCGTCAGCAACGACACCACCTACCCTATCTACACGTACTTCCTCACCTTCGACACCGAGACCTTCACCCTGTCGCCGAACCAGAGCCTGGCCTTGGACCTGCCGTTCGGCCCGGCCGTCGCCCTCTTCCTGCTCCTCTCGGCGGTGGCCCACCTGTCCCTCTCCACGTTCGCCTACCCATGGTACGTCAAGAACCTGAAGAAGGGGATGAACCCGGCCCGTTTCTACGAGTACGCCCTCAGCTCCTCGTGGATGATCGTGCTCATCGCCCTCCTGGTCGGGTTCCAGGATCTTGGCGGGCTGATCCTGATCTTCGGGCTGAACGCGACGATGAACCTGTTCGGCGTCATGATGGAGCTGCACAATCAGACCACGGAGAGGACGGACTGGACCGCGTTCATCTACGGGTGCATCGCGGGCATCATCCCCTGGATCGTGATCATGATGTACTTCCTGGGGTCGTTGACCTCCAGCGATGCCGAGCCGCCGGCTTTCGTGTACGCCATCATCCCGACCATCTTCGTCTTCTTCAACATCTTCGCCATCAATATGCTGCTCCAGTACAAGAAGGTGGGACGGTGGAAGAACTACCTGTTCGGCGAGCGGGTCTATATCATTCTCAGCCTGACGGCCAAGACCGCCCTGGCCTGGCAGATCTTCGCTGGCACGCTGGCGCCTATGTAGCCGCCGTAGAACCATCGTCGCGTTGACGACCCCCAACGGCGGCTGAGGGGGCGGCCTCAGCCGCCGTTGGATGCTGCCAGAGCGGCTGGAGAGGGACCGGGGAGCAAGACGGCGATGTCCCGGCACGAGGAGACCGCTCAACCTGATCGCGTCGGTCTGCAACTTTGGGGCCTGTCGTGCGTAACATGAGATAGGAGGGCCACGGCCCCTCCGTTCCATCGACAACCGACAATCAGAGGAAGAGGAGGATAGGATGACGAAGGAGATCTTGAGAGCGATTGGAACCCTCGTTGGCATGGTCATCTGAGCGGGGCTGGTCTACGCCGGGTGCGTAATCTGGCCGCTCAGTCTCAGTCCCACGGTCGGCTACCTGGCCGCGGGCTTCGTGGTCTTCGTGACGCTGATCCAATACGTGGTCGGCCTGGCGAAAAGAACCATGGGGGCGCCTGCGCCGCAGAAGGACGCTGGATCCCTTTAACGGACCGCCGTTCGACATGCGGAAGGCCCTCTCAGGCGTCCCCGTCATCCTGCTGCTTCTGATCGAACGGGTCGAAGTGGCGATGAACCGCTTCAAGCTGCAAGAGGCTAGCCCATAGCCTGCAGAGGATCTCCCAGCAGGACGGGCAGCCCTTCACGACCGAGATGGCATAGTGCCATTTCACACGTCTAACCTGGGCTTCTCAGTTGCTCTGAGCCCCGTCTCGGGGCGGCTTACGCGGGTTATCGAGCCTTATCCTGGGCCAGACCGCCCTCGAGACGAGGGCTGGGAGCAGGCGG
>CAZEQC010000100.1:0-12615 GCA_964514285.1 uncultured Anaerolineales bacterium | reverse complement strand
GATGACGTCGTCGGGCCTGGCCAGGTCGAAGACCGTGGGGAGCGCGGCCACCACAGCCGCGCTGGTCGGCTCGGCGTAGAACCCCTGGTGGGCGAACCCCCGCTGTCCCTCTAGAATCGCCTCCTCCTCCACGGTGACGCAAGTTCCGTCGGTCTCGCGCAGCGCCTGAAGGATGCGGCGCCCCCGCACCGGCCTGGCGATGGCCATGCCCTCGGCGACGCTGTGCCCCTCCGCCTCGACCTCCGGGACCGTCTCCATGCCGGCCTCCAGCGCCTCTGCCACGGGGGCCAGCAGCTTGGGCTGCACCCCGACCAGCCGCGGCAGCCGGTCCACCAGCCCCGCCCGCAGGAGGCGCCTGAACCCCAGCCAGACGCCGAGGAGGTGGACGCCCTGCCCCACCGGGACCACGTACCAATCAGGGGCTCGACGGCCCAGCTGCTCCCAGACCTCCCAGGCCACCGTCTGCTGTCCCAGCAGGAATCCGGGATGGTAGGCGTGGGACGCGAGGGTGATCTCCCCTTCCGCCGCCCGGAGAACCGCCTTCTTGGCGTTGAAACGGGGGCCAGGGATAGGTCGCACCCGGGCGCCGTAGACGGCGATCTGGGCCTGCTTGGCAGGGGAGGCGTACGCCGGAACGAAGACGTCGGCCCGCAGGCCAGCGCGGCCGGCGTAGGCCGCCACCGAGGCCCCGGCATTGCCCGAGGAGTCGTCGGCGATGTGGTCCGCACCCTGTTGAACCAGGATGTTGATCATCACCGCCGTGCCGCGGTCCTTGAAGGAGCCGGTGGGCGCCAGGTACTCCGGCTTGACCTGGATGCGACGTCCCTCCCACGTCAGGGGCAGGAGCGGGGTCCAACCTGCCCCCAGGCGGACGGGGCGCTCTCCGATATCCACGCCGAGGAGCCGGCGGTAGCGCCACAGCGAGGCGTCGTCCCCGTCGATGAGCGAGACGTCGAAGGCGCCGCGCTCCTCGAACTCCCAGGCGCCGCCGCAGGAACAGCGGAAAGCGTCCAGTGTGAGCTCCGACGTGGACCCGCAGTCAGGACAGAAGACCTTCATCATCGGCAGATGGGAACAGGTCATCAGCCTTGCTCGCGGCACCAGGCCTCGAGGGCGTCGCGCCATCCTCGTTTGGGGAGCTTGGTGCCGTCGGGCAGCGTCGCGCCGGCCAGGGAGGCCGCTTGGCGGAGTTGTTCGCCATCGACCAGAGCGTCCTCAAGCAAGGCATTGCGCAGGTCGGCCCCTTCCACGTTGGCGCCACGCAGGTCGGCCGCCGTGAGCTCCGCGCCGCGCAGATTGGCGTGCGCCAGGTCAGCCTCCAACAGCCCGGCCTCATCCAGCTCGGCGCGAACCAGGCTCGCCCCCCTGAACGTCGCGCCCTCGAGCACCGCGCCCTGGAGCTGCGCACCCTCCAGCTCAGCGTGACGGAAATCAGCCTGCCCCAGGAAGGCGTAAGCCAGGTCGAGGCCGCGCAGGTCCGCCCCACGCAGGCTCTCGCCGGCTTCGATCCTCTGGAGCACTTGGTCTTGTGTCAGATCGGGCATAGCATTGCACCTCGCTAGATGACGTCTGTATCCTCAGGCCACAGCGTCTCAAGGATAGCACGGCTGGCTCAGTTGACAAGGTGTGGAGCGGCGGAGCAAGGGGGCAGAGGGGCCGGGGGCCGGGGTGAGGATCGCAACACACGTCAGCATCCCAACACAAGATCGACCCCAAGACGGGGTCTTCGAGCGGAAAGGGTTGGACGGACGGCAATTGTCGGGAGCCGAACCTCCCGGCTGATACCGCAACCCTGCCTGGCGCAACGCCGCGCCGCAGGCTCGACGCCGGAGCCCGCAGGGAAACCCGCCCTACATCGCCTCGGCGCGACGCTTGATGCCCAGCAAGGTCTTGCGCTCCATGACGAAGCTGCCCGGCTCCATAACGCCGTGCACCATCAGCGCGTTGGACAGGCTAGGACTGTACCCCACCTGGATGCGGACCATCAGCCGCGTGGTGCCCGCCCCGTGCTCCTCCAGGAACCACGTCCAGCTGGAGGCGAAGGTCTCGGCCGTGGTCTCCTCGCCAGGCTCCAGGACCCGGAAGGTGCCCATCTCGAGGGCGATGTGGAGCACCATAGCCCGCTCCGGGACGAGCTCCACCACCTTGTAGCCCATATCCGGCCCGATCTCCACCACGTCACCCACCTGCAGATCCTGGAGCATGGGCATGACGCGCTCCGCCGACCGGCGCTCGTTCTCGACCGAGCCGGCGACGCCCATCAAGCGGTGGAGCCAATCGTAGCTGTACCAGCCGGCCCGTTGATGCCCAATCTGCACCACCCAGGGCCAGACCTGGTCGGGCGGTCGGTCGATGGTGATAGCGTGCGTGGAGACCATCTGGGGGTCGGGCACCAGGTCGTCCCCCGGCAGCGGCCGCTCGACCTCCTCATCGGTCGCTCCCCAGGTGAGGATGCGGGGGCGGATCGCCAGGACGTAGCCGGCCACCAGGCCGGCGCCGGCGACGAGACCGCCAATCAGCTTTGAGAAACGGGACTTCTCGGCCATACTAGCCTCCTAGAAAAGACCACGCAGGATGAGCAGCATACCCAGGATGATCAATGGGACGCCCACCACCGCTCCGATCACCGTCAGGCTGACGAGCAGGCCCAGGATGAGAAGCACCAGACCGAGGACCACCCCAATGATCCGTCCGGTGATCTCTAGAATCAAGGCCACCAGGCGCCAGATGGCGTAGAACGGCCACAACAGCAAGGGAACTCTCTTTTCCTTCTCGTCGTTCACGTCTCCCTCCCTCGATTTATAAGGATGATCGCTGTCAGTCGACAGGCGAGCATCATGCCTTTCCTTATCAATACGCATAAGGAGCGGATCAGTTGCGGGAGACGCAAGACCTGACGGATCTGGGAAGGGCGATTGCGGACAGAGATCGCCTCTGCAGACGAGGGCCAGCTCGTGCATCAGATGTCCATCGGAAATCTGTCAGGTCTGGCCTTCGCCGTCGAGGATAGACTCGTACACAGCAATCGTCTCGGCGGCCACTCGATCCCATGAGAACCCAGCGGCCTGTTCGAGGCCCCGGGCTACCATCTCGGCACGGAGGTCGCGGTCGCTCAACAGCCGGCGGAGCATCTCTATCACCTCATCGGTGCTCGTCGGATCGACGTACAGGGCGGCCCCACCGCCGACCTCGGGAAGAGAGGATGTCCTACTGCAGACCACCGGCGTGCCGCAGGCCATCGCCTCCAGCACCGGAAGACCGAACCCCTCGTACAAACTCGGCCAGACCAGCGCCTGCGCCCCGGCGTAGACGGCAGGCAGATCCTCGTCGGGGACGTAGCCGGGAAGAAGCACCGACTCCCGCATGGGCGACGCCTCCAGCTCCGCGAAGAAGCCCTCATATAGCCATCCCCGCTTGCCCACCACCACCAGCGCATCCGTCAGACCATCTCGGTGGAGATCCTCAAAAGCGTGAAGCAGCCGCGTCACGTTTTTGCGCGGCTCGATAGTGCCGACGAAGAGCAGATATCGCTCCGGCAGGTCGTAGCGCCGACGGACGTCCGCCACCCGGTCGGGCGCCTGAGGCACGAACCGCGGGTCGGCGGCCTCGTGGACGACGCTGATCTTCTCGGGGGCCACGTCGTACGCCGCCACCAGGTCACGGCGGGTGCACTCGGAGACAGCGATGACGTGCGTCGCCCGCCGGCAGTAGAGGGGCAAGGCCCAGTTGAGGTACCAGCGGTTGAGCGGCTTATGGTGCTCCGGGAGGTGACGGAAGATCAAATCGTGAACCGTGAGCACCGTGGGGATGGAGCGGAGGGGCAGCAGCAGATGCTCGGTGGCGTGGAAGAGCCTCCCGCCGGGCAGCAGACGATCAAAGCCGACCCGTGCCAGCTGCCCGCCCCAGACCAGCATACGCCAAGGCTTGTAGCCCAAAGCGACAGTGCTGGTGGGAAGATGGCCGAGGCCCACCAAGGGCTCAATGCCCCGCTCGCGGTTGTAGAACAGGCCGTACCGGGAGCGGGCCGGCGCGGACGCCTCCCGGCACACACTGTCGCCCTCGCGGCGGACCAAGGCCCGGGTCAGGCTCGCCGCGTAGCGCCCCAGCCCGGCCCGCCGATGGACAGCGGCGGAGACATCGAGGTAGATCATGGTAATCTGGCCCGCCCAGGGCTGAAGAGCCCCAGGCTCAAAACTTACTGCGTGAGCCGTTCACACAGTGAGCTTAGTGAAGCCCTTCGGGCTGTTCTCACAGCGCTCGATGGTGACCGGGGCAAGGTCTGAAGCTCGGATCATATCAAGCAGGGTCTTGGCGATGAACGGTGAGGTGCTTCTTTTTGGACCAGGCCCATAGGACTTCGTTTCTCAGCCGCCAAAGGCCCAGACAACGACCGCCGGCGTGACGTGGACCTCAAGGGCGGCCGCCAACGCCAGAAGAGGCACCACCAGAGCGACGAAGACGGTGACGAACTCGGCCAGGGCGCGCAGCCAGCCCTCGCCCACCGTCATCCCCTCCGGGGGCGATATGAACGTCGCTCCCAGGCGCACAGCAAGGCCGGTGGCGATGATGGCAGCCGGCAGCTCCAGCACGCCGTGAGGCAGCACGAAGGCGCTGAAGAAGAGCAGCGGGTTGTATCCGGCGCGGGCAGCCTGCAAGACGAAGAAGAAGATAATGGCCATCGGCGCCATCAGCAGGGCAATGGCCAACGTGCCGAAGGAGAAGATGGCCAGCAACGTGGCCCCCGCCAGGGCACGGACGTTGTTCGCCAGCACGCCCCAGACACTGAAGGTCGGCAGCCAATCCACGGCGGGCATCTCAGTGAACATATCGGGCGTGATGTTGTCGAGCTGCAGCACTTGAGGCGGCAGGGGGTAGCGAGCGGCGAAGCCAAAGCCGAGCCAGGCGGAGAGGCCCAGCCCGATCACGACCGTCACGATCGCCAGCCGGGAACGTCGCAGAACAGCTGGGATGTGGTAACGATAGAGCCCCCCGATCGCGCCTACCCAACGCAGCCAGGGAGGGAGCTGCTCGCGGCCGAGACCAAAGGTCCAGGACCGCCACTGCACATGACTCCAGAACGTGCGCCACAGGTAGGGCACGTCGAGTTGATCGATCTCCCGGCCTAACAGGGCCTCACGGTTGAAGATATGAATCCCCATGCGAATCAGAACAGCGTCGACCACGACCAAGAAGATCAGAATCCACCAGAGCACGCTGTAGTTGGCCCAGAACATGATCAGGGCCTCGCCCTGCATCAGAAAGGCAACGGGGATGATGATGAAGCTGGCCAGCAGATTGGCCGCGCGCACAGATGTGGTCTGACTAGAGACCACCACGGCACCCGACACCATGACCAGGCCCTCGGCTGTGGTGAGAAGCACAATCAGGGTCAGGAGCCTCGACGAGGGCAGCCATCCCTCGAAGAAGTACAACCCCGCCAGGTAGACCGCGATGCCGAGATAGGCAGCCAGGAGAGGGGGGATCATCGCTGCCAACGTCTTGCCCAAATAGAGCTGCGTATTGGAAAGAGGCGTGGCTAGGAGGGGCTCCAGGCTATTTCGCTCCTTCTCCCCCACAAAGGTCTCCAGCGCGACTACCAGCGAGAAGGAGATGGGGAAGAACCCCACCACCATGAGGAGGAAGGGCATCAGCCGATCGCCGACGATATCCGCGCCGTACCTAGCGACCCAGTTGAGCGCCATGTCCGCCACAAAGCTCATCAGCGCCGGAAAGAGGAGTGTGAGGACGACCATGGGGATCACCATACGCCAGTCACGCAGCGTGTCGCGGATCTCGCGCTGGGCCAAGGTCAACACCAGCCACACTGGCTCACTCACCAACGAGCGCCCGCGCTCAGTTGACTGCGTCGACCCAGGTGACTGTCCCAAGCGACGCCCTGGCCCTCTCTCTTCAGTTGCCAATGTCACGATCCCTCAACCACCTTTCCATCTACGACGTGGGTCTGCGTCGATCCGTGCCTCTCATCTCTATTCTCAGTGCGAACCGCGCTCAGGTAGACGTCCTCCAGGCTCCGCGGCACCCGGCTCAACGTGATCACGCGAACGTCCTGCGCCGCCAGGGCGCGAAGGACCCGCGGGTTGGTTCTCTGCGGCTCGGGCGTCGAATAGCGAAGCCAGTCCTCGCCCTCCGCCTCAACCTGTACCAGATCGGCGATCACGTCGGCTGTGCCGTCGACCTTGTGCCCCAGACGCAGCTCCATCAGCGGGGGGCCCAGCAGGCGCCGCCGGAGTTCCGGCAGCGACCCCTGCGCGATGATGCGACCACGCTGGATAATGGCCACACGATCGGCCAGAGCCTCGGCGACGGCCAGATTATGAGTGCAGATGATGATAGCACGCTGATGATGGCGCAGCCCCAGGATCGCATCACGAACCAGCTTGGCACTGTGCGGATCCATCGCCGAGGTTGGCTCATCCAAGAGCAAGACTTTAGGGTCGTGAAGCATGGCACGGGCCAGGGCCATCTTCTGACGCATACCCTTGGAGTACGTGCCGATCCGTCGCTCCGCCGCCTCCAGCATCCCAAACTGATCCAGAAGATCCTGAGCGCGTCTCCAGCGCTCCTCTTCGGAGAGGCCCATCAGGCGACCGAAGAAATCGAGGTAGTTGTCACCCCGCATCCGCAGGTAGAGACCGGGATGCTCCGTCAACAAGCCGACGCGACGGCGAACCTCACGCGGGGCCTCGACCACGCTGCAACCGTCGATGGAAGCCTGACCGGCGGTCGGGGCCAGGATGGCCGCCAGCATGCGGACCGTGGTCGTCTTGCCAGCGCCGTTGGGCCCCAGGAGCGCCAGGATCTCACCAGACGCCACCGAAAGCGTCACGTCATCGACAGCCGTGAAGTCGTCGAACCGCTTCGTCAAACCTCTCAGTTCTATCATGGTACCGATGCCGGGCCCAGCCGGCTCAGGTTCTATCGTCATAATCGTAGAGTATTATACCAACACCATCCCTCTATGGCAATGGATAATCAGTACTACGTCACGGCAACTGCTGATGGAGCCAGAGAGACTTCCGAAGTTCAGCGGACTGACTTCTCCTGACTGCCCAGAAGTTATGGGCATACGGCTCTCAAGATCGAGGATCCGTTGGAAACCCTCGGAAGTCTGTGCGTGCCGCCAGACCAGGAGCTATTCCTGACGAGAGCAGACCCGATAGACGTGCACCACCCGCTGAAGAAAAGTGACCAGGGAGAGGATGGCGAGGGTCCATGCCAGCGTGGTGACCAGGCCCAGGGTCGACAGCACGACGATCAGCAGGACTCGCTCCAGACGCGTCAGCAGGCCGACTGTGCAGCCGGCGCCCAGGGCCTCCGCTCGCGCACGGGTATAGCTCACCATAAGGGAGAACACCAACGCTCCCACGAACAGCGCCGCCTCCCCAGGCGCCCCCACCCAGAACCGATGTGCCGCCAGCCCAAGGATCAGCGCGGCGTCCGAAAGGCGGTCGAGCGTCGAGTCCAGAAAGGCGCCAAACGGGCCATCCGAGTCCGTCGCCCGCGCGACAGCGCCGTCCAACGCATCCAGCGGGGCGACGAAAGAGAGCAGCAGGCCGCCCCACCGCAGCCGGCCCGTGGCGAACAGCACGCTGACGCCAACCTGGAGGAGGAAGCCGACCACCGTGATGCTGTTGGCGCGGAGGCCGAGGCGACACAGCCAGCTAGCGACGGGCTCGAGGACCCTCGCGGCCCGTGCCCGCGCCCAATCGGTAAGGGTGACCTCTCCTACTCGCCGCTTCGTCTCGTGCTCCCCAGACTTGACCATTGCTTGCCGCAACCCTTCCTATCCAAGACAGCTGACCCCTGAGATCTCGCTTCTCGAGCGTGAACCAGGTAGAGGCAGCCCGATCTTCGACGTCGCATTGTACTGTCAATCTCTGATCGAGACAAGACCCCAGGAGTGACGATTCTTCCCAGCGCCGCCGAGTGATTGGGGCGACCCACGACGTCTCAGGCCTGTTTCGAAAACCAGGCCTCCAGGCAGGCCTGCCGAGCCTGAGCTACCTCCAAGGGGGAACAGGCGCATGAGCACATACGAAGACACCCAGGTCGCGACCCAAGGCAGCGGCACAGCCGAACCGCGCCAGACTGTTTGTCTGCGAAGTGGCAGACTGGACTCTCATGGGTTGCAATTAACAGACCTAGGCGAGAGTGAGTCAAGCGGCGAACTGGTCACCTACTCCATTCGCTCTCGGGATTCGGAACCCTCACCCCCACCCGCCCGTCTGCGGCAGATTGCGACCTATTCGACGCTGCAAGAGCTGAAGGCTTTGATACGGAGTATCCTGAGGACGACGCCCCATCTCAAGAACTAGCTGATCAAATCAGAAGGGCGAAGCAGCTTGAATGAGCAGACAGTGTCCGACTTACTGCTACGCGCGCCAAGGCGCCAATTGTGATCGCAGCACTCGTGTTTCGGACTTGACAGAATGGAGCAATCAGTGTATCCTACACATCGCGCTAGGGGTGGTCTTGAGAGCACTTCTGGCAGTTGCGGGGCGTAGCGCAGCCAGGCCAGCGCGCAGCAATCGGGATGCTGAGGTCCCGGGTTCAAATCCCGGCGCCCCGACAGCGACGACGAGATAGGGGCACGCCTTACCAGGCCGTGCCCTTTTTTGTTGCAAAGCGTGAGCCGCGTCAGCCGCGCTAGCCGCGATTTGTGGCCGCCGCCCTGCGACCGCTCCATCCCGTGCCTCTTGGAGCGACGTCACGAAGCGGAGCGGCTTCACGGTCCCTCCTCGCTCTCCTTAGCCGCCTGCCAGAACGCCTCCAACTCTTCGATCGATAGATCGGCGATGTCCAGGCCACGCTCCCGAGCCTCCCTCTCCAGATGACCAAAGCGGCGGGCGAAACGCGCGTTGGCCTTGCGCAGCGCTGTCTCTGGATCCACGTCGAGCCAGCGCGCCCAGTTCGCCACGGCGAATAGCAGGTCGCCCAGCTCCGCCTCCTGACGCTCCCGGGTGGCGGCCGCCTCCAGCTCGGCCATCTCTTCCTCCACCTTGGCCACCACCCCCTCTACCGCGGGCCAATCGAACCCCACGCGAGCGACCCGCTCGCCGTAGGTGTGCGCCTGCTGTAGCGCCGGCAGCGCCGCCGGCACGCCGTCCAACACCGACTCCCGCTCCCCTTTTTCCTGCCGCTTCAACGCCTCCCAATTGTGGAGCACCTCATCGGGCGACAGCGTCGACCCGGCGTCGTCGACCACCGCCCCGCCCCAGACGTGAGGATGCCGGTACTTCAGCTTGGCGTCAATGCCGCCGATGACGTCCGGCATCTTGAACGCGCCCCCCTCCGTCGCGATCTGCGTCTGGAGCAGGATCTGCAGCAGCAGATCGCCCAGCTCCTCCCGGAGGCCTTTCAGGTCGCCCTGATCGATCGCCATCACCGACTCGTAGGCCTCCTCCAGCAGCCCGGCCCGCAGGCTCTCGTGCGTCTGCTCGCGGTCCCAGGGGCAACCCTCAGGCGAGCGCAGGTGCGCCACCGTCTCCTGGAGGCCCTCAAAACTCGCGACGTGTCGGAACGGTGGGACGTAGAGCGTCGTCAAGTGTGATAGATCATCCACGGCCCGAAGGCCTCCAGGACCGCCTGCCCGCCAGTCGTCCTGCCGATCGAGCTGAAAGAGCAGGCGCCGCACGACGCGCTGATCGGACGTCCCCGCTGCCTGCACCAGAACCACCTCGTGGTCGTCCGGGTACTCGTTCATCAGCGTCAGCTTGACCGCGCTGGCCAACGAGCGGCTATACAACTGTCCTAACAGCGCGGGGACGTCGGGCATAATCGGAGGATGGTGGCGGGATGCCAACTCGATCGCGTCGAAGACCTGCAGACCGTCCAAGGCATCCAGGCGCAGGGCCGTCAGCGTCGGTCCCACGAAGCTGAGCCCTTCGACGACGTGAACCGGAACATCCACCGGCTCTGCCGACGAGAGAACGGCGCTCACCGTCGACTCCCCGACCAACGGGTGTCCGGGCACCGCGTAGATCACGCCCTCCGGCCGGCGTCCCAACTCCAAGACACGGTCGGCGATAGTTTCGTAGACCTGGGAGAAGTCCTCCGCCTCCTCGTAGAGGTGATCGAAGGCATGGATGGAGAGCTCCTCCGGCAGGCTGTCGACCGTGGGATGACGTTCGGTGCGCAGCCAGACCTCTGGGCCGGCCCGCAGGATCTCCCATGCCTCACGCGTCAGATGGCCTGGGCCCCCGGGGCCGAGCCCGACGATGGTGATGGTCCCCACTCTCTACCTCCTCGCTAACCGCATCGAGCCGCTGGCTGCCGCGTCGCTTCGCCTACGGCAGCCAGTAGTCCACAACAAGCAAGGGGGCAAGGCCCCGAGGCGGGACGTCCCGCCCCCAGCCCTGCCCCCTGCATCTGTTGGTTGACTGTAAGCGGAGCGACGTCACCCGAACACTGAGCCGCAAATGCTCAGGTGCCTGGGCGCGATCGCCCAGCTCCGACGCCCGCCCTCCTTCTGGTGCCCGCCCTCCTTCTGGCGCCCGCCCTCCTTCTGGCGCCCGCCCTCTTTCAGGCGCACCGTCCAGAGCGGGTGAGCAAACCTTGGTCTAGCGCTTGGTGTACTGCGGAGCCTTGCGCGCCTTCTTCAGCCCCGGCTTCTTCCGCTCCTTGACGCGTGCATCGCGGGTCAGATACCCACCATGGCGCAGAGGCGGCCGCAGCTCCGGGTCCACCTCCAGCAGCGCCCGGGCGATACCCAGCTGAATCGCCCCCGCCTGCCCCCGGATGCCGCCCCCCTCCACCAGCACACTGACGTCATACTGGCTCAACATGTCCGTCACCTCAAGAGGCCTCTTGAGGAGGATCACGTCCATCATCCGAGAGAAATAGTCCTCCAGCGGCCGATCGTTGACCACGATGTTGCCATCGCCACCAGGATAGAGCCGCACGCGAGCGGTCGCCTCCTTACGTCGTCCAACACCCTCATAATACTTTGTTGCCATAACCATCTCCTCCCAACTACAACTCCAACGGCTCAGGCTGCTGAGCCTGGTGGGGATGCGACGATCCGGCGTAGACCTTCAACTTCTTGATCATCTTTCGGCCCAGCCGGTTCTTCGGTAACATGCCCCGCACCGCGTGTTCGATCACCTGCGTGGGATGCTCCTCAAGCATCCTGCGCAGCGACTTCTGCTTGAGACCGCCAGGATAGCCAGAATGACGATAATACATCTTCTGGTCCAGCTTGCGGCCCGTCACGCGCACCTTGTCGGCATTGACGACGATGACGTAGTCGCCCACGTCGATAGAAGGCGAGTAGGTCGGCTTGTGCTTGCCGCGCACAACCTGCGCCACCTCGCTCGCCAGCCGACCCAGCGTCCGCCCACTGGCATCTACAACATACCAGTCCCGTTGGATATCCTCCGGTTTCGTCACGTACGTTCTCTTCACAATCTCACAACTCCTACTCAATTCGTAAACTCTGCAAACATCCAGACATGACCAGACATAACCAGACATAACCAGACATAACCAGACATAACCAAGCATAACGGCCCGAATGCTACACGCCCATTTCCCGTCAAGAGACGTCCAAAGTCTGCTCCCCAACCTTAGACAGGCCAGAAATCGTTCTTTGAGCGTCCCTACACTGCGTTGGACGTGGACTCCAAGACTTCGGGAGCATGCTCTTTGATAAGTGCGGTTGCAGTGCCATGAGCGAAGCGGCCTAGTAAGTCACCTTGATCAGACATAGACCATGCGGCGCGATAGTCTTTCCAGCACGACCACGCTCGCACGATACGAAGGCCTCCTCAAACGCGCTCAACGTCATCCGATGCTGGCCGACGTCGAGCAAGGTGCCGACAATGCTGCGCACCATACGATACAAGAACGCGTTCGCCTCGATGTCGAACCTAAGAAAAACCCCACCGAGCTGGCCCTCGTCAAAGGGCCCGCCACCACAGGGTGCCCGGACGCGGGTGCCTGGGCATCGCCCGTCGACCCGATCGCCCGTCGACCCGGATGCCCGGCTCCAAGCCGCGCGAAAGACGCGCCGAATCGTCACCTCTCCCTGAGGCGGCTGCCCGAAGGTGGCGAAGTCATGCTCCCCCACCAACATCTGCGCCGCCGCTTCCATCGCCCCCACATCCAAATCGGGTGTCTGGGCATCGCCCGTCGACCCGCACGGCATATGGAGGCTGTATCGGCGGGCCAGCGGCGACCGTATCGGCGCCCGGTAGACCCGATAGCGATACCACCGCCTCCGCGCGTCGAACCGCGGGTGGAACCCCGGCGCCGCCTCCTCCATCTCACGGACCGCCACGTCTGCAGGGAGCACCGCGTTCATTGCCCGCTCCAGATCCTCCAAACTGTGCCGCCAAGTCCTGGTGTCGAACGCGATCACCTGGCCCAACGCATGCACCCCGGCGTCCGTCCGACCCGCCGCCAGAACCCTGATCCCCTCCTGCGTCACCTCCCGCAGAGCCGTCTCCAACGCCTCCTGCACCGTCGGAACGTCTACCTGCCGCTGATACCCGGCGTAATCCGTTCCATCGTACGAGACCAGCGCCCGCACCCTATGCCCCATACTCGGCACCTATGCCGCTCCGGCACCTATGCCGCTCCGGCACCTATGCCGCT
>CAZEQC010000099.1:9174-12722 GCA_964514285.1 uncultured Anaerolineales bacterium | reverse complement strand
GGGTCGACGCAGTCACCTGGGTCGACGCAGTCACCTGGGTCGACACGGCTGCCCCCGGGTTGCCCCGGCCCTATGGGCTCCACGCCTGCCGCTCGCAGGATGCGGAGTTGGTTGGCGGCGGCATCCCTCAGGTCCTCTGGCGCCTTGCTGAGCAGCACGCGGACCGGGAAGCCTCGGTTGTGGAGATGGCGCGCGCAGCAGAGCCCGCCGCCGCCGTTACCGCCCGAGCCGACCAGCACGGCGACGACACCTCGTTCACCCCCAAGCATCGCCATCGCGTTCCCCGCCAGGTTCCGCCCGGCGTTCTCCATCATCTGGAGAATGCCCAGGCCCACCTCCTCCACAGCGATGCGGTCCACCTCGCGCATCTCCTCGGCGGTGACGGCGGGCACGGCGCGACCATCGGCAGCACGAAACAGTGTTGCAGACCTACGTCCCACGCCTCACCCCTCACTCAAGCGTCATGAACAGGTTGTTCAACGCCTCCGCCAGCGTGGGATGGGGCAGCATTGCGTCTCGAAGGGCGGTGTAGGGCAGGTTACCCATCATCGCCACGTGGAGCACCGAGGCCACCTCACCGCCCTCCAGGCCCAGGATGGCGGCTCCCAGAATCTGATCGGTCTCAGCGTCGACGACGGCCTTCATCACCCCCCGCGGCTCGTCCACCTCCAGCGCCCGGGCCACGTGGCTCATAGGCATCCTCGCCACACGGACGTCGTATCCTTGATCAAGAGCCATCTCCTCTGTCAGCCCGGTGCGTCCCAGCTGGGGATCGATGAAGACGGTATAGGTGAGGGTACGGTCATCGGTGGACGCGTCGCCGCCTTCCAGCAGGTTAGCGCGGACGATGCGGAAATCGTCATAGGAGACGTGGGTGAAGGCCGGACCACCCTTCACGTCGCCCAGAGCATAGAGGCCGGGAACGTTCGTCTCCAGTCGCTCGTTCACCTTGACGTAGCCGTGGTGGTAGGTCTCGACCCCCGCGGCCTCCAGGTTGAGGCTCTCCGTGTTCGGGACCCGTCCCACCGCCACCAAGAGATGGGAGCCCTTGACCACGCTCTCACCTTTGGGCCCATCGACGTGCAGCGCGACCGCTCCCTGCGCGTCCTCCTCCACCCGCACCGCGTCGGTGTTGAGAAGGACCTCGATGCCGTCCTCACGCAGGATCTCGATCACCTCCTCGGCGATGTCGACGTCCTCGTGGGAAAGGACTTGGCCGCTCCGCTGGACGATCGTTACCTCGCTGCCGAAGCGACGGAACATCTGTCCGAACTCGACGCCCACGTACCCCCCCCCGAGCACCAGCAGGTGCTCCGGCACCTCCCCCAGCTCCATGATGGTGGTGGAGTTGAGGCTGGGCACGTCGTTCAACCCCGAGAGATCCAGCCTGCGGGGACGCTGTCCCGTGTTGATGAAGATCCTCTCGGCGGTCAGGTGGCGCTTGGAGCCATCGTTCATCTGCACCTCGACGGTCTTGGGGCCGCTGAAGCGACCCTCGCCCATCAGAAGATCGACCCCCTCGGTGCCTTCGAGGCGCTCCCGATTGCCGGAGCGAAAGCTCCCCACGATGTTCCGCTTCCGCTCCCGGACCCGCGTCAGATCCACCTCGATCGAACCGGTCTGGACCCCGTAATTGGCGCCGCGCCGGGCCATGTGGGCCACCCGGGCACTGGCGATCATCGTCTTGCTCGGCGTGCACCCCTCGTTGATGCAGGTGCCGCCCACGTGCTCCCGTTCTACCAGGGCCACCGACCATCCAGCCCCGGCCAGTGCCGTGGACAGGGGGTTGTTCGCCTGCCCGGCGCCGATCAGAATGGCATCGTACTTGGTGACGTCTTCGTCGCGCTCTGTCATCGTCATCCACCCTCCTTGGTGTATCTGTCCCTCTGTCCCTCGTCGAAATGGCCAGCCAGCCTTCACGCTTTGTGACGTCCTCGGCGGCCGATCCCTTACCTCAATCCCAACGTCCCAACGCGTGCCACGCCCGGAGCAGCTCCGCCACGCTCCACGCCTGAGCGATACAGCCGCGCGGCGTAAACGGCGGATCGCCGTCGAAGATCTCACTGACGCTCCCGACGGCGTGATCGCTCAGGTGATGCACGAAGGGCCTCAGGAAGGATCGGGCCCTCTCACGATCGCCATAGACCCGGAGATGGGCGGTGACGAACGGGCCGATCAACCAGCCCCAGACGGTGCCCTGATGGTACGCCGCGTCTCGCTGACGCCGATCGCCACCGTAGCGACCGACGTAGGCCGGATCGCTCGGCGCCAGGCTGCGCAGGCCGTGGGAGGTGAGTAGATGGCGGGCGCAAGCGTCCACCACCGCCCGCTGTTGCTCCGCGCTCAACGGGCTGTGCGGAAGAGAGACGGCAAAGAGCTGATTGGGCCGCAGACTGGCGTCGTCTCCGTCGGGCGTGTCGAGCACATCGTGGCAGTAGCCGTGGTAATAACCTTGATCACGGCAACACCCGTGGTCACAGTCGGCGCCCGCGCACCAGAAGCGGGCGAAACCAGAGCGCGCCCGCTCCGCCATAGCCGCGTACTCGTCGGCCGGCTCCCCCAGGCAATGGGCGACGTCGGCCATTACGCACAGCGCGTTGTACCAGAGGGCGTTTATCTCCACCGGCTTGCCGATGCGGGGCGTGACCACCCAGTCATCCACCTTGGCGTCCATCCAGGTGAGCTGTATCCCCGGCTCTCCCGCGTAGAGCAGCCCGTCGTCCGGATCCACGTGAATGTTGTATCGGGTGCCGCGTCGATGCCAATCGATGATCTCTTGCAAGACAGGGAAGAGATCACGCAGCAGGTCGTGATCCTTAGTGGCAGCAACGTAGGCCCGGATGGCCTCGACGTACCAGAGCGTGGCATCGACGGTGTTGTACTCAGGATCGCCACCCTCGTCGGGGAAGCGGTTGGGCAGCATGCCCTGGTCGACGAAGCGAGCAAAGGTGCGCAGCACCCGCTCGGCGACGGCGTAGCGGCCGGTGACCAGGGTCAAGCCAGGGAGGCTAATCATGGTGTCCCGGCCCCAGTCGCCGAACCAGGGATAGCCGGCGATGACGGTCTGTCCCTCGCCGTCCTCCGGCAGGTCACGCTGCACGATGAACTGGTCGGCGGCCAGAGCCAGCTGCGGCACCCAGGACGGCGGGCTGGCCTCGCTCTCCTCCGGCTGGCTCTGACCCCCGCCCCGCTCCAGCAGGCGCCGCTCGCGGGACCGCCGTTTCTGGTAAGCGGCTTCGCCATCGAGGCTGGGCCCGGACTCCGTGCTGACCACGAGCGTCAGCGACCCGCCGGGCTGGAGGCGGGCGCGAAACCGCCCGGCATAGAGATGGTCCTCTCGGGCATCCAGGCCCCGATACGCCTCCACCGCCAGGACATAGCCCCGGTACCAGGTGTGCTCGACCGCGACCTCGACGCCGTCGCTGAGAAGATGGAGCGGCGTTGCCCCGTCGAAGGCCACCACGCGCAGACCGTGTTGCACGGGCTCGACAAGCATCTGCCACGGTGACCGCTGTCGACCCGGTGACCGCTGTCGACCCGGTGACCGC
>CAZEQC010000099.1:0-9074 GCA_964514285.1 uncultured Anaerolineales bacterium | reverse complement strand
CATCTGCCACGGTGACCGCTGTCGACCCGGTGACCGCTGTCGACCCGGTGACCGCCGTCGACCCGGTGTCTCTGTCGAACCGGTCGACGGCGTCGACCCAACCACCCGCGTCGTGGCCTGATGGTCCCGGTAGTTGACCATCGCCTTGATGCTCAGAGCCAGTGGGGCATTGGCCCGCCGCAGATCGTAGCGGACGTAGGTGGTGTTGGCACCATCCTCCATCCAGACCCGCTTCTCCAGCAGCGCCTCCCCACAGGCGTAGGTCCACACCGGGGTCGTGCCCTCCAGACGGAAGCGCTCCAGGTAGCGGAACCCTCTGGGCTCCACCTGACCGTCGGCCCAGCGGTTGGCGAACAGTCGATAGTCACGGCCTCGGTGCCCACCATCCTTGGGAGCGGGGTACGTGGCGGTCTCATCGAGCTTGGTGAGAAGCAGCGTGCGCCCCAGCGGGGGATCCAGAGCCGCGATGAGCAGGCCGTGGTAGCGGCGCGTCGGCAGGCCGGCCACGGTGCCGCAGGCATAGCCGCCGATGCCGTTGGTGATCAGCCACTCACGCCGCTCAGCGGCGGGCAGGTGACCGCAGATCTCCCGTCCCAGATCCAGCATCCTCTCCCCGTTTCAGTGATCATTCATCCGTGATACATGGTCAGTCGTCGGTCGTGGTCTGGAACTCCAGACCGTAGCAGGCCACGCCGAGCAGGGCGACGTCCGGGTTGAGGATCACGTGGACCGGCACGCGCTCCATCAAGTCGGCGTGACGCCCCTTGCTATGGAAAGCCTCCAGGAAACGCCCCCCCTCCAAGGCGGGGATGATGCGCGGGGGAATCCCCCCACCGAGGTAGACGCCTCCGGTGGCCATCACCTTCAGCGCCAGGTTCCCCGCCTCGGCCCCCAGAATGGAGACGAAGGTATCCAACGTCAGAGAGCAGAGCTCACAAGGTCGCTCGTCATCAAGGGCCGCGCTGACGATGACGGGCGTGGGATCATCGGCCTGGGCCAAATCCTCGGCCAGCCAGTCGGGCTCCTCGGCGTAGCCACCGTCTCTGTAGTAGGTGTAGAGGCTGGGAATTGCCATCCCCGAGCAGACCAGTTCATAACTGACGTGCTCGTGGCGAGCCCAAAGGTAGCGGAGCAGTTGAATCTGGCGGGGCGTCACCGGCCCGAAGTCGGTGTGCCCCCCCTCTGAGGCGTGGGGACGGTAGCGTCCGTCATCCCTGTCCCAGGTAAGGAAGGCCTCGCCCAGCCCGGTGCCCGGGGCGACGACGGCGATGGCTCCCTCGCGGTCGGGCTCCCCGGCCTTGAGTGTATGCAACTCATCCGGTTCCAGAAGCGGCACGCCGTTGGCCATGGACGCCAGGTCATTGAGCACGCGCACCTGGGAGAGGCCCAGCGCCTCCTCCAACTCGCCCTCGTCCACCACCCACGGCAGATTCGTGACCTCAACCCGACCCTCGATCACCGGGCCGGCCACCCCGAAGCTGGCCTGATCGACCTTGACGTCGACCTGATCCAGGAACGCTCGTGCAATGGCGTCCAGGCCGTCGTAGGCCCTGCTCTTGAACGTCTCCAGCATAACCGGCTCTCCAGGACGGCGACGTTGCCCTGCCCCCTCCCCCTCCGAGAAGATCGCCAGCGTGGTCTTCGTCCCTCCCACGTCTCCCACAAGCAGCATATCAGCCTCCTTCCGATCCATATCCTGTCCGACGGTACGATGTCTACGATATCTGCCGACGCTCGCCTCGTGCCAGCGGGGCGATGAGCGAGCATCACTCGTCCTCAAAGCTCAGCGCCCACCGTCCCCTCGCCGCCGTCGACCCGCATAATCGTCTCGGTGGCGAAGTCGTTCTGGGCGAGAAAGACGCAGGCCTGCCCCACGTTCTCGGGGCTGCCGGCGTGGCCCAGGGGCAGCGTCTTCACAAGTCGCTCGAATGTCTCCTCATCTCCCGGCGGGGCGAGCACCGGCCCGGGCACCACGCAGTTGACGCGTATGTAATGCTCCGCCAGGGCCAGGGCAGAGACCCGAGTCAGCATGATCAGCCCCGCCTTGGAGATGCTGTGGTGCGGGTACGAGACCCAGCCATTCAGGCCGCCGTTGTCCCCGATATTGATGATCGCGCCCTCGCTCTCGCTCTCGATCATCAGGCGATCCACGTGATCCAAGTTTCCCTGGTCACCCGTGGTGATGACGGCGTCCACGCCCATGGCCTTGGCCTCCTCGACGGCCATGCGGGCCGGCTCCGCCGAGCTGGGCGAGACGTGATGGATCACCAGGTTCGCGCCCTACTCGGCGAAGGCCAGGGCAATGGCCCGCCCCACGAGCCGTGCCGAGCCGGTGACGAAGACGACTTTCTTCTCCACCACGCTCATCGCTCGATCCTCATCTCCTTGTCTGCTCTGAGTCGTCGCTACGCTACGGTACGCTCACACTTTCGGACAGGCTCGCCCGGACGACCGGCGTACGGAACCCGCTGGAGCACGGCCTAATCCTCCTCACCCATCACCCCGGGCTCCGTCATCCGGTGGGGGTCGAGAGCCGCGTCCAGCTCCTCGGGCGATAGGAGGCCGCGCTCCTCGGCAACCTGGCGCACCGTGCGGCCGCTGCGATGGGCCTCCTTGGCAATCTCGGCGGCCTCGTCGTAGCCGACAACCGGCGCCAGGGCCGTGGCCAGCGCCAGGCTCTGCTCCACCATCTCCCGGCAGCGCTCCTCGTTCGCCTCAATGCCGACCACACAGTGCTCGGTGAAGGCCCGGGTGCCGTTGGCCAGCCACTCGATGGCCCGCAGCAGGTCGTAGGCCAGCAGCGGCATCATCAGATTGAGCTCGAAGACGCCGCCCAGACCGCCCAGGGTGATCGCCGCGTCGTGGCCGATAACCTGGGCAGCCACCAGAATCAGCGCCTCGGCCATCACCGGGTTGACCTTGCCCGGCATAATCGACGAGCCGGGCTGTACGGCGGGCAGGTCGATCTCCCCCAGACCGTTGCGCGGGCCGGAACCCAGCCAGCGAATATCGTTGGCGATCTTGGTCAGGCTGACGGCGATCGTCTTCAGCTCCCCGGAGGCCTCGACCACGCCGTCGCGTGCGGCGTTGGCCTCCACGTGGTTCCGCGCCTCGACGAAGGTCGTATCCAGGGCCTGGTTGAGATGGTCGATGGCCCGCCCCGGGAACTGAGCGGGGCGGTTCATCCCGGTGCCGACGGCGGTGCCACCCAGCGGCAGTTCCCGCAAAGCCTCCTTCGCTCTTCGCGCCCGGGCGCCGCCTTTCCGAGCTTGCGCGGCATAGCCGCCGAATACCTGGCCCAGCCGGATCGGCGTGGCGTCCTGCAGGTGCGTGCGCCCGGTCTTCACGATGGGATCGAAGGCCTGGGCCCTCTCGCCCAGCGCTTGATGCAGGCCTTCCAGGGCCGGGATCAACCCCTCACGCAGGGCCAGCGTGGCCGCGACGTGGATCGCCGTGGGTATGACGTCGTTGCTCGACTGGCTCATGTTGACGTGGTCGTTGGGGTGGACGGGCGACCTGCTCCCCACCCGCCCCCCTAACAGCTGAATGGCGCGGTTGGCGACCACCTCGTTGGCGTTCATATTGGTCGAGGTGCCGGAGCCGGTCTGGAAGACGTCGATGGGAAACTGATCGTCCCACTGCCCGGCAACGAGCTCATCGCAGGCGCGGACGATGGCCTCTCCCCGATCCTCGTCCAGGCGGCCCAGGTCCACGTTGGCGCGGGCGGCGGCCCGCTTGACGTGCCCCAGGGCGTGGATGAAGCGCCGCCCGAAGCGGAGCCCGGAGATGGGGAAGTTCTCCACCGCGCGCTGCGTCTGCGCCCCCCACAGGGCATCGTCGGGAATCTCCACGGCACCCATTGAGTCTCGCTCAACGCGCATCGTCACACCTCTTGCATCAGCTTCGACGCTCCCTCTCTCTGAGCACATCCATCAGTTCCTCGACCGGCGGCCTGTCCGTGGGATCGTCGCTGTGGTAGGCGTACCGCACGTTCCTATCGGCGCCAATGATGAAGTCGCCGCCCAACTGCATCGAGTCCCCCTGAATACCCTTGATCTTCTCCCCGCGGAGAAACCGCTTGACGTAGCTCCACAGGTTCTTCGGACCCCAGGAACGGAGCAGCGAGCTCTCCAGGTCATAGGTGGCGTAGAGATCCCGCTCCCGGTTGATCAACAGCGGGAAGGCGCCACAGACCTCCTCCTGGAACTTGTGAGCATAGCCGGATGAGCTGAAGGTCACCAGCAGGACCTTCACGCTCAACCGTTCGAGTTCGTCCTGATGAGGGCACAACTGTGCCACGTGTTCTCTTCAATGGATTCAGCCGAGATGGCGCAGGAAGATAAGCAGGACGTCATCTCCCTGCCCCAGCACCTCGCCCAACGACACCGTCTGACCCCCGGCCGCCTGAAGCTCAAAGCCGGGGGCCTGGTCGCCCACGTCAATCATAGGTCATTCCCTTTCCTTACGCGTGATCCGCGCGCGTGTCTTGGCGATGCCTCGGGTGGGCGGAACGCCCTTGGGGCAGATCTCGACGCAGTTCCAGACGAAATCACAGCCCACCACGCCGTGCTCCCCGCCGACCAGGACCAGCCGCCTACCGTCGGCGTCATCGCGGACGTCGGCCAGGAAGCGATAGTGTTGGGCCAGGGCCGCCGGACCGAGGTAGTCCGGATCCTCCCCCACCACCGGGCAGACGCTGTAGCAGCATGCGCAGAGGATACAGTTGGTGTACGGTTCCGCCTCCTCCCATGCCCCGGCGGATTCCGTCGAGCCCGGCTCCACCAGCCGCTCCGACTCTGGCTCCGCCGGTCCCTCCGGCTGGAGCCAGGGTTCGACAGCCTCTAGTTTCTCGAAGAAGGGCTCCATGTCGACCACCAGATCCTTGATCACCTCCAGACTGCGCAGCGGCTCGACGGTGATGACGGGGGGATCGCGCTGACCCACGTCCTCCCGCTCGCCCGGTCGCTCGCTCTCCTCCCGCTCCGGCCCCGGGTAGACCGCCCGAGGATCACCGGTCAGACCGTGAACCTGAGTCCGGCAGGCCAGGGCCTCGCGCCCGTTGATCATCATGGCACACGAGCCGCAGACGGCGCCGCGGCAGGCGTAGCGGAAGGCCAGACTCCCGTCCTGCTCGGCCTGGATCCGCAGCAGAGCCTCCAGGACCGTCGTGCCCGGCGGCACGTCGAGGGTATAGGCCCGATAGCTGGGCTCTTCGTCCTTCGCCGGATCGAAGCGGTGGATGCGGAAGGTGAAAGGCTTGGTATCCACAATTCGCCCCCTTTCTAATCAACCAGGGTGCTCAGCTCGATCGTCTCATCCGCCAACTCATCGGCCACCTCGTCGTAGGAGAGACGGGCCTTGATCAGCTTGGGGATCGCCTTCCGGGCGTCGCCCAGCCGCCCGACGGTCAGCACGCCAACCAGGGATTGCGGGCCGCCATCCTCCCGCGCGTCGAAGTAGAAGAGCTGATAGCTCGAGCTGCCCAACGTCCCACGTAGCAGGGTCCGGTCCCATGACGAGAGATCGCCCCACACCTCGAAGCTCAGGTCGAACATGTCGGAGAAGAAGTAGGGCAGCGACGTGTAGGGTTTCTGCTCGGTGACAGCGTCGACTCGATCGCCCAGCGCCGCAGCGGCCATGTTCCGTCCAGCACGGAGGCCCTGGCGCCGCGCCACGTCCCAGTGCTCGACGCGCAGCCGCTTATCGAAGGTCGGATCAGGCCAGGCGGCGATGTCCCCGGCGGCGTAGATGTCCGGATCGCTGGTGCGCAGATAGGGATCCACGATCACCTCGGATCGCTCGGTCAGCTCCAGGCCGGCGTCCGCTGCCAGCTCGGTGTTGAGCCGAATGCCGACGCCCATGACGACCATGTCGATCTCCAGCGTCTCTTGATCCGCCTCGCCCCTGTCCAGGACCACGCGTTGGACGCTGCCGTCGCCCTCGAGGCGCTCCGGCTTGCTGCCCGTCAAGATGCGCACCCCCTCGCCCTCGAACGTCTCGTGGAGAAAAGCGCTGAAGGACGCCGGCACGATCCGCTCCAACAGCCGCCCCTCTGGGAAGACCATCGTCACGTTGGTGCCGAGCTGCGTCAGCGACGCCGCCACCTCAGAGCCGATGAAACTGCCGCCCAGGACCAACGCGTGGTCAGCGCTCTCGGCGGCGGCGCGAATCGCGTCGCTGTCCTCAATCGTGCGCAGCGTGAAGACGCGCTCCAGGTCCGCCCCGGTCAGAGGCAGCTGCCAAGCGTGACCGCCGGTCGCCAGGAGCAGCTTATCGTAGCCCAGCTCGCGGCCGTCGTCCAGGGTAACGGTGTGGTCGTCGGCGTCGACGCTGACGACCCGCGCGCCCTGCATGACGTCCACGTTGTTCTCGTCGTACCAGGATGGGTCCTCCGGGTAGACCGCATCCAGACCCTCCCCGCCCATGAGATAACCCTTGGAAAGGGGCGGGCGCTCGTAGGGCACGTGAGGCTCACGGGTGATGACGGCGGCGGTGCCCTCCTCGTCCACCTTGCGTACACCCTTGGCCGCCCGCTGTCCTGCAAGTCCGCCTCCGACGATCATGTATCTGTACTCAGTCATAGCACTCCCTCCTCGCTGCATAGGTTAATCAAGCTTGATCGTAAACTCCGAGCCATCTAGTCACTCCGTCGCTTATGGAGCTCCCGCACACCGTCGGCCAACGGGGCACGCGGAGCGAAGCGCTGGAAGAAAGCCGTCAACCGATCCCGGAAGCCGGGAAAGACGATGCGTTGCCCCTCCATCATGCCCTGGTATCCTGCTCTGGCCACCCTCTCCGGCTCCATCTGGGCCATCAGGTGGAGCAACCAAGTCGACGTCTGTCCCGCTCGGTCCTGGAAGCTCGTATCGGTCGGTCCAGGGCAGAGCACCGTCACGCTGACCCCGGAGCCCTCCAACTCGCTGGCGATGGCCTGAGAGAAGGAGAGCACGTAGGCCTTGGTCGCGTAGTAGATGGCCATCAGTGGGCCAGGCAAGAACGAGGCGGTGGAAGCCACGTTCAGGATTCTGCCACTCCCTCGTTCCAACATCCCGCCCAAGACAAGCTTCGTCAACTGCGTCAGGGCGACCATGTTGACCTCCATCATGGCCAGCTCCGTCTCCAGATTTGTCTCTGCAAACGGTCCCTGGAGGCCGAAACCGGCGTTGTTGACCAGGGCATCAATCTCGATCGATCGTTCGCGGAGATAGGAGAAGATCTCGTCGGGCGCGCTCCGTTCGGAGAGATCCTTGGAGATGACGACGACCGAAGACCCGGAGGCTCTCTCCAGCTCGTCCGCCACCCTGACCAGATCCTCCTCGTGACGGGCGTTGATGACCAGGTCGTAACCGTCATGGGCGAAGAGCTTGCTGAGCTCGTAGCCAATGCCGCTGGTCGCCCCGGTAATGAGAGCCGTCTTGGTGTCTTTCAAGGCCATAGGCGATCCCGCTAGTATTCCCGCTTCTGCGGTGGATACGTGGTGATGATCACGTCCTCGTAGGTCACCTCGGGCGGCCCGTCGGGGTTGTGGGCCGTCAGGCTGTGGCGCAGCCACGCCTCGTCGTCGCGCCCGGGGTGATCGGTCCGCCAGTGAGAACCGCGGCATTCCGTCCGCCGCAGGGCGGTGAGGGCCGTCACCTGGGCCAGGTCCAGCATCCCCGCCAGCTCCAGCGTATCCACCAGGTCGTAGTTGAAGGCGCGCCCCTTCTCATCGAGGATTACCCGTTGATAGCGCTCCTTGAGCTGACCCAGCCTCTCAACAGCCTCTTGGAGGCCCGCCTCGTCACGGAAGACGCCTACGTGCTCCGTCATGACGTCCTGCATCTCGCGGCGGATCGCGATCTGCCGCTCGCCCTCCGCGCGCCCCTTCAGCGCCTCGATCTCCGCCTCCTGCGCCGCCAGCGCCTCGCCCAAGGCATCGTCGGCCGCTCGTCCATTCGTCCCCTCGCCGGCTCGCACACTCGCCCGCTCGCCCGCCCGTTTGCCGAAGACGATCGTCTCCAGCAGCGAGTTGCCGCCCAATCGGTTGGCGCCGTGGACGCTGATGCAGGAGCATTCCCCCACGACGAACAGCCCGTCCACGTCCGTCGCCCCGTTCTCATCGCAGGCCAGTCCACCCATCGAGTAGTGCTGACCGGGCTGGACCGGGATCGGCGTCTCGATGGGATCGACGCCGGCGAAGTCCGTGGCGATCTGCCGGATGCCGGGCAGACGTTGCTTGATAATCTCCTCGCCCAGATGGCGCACGTCGAGCTGGACGTAGCCGTCCGCGAATCCTCGCCCCTCGTCGACCTCGGTCTGGATGGCGCGGGCCACGATGTCCCGCGGCGCCAGCTCCATCGTATCGGGGGCGTACCGCTCCATGAAGCGCTCACCCTCGGTGTTGAGCAGATAACCGCCCTCCCCGCGCACCCCCTCGGTGATGAGGATGTTGGTGCCGTAGAGGGTGGTGGGATGGAACTGGACGAAGGCCATATCCTCCAGCGGCACGCCGGCCCAGAAGGCCGCGGCCGTGGCGCTGCCAACGTTGATGTAGGCGTTGGTCGACTTGGCGTAGATCCGCCCGTGACCGCCCCCGGCGACGATGACGGCATCGGCGCGGAAGGCGCGCAGCTCACCGCTGGGCAGGTGGAGCGCGACGGCGCCCACCACGCGGCCCTGCCCCCTATCCACTGCCAGCCGAGTCAACAGCCATTCGTTGTAGAACCGAAGGGGCAAGCCCTCCTCCTGCCGCTTCAGGCACTGCTGGTAGAGCGTGTGGAGCAGCTGATGGCCGGTCCGATCGGCGGCGTAGCAGGTGCGCGGGAACCCAGCGCCGCCGAAGGGCCGTTGGGCGATGCGCCCGTCGGGAAAGCGGCTGAAGTAGGCTCCCCAGTGCTCCATCTCCAGCACCCGTTCCGGCGCCTCGCGAGCCAGAATCTCGGCCCGGGGCTGGTCGGCCAGGTAGTCGGCGCCCTTGATCGTGTCGAAGGCGTGGCGCTGCCAGGTGTCGTCCTGACCCTCCGGGTGGTTGCCCAAGGCAGCGTTGACCCCGCCCTGGGCCGCCCCGGAGTGGGAGCGAATGGGGTAGACCTTGG
>CAZEQC010000098.1:0-12746 GCA_964514285.1 uncultured Anaerolineales bacterium | reverse complement strand
CCGCTATCGAAGCCGTTCAGCGGAGGAGAGAGATGAACGTAAGACTGGCTTACGGTAGGACAGGTTTGGAGATAGAGCTGCCCAACGGGGCCGACGTGACCGTCGTGGAGCCGATCTACGTGCCGGGCCTGCCCGATCAGGAAGCTGCGCTGCGGAGAAGCCTGCAAGAGCCGATGGCCTCGCCGCCGCTGAGGGAGCTGGTGGAGCCCTCGGACGAGGTCGGGATCGCCTTCAGCGACATCACGCGCCCGACGCCCAACGACCTGATGCTGCCGATCGTGTTGGAGGCGCTGGCTCACGTGCCGCGGGAGGCCATCACGCTGTTCAACGGCACCGGCACGCACCGCCCCAACACCGAGGAGGAGCTGCGCCAGATGCTGGGCGACGCTATCGTGGACCGGTATCGCATCGTGCAGAACGACGCCGACGACCGAGCCTCCCACGTGATGGTCGGGAGGACCTCCGGGGGCAACGACGTCTGGCTTCACCGGGCGTTCGTGGCCTGCGACGTCAAGATCCTGACCGGCTTCATCGAGCCCCACTTCTTCGCCGGCTTCTCCGGCGGAGGGAAGGCCGTGATGCCCGGCCTGGCGCTGCTGGAGACGGTGATGCGCAACCACAGCGCCAAGCACCTGGACCACCCCCAGACCCGCTGGGGGATCCGAGAGGGGAATCCGCTCTGGGAGGACGTCCACGAGGCGGCGGGGCTGATCGAGCCGACCTTCCTGCTGAACGTGACCCTCAACCGCGACCAGGCGATCACGGGCGTCTTCGCCGGGGATTGGGAGGAGGCCCACGCTCGTGGGTGCGCCTCCGTCAAACAAGCCGCGATGGTCCCGGTCGAGGAACCCTTCGACGTGGTGATCACCAGCAACTCCGGCTATCCTCTGGATCTGAACGTCTATCAGTCGGTGAAGGGCATGAGCGCCGCCGCCCAGGTGGTGAAGGAGGGGGGCAGCATCATCGTCGCCGCCGACTGCTGGGACGGGATCCCCAAGCACGGCGACTACGGGCGCTTGCTATCCGAAACCGACAGCGTGGCGTCCCTCTTGGAGACAGTGCGAGACCCGGACTGTGGGCGCCAGGACACCTGGCAGGGCCACATCCAGGGCCTGGTCAGCCAGAAGGCGGACGTCTTCTTCTACAGCCACAACCTGACCGACGAGCAGATCCGGGAGGCGCTGCTGATCCCCTGCCGCGACATCGAGAAGACGGTGGAGATGCTGCTGGAGCGCTACGGAGCGGGCGCCACGGTCTGCGTCCTGCCCGAGGGCCCGCAGACGGTCCCCTACGTCGAAGCTAGCGGACAGGATGGGTTGTGCCCAATCCAGTCATCCTGAGCCTGTCGAAGGATGACGGGTTCTGAGGCGCCGCATCCTTCGACAGGCTAAGGATGCTTGTCGGCCTGGCTCAGGATGCTTGTCGGTTTAGGTCAGGATGCTTGTCGGCCAGGGCGACCCTAGAACGTTCCAGGTAGCCAGACAAAAGGAGTAGACGATGCTTTTCGACCTGCCGCTAGATGACTTGAGAACCTACCTCCCGCCGCGGGAGGAGCCACCCGACTTCGACGCCTTCTGGCAGCAGACGCTGGCGGAGACACGGGAGCCGCCGCTGGCGGCCACCTTCCAACCCACCGACTGCGGGCTTCAGACGGTGGAGGTTTTCGACGTCACCTTTCACGGCTACCGGGGCCAGCCGGTCAAGGGCTGGCTGCTGCTGCCCCGACACCGCCCTCAGGCCCCTCCCTGCGTGGTGGAATACGTCGGCTACGGCGGGGGGCGGGGGCTGCCGACCGACTGGCTGGTCTGGAGCAGCGCCGGCTACGCGCACCTGGTGATGGACACGCGAGGACAGGGCAGCACGTGGCTGCAGGGCGACACGCCAGATCCGGAGAGCGAGGGGGCCAACCCCCACTATCCCGGCTTCATGACCCGCGGGATCCTGAGCCCGGAGACCTACTACTACCGCCGCGTCATCGCCGACGCCGTGCGGGCCGTCGAGGCCGTCCGCACCTACCCCGGCGTCGACGCCGAGCGGGTGGCCGTCACGGGCAGGAGCCAGGGCGGTGGCCTGGCGCTGGCGGTCGCCGGCCTGGTGCCGGAGGTGTCGGTGGTGATGCCGGACGTGCCCTTTCTCTGCCACTACCGACGCGCCACCGAGATCACCGACGCGGCCCCCTACAGCGAGATCGCCAGCTACTGCCGCACCCACCGAGACAAGGTCGAGACGGCGTTCGAGACCCTCTCCTACTATGACGGGGTCAACTTCGCCGCCCGGGCCGAGAGCCAGGCTCTCTTCTCCGTCGGCCTGATGGACGAGACCTGTCCCCCGTCGACGGTCTTCGCGGCGTACAACCATTTCACGGGGCCGAAGGCCATCGAGGTCTACCGGTACAATCAGCACGACGGGGGCGGCACTCACCACGTCGCCAGGCAGATCGCGTTCCTCGCCGAGCTTTGGCGCTGACGTCCCCGAAAAAAGAACCCTCATAGTGCAGTAAGGAGGCCATGTGACAGAACGACACACCATCGGTTTCATCGGTCTCGGCGTCATGGGAAAGCCCATGGCCCGCAACCTGCTGGAGGCCGGGTACGCCCTGGTCGTCCATAACCGGAGCCGGGAGCCGGTCCAGGCGTTGGCCCGGGCGGGCGCCCGGCCGGCGCACACCCCGGCGGAGGTGGCGCGGGAAAGCGACCTGATCATCACCTGCCTCCCAGACTCGCCGGACGTCGAGCTCGTCGCGCTGGGCGAGGACGGTCTGATCGAGGGTACCCAGGAGGGTGACATCTACGTCGACATGAGCACCATCGCGCCGACCGTGGCCGTCGAGGTGGCGGAGGCCCTGGCGGAGCGGGGCGTCCGGTGTCTCGACGCGCCCATCAGCGGAGGCGACGTGGGCGCCCAGGAGGGCACCCTCTCCATCATGGTGGGCGGCGACGCCGACGTCTTCGAGGCGGTCAAGCCCGTGCTGGAGATCCTGGGCGAGACCATCATCCACTGCGGACCCAAGGGGGCCGGTCAGACGGTGAAGGCCTGCAACCAGATCCAGGTGGCCCTCAACCTGATCGGCATGGCGGAGGCGCTGGTGCTGGGCCAGAAGGCTGGGGTGGATCCGGCCGTCGTCGTCGATGTCCTGAGCGGCGGGTTCGCCCAGTCGCGCGTCATGGACGTCCGCGGTCCCAACGTGATCCAGGGCGTCTTCGAGCCCGGCTTCAGAAGTGAGCTCCACTACAAGGACCTCAACATCGTCCGCGAGACGGCTCGGGCCTACGCGGCCTCCCTGCCGGCGGCTGCCCTGGCCCACGAGTTGTTCGGGGCCATGCAGGCGCAGGGCTGGGGAGCGCTGGATCATTCCGCCGTGATCCGCGTGATCGAGCTGCTCTCCGACACCGAAGCCCGGACGACGCGGGGAGAATGACGGCTTGACCACCCGCCTTCTCATCGGCCCCGCCGCCAGCGGTAAGACCGCCTGCCTGATCGACGAGGCACGCCGCGCAGCCCAGGGCTTGGCCGCCTCGCCGCGCGTCATCGTCCCCAGCCGCCTGCAGGTTCAGGCCTGGCGGCGACGCCTAGCCGAAGCCGGCGGAGCCGTTGGCGTGCGCGTGGGCACCTTCGACGATCTCTACCGCCAGGTGCTCCGCCGCAGCGGCAACGTCGTCACCCGCCTGGCCGATCCCGTCCAGTTTCGCCTGCTGCGCACCTTGCTCGATGAGGCCTCGCTTACCCACTACGCCCCCATTCGAACCGCACCGGGCTTCGCCCAGGTCCTGCGCGATCTGATCTTCGAGCTGAAGGCCGGCGGGGTCTTTCCCGAACGCTTCGCGGAGGCCGTTCGAGGGATGGGCGGCGACCCGCGTCTCCTGGAGCTGGCCCAGCTCTACGCGGCGTACCAGGAGCGGCTGCAGCGCGAAGGCTGGGCCGACTACGCCGGCCTCGGCTGGCTGGCGGCCGACGCGCTGGAACGAAACCCGGCCGTCGGCAGCGAATGGTCCCCGCTGATGGTGGACGGCTTCGACGATCTGACCACGATGCAGATACAGGTCCTGGAGCACCTGAGAGGACGGGTCGACGACCTGACCATCACCCTGACCGGAACCAGCGACGGTTCCTCGCGCGGGCTGGTGCACAAGCGCTTTCGTGACACCCGCCAACGCCTGGAGAAGGCCCTGGGCGTGGAAGCGGAGCGCCTGCCCCGACCCGCCGAGACAGGCGACCCTGCCGCGCCGCTCACCCACCTGGAACGGTCCCTCTTCACCGGGGACGAGGCCCGGCGACCGGCCGACGGCATCGTGACGCTGGTCGCAGCCCCGGACCGGAGGGGAGAGGTGCGCACGGCCCTGCGTTGGCTGAAGACGCGCATCGTACGCGACGGGATGGCGCCGGGCGAGGTGGCGCTCCTCTGCCGCTCTACGGAGCCGTATCGAGCCTTCATCGCCCAGACCGCCGAGGAGCTCGGGCTGCCCATCCGCATCGTCGCCGGCCGCCCGCTGCAGAACAACCCGGCGATAGCCGCCCTGCTCAATCTGCTGCGCCTCACGCTGCCCGGCGACGGCCACCTGGCCTGGCGCGAGACGGTGGAGGCCTGGCGCTCGCCCTACCTGGACTGGGACCAGCCATCCTTGGGCATCACACCCCAGGACGCCGAGGCCCTGGATCTCGTGGCGCGCTGGGGCAGCGTGATCGGCGGAAAGGCCCAGTGGCGAGAGACCTTCGGGTTGCTGAGCCAGGCCACCAGAGAGCGCGACGTCCGGGACGAGGAGGGGCCGGAGATGCCGGCCGCCCTGCCCACCGGCGAGGAGGCCGAGCGGCTGTGGACGCTCTTCCAGCGCTTCGAGACGCGCATTACCCCGCCGAGCGGGCCACAGTCCTGCCGTACCTTCGTGGCATGGCTGGAGGCTCTGATTGGCGAGGCCCAGCCCGGCGACGAGGACGGGAGGACCCCGACCAGCCTGGGCCTGGCGCGGCGGGCCCTCGACGCCCCCGCACCCCTGAGCGAGCGTGACCGGGCGGCTCTCAACGCCCTCAAGGACGTCCTGCGCGGTCTGGTCTGGGCGGAGGAGGCCGTGGGCCAACCGGCCGGGCAGCCCTTCGCCGTCTTCCTCGCCGACCTGGTGGGGGCGGTGGAGGCGGCCATCTATCGGGTGCCGCTGCCCTCGGATGAGAGGCCGTTGTTGGTCGCCGACGTGACCCAGGCTCGCGGCCTCTCCTTCCGCGCGGTGGCCCTGCTCGGCCTGTCCGAGGGAGAGTTCCCCCAGACCCTGAGCGAGGACCCCTTCCTGCGCGACGCCGACCGGGCTCGCCTGCGGGACGACTTCGGTGTAGCGATCGACCTCTCGACCGAGGGCTCCGAGACCGAGTACTTCTACGAGGCCATCACGCGCCCGCGGGAGGCCTTGCTCCTGACTCGACCGCGCATCGCCGACAACGGCGCCCCGTGGCAGCCGTCGCCCTTCTGGGAGGAGGTGCGCCGGCGTCTCGACGTGACGCCGCGACGCCTCACCACCCAACACCGCCCCGCCCCGGACGCGGCCGTCTCCTGGCCCGAGGTCATCCAGACCCTGGCGGGCCATCCGCACGACGCCCCGGCCTGGGCCTGGGCTGCCGATCATCGCCCCGATCTCTGCAGCGCCGTCGAGCGCGGGGCGGCAATCCTCGCCTGGCGGATGCGAGAGAAGGATGAGGTGGACGACGGGCAGGGCGTTGCGGCTCACGATGGCAACCTGACGCCCTGGGCGGGGACGTTCCAGCGGGCGCTGGCGCCCGGCCGCGTCTGGAGCGCCAGCCGGCTGGAGGCCTACCGCACCTGTCCTTTCCTTTTCTTCATCGGCACAATGCTCGGCCTCGAGCCGCGGGCGCGTCCTGCCGAAGGGCTGGACGCGCGACAGCTGGGCAACATCTACCATCACATCTTCGAGCAGCTCTACCGGACCGCCGGGGTCGGCGCCAGCCTGGAGGACCTCCAGGAGGCACTCCCAGACGTGGCGCGGGAGGTCCTGGACGCGGCGCCGCGCCGAGAGCAGTTCCGCGCCAACGCGTGGTGGGAACAGACGCGGCGGACGATCGAACAGCACGTGGCCCGATCGCTGGAGGTCCTGGAGGGCGGAAGCGACGACGACTACACCTTCTACCGGGCCGAGCAGACCTTCGGCATCCCTGGCCGGGCCGGGCCACCTCTGGTGGTGCGCGACGGGGACGACGTCTTCCGATTGCGCGGCTACATCGACCGCGTCGACCGGAGCAGGGATGGACGCGTCCGGATCATCGACTACAAGACGGCCGGGCCCTACCGCTACGGCGCAAGGGCGCTGCAGGAGGGGAAGAAGTTGCAGCTGGCTCTGTACGCCCTGGCGGCGGAGCGGGCGCTCCAGCTCGGGACCGTCGCCGACGGCTTCTACTGGCACGTCCAGCACGCCGAGCCGAGTGGGCTCACGCTGGCCGGGTTCGGCCCAGAAGCAGCGATGGAGACCGCCGTCGACCACGCCTGGCAGGCCGTCCGCGGCGCTCGCAGCGGACGTTTCGTCCCAGAGGTGCCGGATCACGGATGTCCGGCCTACTGCCCGGCGGCGGGTTTCTGCTGCCACTTCGAGCCAAGCCGCTGGTAGCCCACCCGAGCACGCGGAAACGATGGAAAGGAGATGACGATCTCGCAGAGCCTCCACCCTCTGGTGGCCGGTATGGAGCCGAGCCAGGAGCAGATCAAGCCCATCCTGGCCCGCCGCGGTGACGTCGCCGTCACCGCCGGGGCCGGGACGGGAAAGACCCGCACGTTGGTCGCCCGCTACCTCTCGCTCCTGGTCGAGGGGCTGCCGCTGCGCTCCATCGTGGCCATCACCTTCACCAAGAAGGCAGCCCGCGAGATGCGCAATCGGGTCCGCGAGGCGACGCGCAACTACCTGCAGACCGAGGGCCTGCCCGACGACGAGCGCGCCACCTGGCGTGCCCTTTACGCCCGGCTCGATGCCGCCCGCATCGGCACCATCCACAGCCTCTGCGCCGAGATCCTGCGCCACCACCCGGCGGAGATGGCGCTCGACCCCCGCTTCGAGATGCTGGAGGAGGGCCAGATCGCTCTGCTGCGGGCCCAGGTCGTGGACGCGGCCCTGGGATGGGCCGCCGAGCACCCCGAGACGGCCAGCCTCTTCGGCGCCCTACCCGAACGCAGGCTGCGGCGTATCCTGGCACGGCTGTTGGAGAGGCGCCTGGACGTGGCTGAGGCCCGGACAACTATCGGCGAGGACGTCTGGTCCGCCTGGAGGACAGAGCTGGTGCAGCCCATCGCGGCCTTCGTGGACGCCCCCCCTATCCGGGCCGACTTCGAGGCCCTGGAGGCGCTGGAGGCTGACGGCACCCTGGAACGGGCCGCGGAGGCAGGCGATGCTCTAGCCCCTGAGCTCCGCACCGCGCTCCATCACTGGCGTGCTATCCGAGACGCCCGGCGCGCAGAGGACTGGTGCGAGGTCTCACGCCACCTCGCTCCCCTCCGCGACGCGCTCAAGCAGAAGGGGCGCAAAGCCAACTGGGCTCCCGCCCGTCCCAAGATCATCATCGCCCGCCTTCAGGATCGGTATGACGAGGGCGTGAGACCGTTGGTGAAAAAGGGCATCGACCTGCAGCTGGACCGCCACCTGGCCCGGGTGATCGTTCCGGCGCTGTTCCGCCTCTATGACCACGCCCTGGACCGGTATCATCGGGCCAAGCGCCGGGAACACAGCCAGCCCAGCCGCCCGTCCGCGCCTCTCCGGGCGCTCGATTTCGACGACCTGGAGGCTGCGGCGCTGCGTCTGCTGCAGAGGAACGTCGACGTCCGGGCCCACTGGCAGGAACAGATCGAGGCCCTGCTGGTCGATGAGTTCCAGGACACCAACGGGCGCCAGCGGGACCTGCTGACCATCCTCAACGGCGACGCCGGCAAGCTGTTCATCGTCGGCGACGGCAAACAATCGATCTACCGCTTCCGGGGCGCCGACGTGACCGTCTTCCGCAGGGAGCGGGAGGCGATCGCCGAGAACGGGTCGGGCTACCAGCTGGCGACCTCTTATCGGGCCCACCGCGGGCTGATCGAGATTCTCAACGCTGCGCTCCAACCCGTCCTGGGAGATCGAGATCCAGAACGGCCCTACGTGGAACCCTTTGCGGCGCTGGAGCACCACCGCGAGGAGCCGGCTACCGGGCTGACGCCCCCTTATCTCGAGCTCCACCTGGCCGTGGGCACCAAATCGGACGGGGCGTTGGACCGGGCCGCCCAGATGGTGTCCGCCCGGCTGGCGGCCCTGGTCGAAGGCGAGGACGTCATCCTGCGCCGGGAGGAGGCCGACGAGGCTGCGAGCCAGACGCGGCCCCTCGACTACGGGGACGTCGCCATCCTCTGTCGGGCCTCCAGCTCCTTCGCCGCCTACGAGAACGCGCTGGAGGCGAGCGGCATCCCCTTCCTCACCGTGGCCGGTCGCGGCTTCTACGACAGGCCCGAGGTGCGCGACGTGCTCAACGCTCTGCGGGCCCTGGCAGACCCCAACGACGACCTGGCCCTGGCCGGACTGCTGCGTTCCGCGGCCGTCGGCCTCTCGGACGTGGGGCTCTATCGACTCCGCCAAGCCCAGCGTTCCGCCGAGGCCCCATCGTTGTGGCGTTTCTTGCAGGCCCAGGGATCCTCACGATCGGCCGACCTGTCTTTCCTGAAGGACGAGGCCCCCTTGGCGGAGGAGGCCCGACGCCAGGTCCAGCGTCTGCACGACCTGGTGGGACGCACGACCGTGGCCGACGTGCTCAAGGCCTTCCTGGACGCCACCGCCTACCGGGCTGCGCTGCTGCGGGCGGGCCAGGCTCGAGGCGTGAACAACGTCGACAAGCTGCTGGCCGACGCCCAGGCCAGCGGGATCGTGGGGGTCGGGGCGTTCGTCGAGTACGTCACCGAGCTGCGAGACGTGGCGGCCCGCGAGGGGGAGGCGCGGGCCGTCGCCAGAGGCGCCGTCCAGGTGATGACCGTCCACCAGGCGAAGGGGCTCGAGTTCCCCGTGGTGGTGATCGGGGACGCCGCCCGCCGGGCCCCACGAAGCCGCGGCGTCGTGATCGACGAGACCTTGGGCGTGGTGCCGCCCCTGACGGACGAGCGACTGACCAGCACCGCCGATGGCTCGCGCCGGGTGGAGAAGGTCACCTCGGCCGCCTACCGCCTGGCCCAAGAGCGGGACAGAGACCGCGACAGGGCGGAGTCGGACCGTTTGCTCTACGTGGCCGCCACCCGTGCGCGGGATATGCTGCTGATCAGCGGCACGGTGAGGGCCTACAAGAGCGGCGGCATCGGGACCTACGGCTGGTTGGACCGTCTGGACGCGGCGCTCCATCTGAGCGAGCACGCGCCACCGTGCGATGGTGCCGGCGACGCCGTCCACCGCTTCGACCTCGACCTGGCCCATCAACCGATCCGCGCCGCCATCTACGAGCCCGAGGCCGAGCTGCCCACCGCTACCGTCGAGAGGCGGGCAGAGCGCCCACTGGACCTACCAGACGATCTAGAGCTGCTGAAGCCGGTGGCGGCCCAGGCGATGACGGGCGACGAGGCCGTTCGCGAGGCCGACCGCGATCCTCCTCGCCGGGTCTGGCAAGCGGATACGCACGTGGTACCGCAGGCCGGGCAGGCCCGGGCGCCCTCCTGGGTGGTGGGACAACTGGTCCACCTGGCCCTGGCTCACTGGCTTTTCCCCGACGATGAGGCCGTGGATTTCTACATCTGGGCTGCGAACGAGGCCCGCAGCTTTGGGCTGACGGATGAACAAGAGGTGAAGGACGGCGTCCAACGCGCGGCGCGGATGATGAGGCGGTTCCAGGTCACAGCGCTCTGCGCGCGGATGGCGGCGGCAAGACACCGACGACACGAAGTCCCCTACAGCCTCGCCGGCGCCGAAGGAACGACGGAGAGCGGCGTCATCGACGCCCTGTTCGAGGACGACCGCGGCTGGACCCTGGTGGAGTTCAAGACCGACGATGCCAGGAGCCGCTCCGATATGGAGAGAATCGCGGAGGAGAAAGGGTACGTCGAGCAGGTGGAGCGCTACCGGGCCGCGGTCGAACGGTTGCTGGGTGAACGCCCCCACGCGGTGCTCTGCTTCCTAAACGTGGCCGGGCACGTTCAGGAGATTCGACAGATCGAGTGACGACACGACACCGGACGCGTCGTCACTCTTGCCAACCGCTCTGCGTCCTCCAACCCGGCGTTCAATCACACCCACCGTCAACAGCGCCGCCCGGTTCGAGATCGGAGGCGGACTCGTCGGCCAGCTGCCACGGCCAACGGCCCTGAATCTCGACCTCCAGGGCGAAGCTCAGGAACGTCCGTATGGCCACGATGGCGCCCAGGATGCCGACGTTGCGAAACGTTGGATCGACGGCCACGGTGCCGATGATGTCGGCGGCCACTAGGAACTCCAGCCCGAGAAGAATAGCCTGGCCCAGGCGTTCGCGATAATGCCGGTACGCTTTGAGAAACGCCTGATCCTCCTGGACCCACTCTCGCAGAAAGACGAGGCTGGCCAGCACGGCACCCGCCACGATGATGAAGATGCCTACGATTTCGATACCCTTGGCTATGCCATGCGCCACCGGGTTGAAGAACGTCAGAGGCTCCAGCCCCAAGACGCCATCTCCAGCGCCTTCAGCCTGAGTGGTACATCCGACGACAACGAGAAGCAGTAAGAGCATCGCCCAGCGGTTGACGGTTCGGCAGGTCATAGACGCCTCCTGAGTCGTTGGTAAGCCCGAGTAGCCGCCCCACGCGGCTCGCGAAAGGGTAGGATCGACCGCTTTGGACAGCGGCCTCTGCATCATCTTACTTTACCATAACCTCCCAGGAATTCAACGCAGACTGGGTGGGGTCAGGACGGCCACGCCATCGAACGGCGTACCCAGCCAGATCGTCCCGCCGGGGGCGGCAGCCATGGAGATCACACGGTTGCCGGGCAGGCCCTCAGCCTCGGTGTCGGTCTGCCAACGCCCCTCGCGAAGGCACGAGACGCCGTCGGCGGTGGCGAACCAGACCGATCCGTCGACGGCTCGTTCCTTCGTGTCATTCGTGATCTCAGCCGTTCATTCGTGCCATTCGTCCATTCGTGTCATTCGTGATTCCAGATTTGACATCTCTCCAACTTTGCATAGAATTGTCCTTAGCCGACAGGCCACCCTTAGCCTGGGCTGGGAGACCTGACGACGGGCCGCGCGGCATATCTTCGTGGGTGACAGGTGTCGGGTCTCCAGGCCTGCCGGGTGTCACCAGTTTCAGATGCCCCCCTATCCAAGCCCATTCCGGGCGTAAGGGGGCGCTTGAGGCTTGACAAAAGCCCGCTCCGATGCTATAAGTCACAGGTTAGGTGGACGGCCCAAGTCCTGAGGGCACCCGTGTCACGGCCGCCAGATGGGCCGGTTTCACGTTACAGCGTTAGTCCAACGCGGAAGGAGAGCCGTTGATGGAGAAATCCCGCCCTACTGTCGTCACGATCGTCGCGATCTTCCAGTTCATCCCTGCCCTACTGCTGCCCCCCGAGATGCTGTTGGCGGCGCCTCCGCTGCTGCTGCTCGCCCCCTTGGCCCTGTTCGTCTTCCTCGGCTGGGCTATGCTGACGCTCAAACCGTGGGCCACGACGCTCTGCATCTTCATCCAGGGCTTCAACGTGATCGGCCGCTTCCTGATTCTGTTCCCCCAGGCCTCGCCCGGGGAGAGCACGAACTGGCTCTTCGTGCTGACCAGCATCCTCAGCATTGGGCTTTCGACCGCCATCCTATACCTCATCGACAGGCCCAACGTCCAGGTCGCTTTTCAGGCCTGATCAGCCGCCCGTGACCGACCAGGAGCGCCGCCGCTCGACGTGCCCGGCCCGCTCCGATCCCCCTCAGCGGAGAGGCTTTTCTGCAAGGGGCTCTCGCTTAGCGTAAGGAGGTGATGGTAGGGAAAGTGGACGACATAGGTCGAAGTATTCGTGAGGAGAAGCGTTTCAGGTAGACTATACAGTAGCGAGGAGGAGACGAAGCATGAAGAGGATGAGAATCCTGAGTCTGTTTGTAATCCTATCCCTGCTCTTTGGCGTGGTGGCGGCGGGCTGTGCGCAGCCCACCGAGGCCCCCGAGGAGCCTGCAGAAGAAGAACCAGCCGAGGAGGAGCCCGCCGAGGAGGAGCCCGCTGAAGAGGAAGGGGCACTCCAGATCGCCATGCTGGCCGCGATGAGCGGTGACGTCAAGACCTTTGGCGAGGGCACCAAGCGCGGCGTCGACATGGCCGTCGCGGAGTGGAACGCCAAGGGCGGCGTGCTTGGCCGCGAGGTCGAGGTCATCGTCGGCGACACCAAGTGTGATGCCCAGGAGGCGGCCAACGTCGCCAACAAGGTCATCAACCAGGACCAGGTCAACTACATCGTGGGCGCGGTCTGCTCCAGCGCCTCGATCCCCATCTCGGAGATCGCCAACCCGGCCGGCGTGGTCCAGATCAGCCCCCCCTCCACCAACCCGCAGGTGACCATCAACGAGGACGGCTCCAACAAGGAGTACATCTTCCGCGCCTGCTTCCTGGACCCCTTCCAGGGTGAGGTGGACGCGGCGTTCGCCATGGAGGAGCTGGGCGCGGAGAGCGCGGCTGTGCTCTACGACGTGGGCAACGACTATGTGAAGGGCCTGGCCGAGTACTTCAAGGCCTCCTTCGAGGAGATGGGCGGCGACGTGCCCGTCTTCGAGGCCTACACCAAGGAGGACACCGACTTCTCGGC
>CAZEQC010000097.1:0-12833 GCA_964514285.1 uncultured Anaerolineales bacterium | reverse complement strand
TGGAGCGTCCCCAGATTTGTCGCAGATACCTTATCGTTCGATGCATATCGTTCCTATGACCACGGTAAGCAGTCAATGGCGCTCAGGGTGAACGTCACGACAGTGGTCAGCAGTGCAGCGCTGGCGAGTGCCAACAGCAGCGTCCGTTTCTTCAGTTCCCGGATGCCGACGAAGGCCGCTGCTCCTCCCAGGGCCAGGGCTATGCCGGAAAGAACAGCGGTCGCCACTGGAGTTTCACCCGATGCGATGCCTTGGGCTATGGCCATAGACACGCCCGTCATACTTCCGAGCCCAAGATCCACTTTCCAGTTGCTCCAGCTGGCTTCCGTACCCAGGTATGCCACGAGGAGCACTTGCAACAAACTCATACTGATGGCGTTTATGATCGTGAGGTTCATAGGCTCTTGGCAGCCGGAGATCGTCGGCCCGGCGAGGTGAACGAGCAGCGGCCGTGTAAGGGTACCAACGAGCGCACAGGCTATCGCCCGGGCCTTCTTCTCCCGTGCCCAATACCGGACTGCCACAACGAGCAGGACGATCATCGGAGCGGTATATAGAAATCTCCATTGAATGTCACTGAGGAGTCTCACTTGGCCGTCTCCTTTGTCATGATCATAACATCCAGCTACTCTTCGCGCAGAACTCTCACGATTGAAAGCTTGGCTGCCCGTTGGACTGGAACTGCACTTCCAGCGATGCTGACTAGAACCATGGCGGGGATCAGGAGCGTCACGTAGATCGTGCTCAAGGCAACGTGCACGTTGCCGAAACCGTAGCTCTGCGAAAGCCTTGCCAGGAGACTCTTCGTCAGTGCGAAGCCGAGGGGAATCCCCAGCGTTGCAGCGATGAGACCCAGCAAAGCGGACGAGGTGTTCCCCATCGTCGCTACTTGTCTCGGGGTCATGCCCAACGTCTTCAGGATGCCGATGTCCCTGACCCTCTCCTGCATCGCCAGCAACGACGTATTGAAGACGTTGATCAACGCGATGCCGATCAGGATGGCTGCCAGAACGAAGATGGCTATTTGTAGGTAGAACACGTCGTCTGGAATGGCCTGCTTCGTAAGCACGAGGTTGAGGTCGTCGCCTGTGTTCCGCTTCAGGTAGGTTCTCAAGGCCGCTACGTCACAGTCGTCCGCTAACTTCAGGAAATACGTGGTGGGCTTCACCTGCCTGGCCCATCGGGCTGCTGTGGGCAAACTGACCATCATCATCTGTCCGGCGTTTGTGGGTTCAGGATACTCGCCAACGATCGTCCACGTGACCGGTCTTCGATATCTTTCATCAAAAATCACTCTCAGCTCGTTTCCCACTGAGAGATCCTGCCAGTCCAGCAGGCCTCGCCCTGCAACAGCCTCATAGCTATGCGGCTGGAAGAGACGCCCTTCTTCGATCTTGAACGGAAACGCCGTCAGGTCGCCCTCCACGGCGCGTATCTGGAAGGAATGTCCTTCGGGTGTCTCGGTCTTGATCAAGGCCTCGCTGTAGAAGGCCTCCACGGCGGGGGCCCTTTCCAGCAGGTGTCGTGTCTCCTTGTCGCTGGCTCTCGACCGTGAGACGGTAGCATCGTGCACCAGCCCCAGCAGAGCCGGCCTCGCTCGGTAGGTACTTAACGTCTGATTGAGTGTCAGGCCGAACACGATGCCCATCACGCCCAGCGTCAAGTTGAGGCCCGTCAGCGACGACCGGAACGGCTTGGCAAAGAGATCGTTCACCCCCATAGCCAGGACGATGGGCAGGCCCAGCTTGTCGGTCAGTTGGAAGCCCCAGGCCGGCTTCTCTCGCGGTGTCTCGGCCCCGACAGTCAGTGATCGCACGATGTTGATCCGCGCTCCCCGGTACGCGGCCCCCAGGGTGGCCAGAATCACCACAGCGGCGACAATGCCCAGCACCGAGGCGGCTAAAGAGAGACTGAACGGTGGCTGGAAGGTGGTGTTTAGGGAGACTGCCACGCTCTTGAGGGGTAGGGGCGACATTATGACCCCGAGAGCCAGCCCAATGGGGCTGCCGATCAGGCTAAGGGCCAGATATTCCCCCAAGTAGAGCCACAGGATCTGACGGCCTGTGAACCCGAGGGTCTTGAGAATGCCGATCTGCTTGTACTGCGAGAGGACGATGGATCCGATGCTGCTCCCGATAACCAGAACGGTGGCCAGGATGGCGAAGAGGCCGAAGGCACCCAGGAAGATGAAATTGATCTGGGCGCCGAATACCGCGGCCTCTTTGACGTCGCGCCAATCTGTGTAGCTTTCGACGACCTCAGCGTGCAAAGCCGATTCAACGCGCTCCACAACTTGATCGACGGCCTGGGGATCGGCGAGGCGCAGCCCCATCGACCAGCTCCAGGTCGATTCATCTGGATATAGCTCACGCAGCGTCTCTTCGCTGACGTAGGCGTATGGCGGCTGATCACTCCGGTAGGTGTCCCACATAGGATTGTAGGCCAGGCCAGTGACCGGCAGGTCCACCTCTTTCCCGTCCGCGCGGGTGACGCGAAGGGTCTCGCCCACGGAGAGCTTGACCAGATCATCGATATTCGTGCTGGCTAGCACCTCATCGTCGTGCTGCCTTGGCCGTCGTCCCTCCTCGATCAGCAAGCGGTTTACCGTCGCTGGCGTCAAAGGGATGGCGCGGAGGCTGATGGCTAATTGATTGTCCCGCAGAGATACACGGGTGGGCACACTATACCGCAGGTCGGTCGCCTCGACAACGCTGGGCAGTGCTTTGATGCGTTCAACGTCGTGTTCTGCCAGTTTCTGCCGGTCGAGGTGGAGCCACACGTGTGCTCCGTTGAGCTTCTCAAAGGCTCGGTCGTAAGGAGCGCTGAGGTTCATCAGCGTTGCCAGGGCCAGGGTGAGCAAGGTGGATGACGTGACGACCGTGATGATGATCAGGGTGGAGATCAACGGTCGGCTCAGGATGTCGGCCTTGGCTTTCTGGAAAATCGCGCGCATGGCTTAACTCAGTTCGGTGAGTCGTTGGGCGATAGCTCTTGCGTGCTGCCCCGGCATACCCTCCACGATCTGCCCGTCGTGGAGGAACAGGACGCGCTCTCCCCGCACGGCCGCGCGAGGATCGTGGGTGACCATCAGGATGGCCTGGCCCTGTTCGTGGCACTCGCTGAGGATGTCTAGGACCGTTTGGCTGCTGGTGCAGTCCAAGTTGCCGGTGGGCTCGTCGACCAGCAGGAGGGTGGGGCGGTTGATCAATGCCCGTGCGATGGCCACTCGCTGTTGCTGACCGCCTGAAAGCTCCCAGGGGTGTTTCTTCGTCTGCTCTGCGATGCCCAGGCGTTCCAGAAGCGTCTGTGATCGCTCTCGAATGGCGCGCCTCTCACGGCCATTGGCCAGCAGCGCTGGCAATTCAACGTTGGCCTGAACGCTCAAGTTATCGATCAGGTTGAAGAATTGGAAGACGAAGCCGATGTGCTGGCGTCTAAACTTGGCCAGGCCCGTCTCACTCATCGTGTGAAGAGCTTGACCGTTGACCTCGACAGAACCCGATGTGGGACGGTCCAATCCCCCGACTAAGTGGAGCAGCGTGGACTTGCCGCTGCCCGAGTGTCCCATCACCGTCACGAACTCGCCGCCCGCGACGTCGATAGAGACGCCCCTCAACGCCTCGCAGGTCACTGCGCCGGTCTGGTAGGTCTTCTCCAGTTCCTTAGTCTTAATCAGAGGCGTCATCGTTCAGAATATAGCACGATCTGGTGAATGCGCGCCTGAAGCCGCTGATGCGCAGGAACCGCTCCAGCCAGGTATCCGCAGCGGTCTGGAGCATCAGGGTGTCGACGCCTTGCTCACGGGCGTCGATCGCTGCGCGAACGGCCAGACTGGTGGCGGCGCCATGCCCGCGGTGCTTGGGCACGACCCCGGCGCTTCCGAGGACGCCGAAGCTCTCGTGGCGGAGCAGGGAGCACGTTGCTATTGGTTGACCCTCATCGAAGGCGAGGTAGTGGCATACGCTTGGCAATGCCACACTAGGTCTCATCAGTTGAGCCATCAGAGGAGCGAATTCCTTTGGCATATTGAAGGCAGCCATGAAGACCTCGGCAAACAGGATGGCCTCGTTCTTCTCGATGGGCCTCACCGTGATGCCAGGATAGGGAGAGGGGATTTCGAAATCGGACAGACCCTCCAGAACCATCCAGACCTCCTCCTCTGGTTGCCGCTCGAAGGTCCTCTCTAGCAGTCTCTCGGGCAGACCCCGTGGGGTACAGGCGGGAGAGACGTAGATCGCGACAGGCAGATCTTTGGCCCGGAATAAGGTTATCACCTCGCTGATCAGATCGCTTGCTCGCTCATCGGTGGTACGCAGCAGGCAAGCGTGGTTACTGTCAGGGGTTGGGAAGGCCTTGCTGATGGTGTAGATGACGTCGTCCCGCAGCGTGACCTCCAAGCCCGGCGTGACCTGCGCCGAGGGGACCGTAGCCCCGTAATTTGCCCATTCCAGTTCAGCGACTCGTTCCACCGTCTCCATCGTCTTCTCCTTTCCCTGGCGAGCTGTGCCGGAATGGATAGTTGAGGAAGATCAGGAAGGCTGTAAACATCATCACGCCGCTCAACGGCCCGATCAACCGTACGCCGAGGGGACCTTGTGGATCTGATTGACTGCGCCCCAATAGCAGGATCAACGGCAAGAGAGCTGATGCTGCGCCGTTGATGGCCTGATCGAGCAATCCCCACGTCGCATAGTACGCTCCCTCACGCCGCTGACCGGTCAGTTGCTCATCGTGGTCCGTGATCTCGGCGCCAAAAGCGGGCGGAAGCATCGTGACGCCAGCCATGGCCACGGACTGTAGCGTGATCCAGATGATGCCCTGGGTCTTCAGCGGGAGGGGGATCCAGTGGCCGATGAGCATAAGGCCTGGAAGTACGATTGCTGAGGCCAGCAGTGACCCCGAAAAGACAGTGCTCTTGTCCCAACGATCTGACAGCCAGGTCACCAAAGGATAGCAGGTCAACGATCCGAGGATCGCCGGGATATAGAAGGAGAAGGTCTCTCCCTTTGTCAGCTGACAGATCTCGGTGACGATGAAAGGAAGGACGGACTGTACGAAGGTGGTAACGCTCCAATAGAGGATACCCGTTGCGGTCATGATCAGAAAAGCTCGGTTGCGTAGCATCGCCTCGGCGGCGTCTCGCAGCGTCAGACGTTCTTGGGCCTCGATCTGACGATTGTGCTGCTCTCGCAGCACGAGAAGAGGGAGATAAAGGAGGGGCAGCACCGCGCCGGCGTAGATGAGGGCGGTGGATTGATAGCCTCGGTTCTCAATGAGAGGCCCGGCCACGCCTCCTACGATCATACCCAGCAGGAAGAACCCTGAGGACCACGCGGAGATCCGCACTCGGTGTTGATCGGTGCGAGCCAGCTCGGGAAGCAAGGCCATGTACGGCACCTGGTTGAACGTATAGGCAATGTTGTAGAGCAGAAAGACGATGGCCAGGTACGCCAGATTCCAGATCGATGTTTGCTGGAGCGGCGGCGTCCAGAGGAGAAAGAAGAGGACCGCCATGGGCAGCGCTGAGGCAAACATAAACGGAAGCCGTCTGCCCCATTGGTTGCGAGTCTGGTCCGAAAGGTGGCCAATGGGTGGGGCAATCAAGGCGTTTATGGCCCGGACGACGAACATCGTCGCGCCGTAGAGGGCCGCCGGCACCAGAGAGGACCCTTCGCCCTCTGGGGGAAGGTAGAAATAGAGCAACCAGCCGCCGATGATGGACCACAGCGTCGTGCTCCCCAGGTTGACCAGAGAGTAGAATATGTCGACATGGAGGGACGATGTCTTTCTGTTTTTCTCTAACGTCTGATTAGCAGTTGACATCGATATCCTGCGATAGTCCTCGCTTCTGCTCACGTCCAGTTTACGTCAAACGCGTTGGGGCGTATTGGTGGTCCGACTTCAGGTCTGGTCCAACGGCCGCTGCTGCTTGAGCCACTTATTCAAGTCGCCTTTGTTGATGCGCCACAAACGTCCCACCTTATAAGCAGGCAGTTCTCCCTGCTTAATCCAGCGGCGAACGGTGTACACCGAGACCTGCAGCAGGTCTGAGACCTCTTTGGGGGTAAGGAAGGGCTGCGTCTGTAGGTCCATAGGCGTGGTTGACATAGGATGACTCCAGTTGCTTCAAACGGCATTATGCTAAGCCAAGCGACCATAATATAGCACAAAGTGGCAAAGCTTTACATAGGACGTTCGTACTACTTCAGCACCGAGCGTCTGCCAGACGCTCGGTGCTGAAGGAGATGGCGTACGTGGCTTGGGCGACGAGGTGGAGAGGGCGGAGGGTCGTTCAGGGGGTGGTGCTTGCGGTTGCGATCTTCTCTATGGGTCAATCGTCCAATGTGGGTCCGGCAAGTCTCGCAATCTTCTGCTTGGTTTGACGCCAAGTTACTTTGGATAGACCGAGCTTCTGACGGAGCTTCTTGGATTTCATACCGGATTTGTAGTCGCGGACAGCGCAGGTCCAGCGCAACATTTCGAAGGAGATGCCTTGGCCCAACCCGGCTTCTTCGGCCACGTGGCTGAGTACGTACTCCAGGTTGCGAGCAGTGCATGGGAAGAGAGCATCCCCTGTCTGGTACTGGGAACGGTACTCAGAGAGAACCGCCGGCCACCAGGCTGGCAGGTTCAGCTTCCGTTCCTTGTGCCGCCGCTGGGGATTGGCATAGCGGATCCAGAGGATAGGATGGGAGGGCGTGCTGAGATCGATATGGTTCATCGTGATTGCCATGCATTCGCTCTTCTTGATCCCCGTGTGTAGAAGCAGCGTCACCAAAAGGTGGGGACGGGCGTCGGGATCCTCGGCCTGGCGGAGTGCTTCGGTTACCTGGAGCACTTGCTCAGTCTGATTATCAGTCAGGATATCGGGCAGGGGCGTCGTCACCGGCTCGTGAACAACGGGGGCCGCGGGATCGCGTGGCAGTACCTCGGACTCGGCGAGCCAGCCGAAGAAGACCTTGAGGGTGGTTATCCGCCTTGCCAACGATTTCGGGCTACACGGCGCTTCGCGATCGTTGACCAGCCATTCCGTGAAGCGCTCCAGGTCGTTGGTAGAGACGTCGCCGATGGCGGTCCAGGCTCCGATGAAGGTAGTGAGGATGTTCAGATCCGATTGGAAGGCCTTCTTCGTGTTCTCGGTGAAGCCTTCATAATGCATATGAACGTCGAAAGCGCTCTTAGCCGCCCGTAAAGAGGACTGAGCGGTCAAGCCCTCCAGTGGATCTTCGTTCGCCGGATGCTGTCCTTCGGCCATAGGTCCTCTCCTTACTCTACACTTCGTATAGCACGAACTACCACCATTTTACCTCCAGAGAGCTCCCTTGTCAAACAGGGATGTTTTCCGTCGACGATGCCCAATCAGTCTTGGTGAACGATCAATATCGGGCGGTTCGCCGCCAGCATAATCTGCTGCGAAAGGTCGCTGAAGAGCAGACCTCCGATGTCTGGCGTCGTGTGGGCTCCTATCACGAGCAGGTCGAAACGCCCTTTCTTTGCCTCCGCGACGATCTCGTCGACCACCAGACCGTGGCGAACGAGGGCTTGGGCTTCGACGTTCTCATCGTTCAGGATCTCCAGCATGTCCTCCAGGTGGACGCCCTCCCGGGCCTCTCTTTCCATCAGCTCCTCGGCTTCTGCCTCCAGGTCGGCTCCTTGGGCGCTCTCCTCAAGGGCCACCTGGGACATGACGTGGAGCAAGGTCACCGACGCTTCTAAAGCACGGGCGAGGCGCGCTGCGAAGCGTATGGTCTTCTTGCTTGTGGGGCCGCCAGCTGAGCAAGCAAGCATATGACGGATCTTACGCCGCTCCTGTCCCTTCACCACCAGGACGGATGTGGTCACGCCACCCAAGATAGTGCAAGCCCTGGATCCTGTCAGCAGACGTTTGATTCCTCGTCGTCCCCGACTACCGATGACGATGAGGTCGTAGTCGTTGGCATCGGCCTGTTCGAGAAGCTCTTGGCCCATCACCCCCGGCCGCCGATAGATGGTCACCGAGATATCATTGGCCTCCAGTTCGTCGGCTGCTGCTTCGACCTCCTGGCTCGATACGTCCTCTTGGTCGGGTGTCATGGCTATGTCCAAGATATCGACCGCGTTCGCCATGGCCTTAGCGATGCGCTGGCCCAAGACCAACGCCTGTCCACCTAAGGTCGAGCCATCACTGTAGAGCAGCATGCGGATCTTTTCGGTCATCGTTTCTCTTCCTAGTCGTCTTGATCATCGCCCTTCTAGAACTGACCACCTTTCATGACAGGACAAGGGCGATGGGGATCAGGAACAACGTCGCCAGGAAGATCGCGAAGTTCCTCTTGCTCCTCATTGTCCATTCCAAAGCCTCCGACATGAGCTTCTTGTACGGCTTGTAGGCAAGGATAACAATCGGCAGTGATACGACAATGGCACTTGCCATGTGTGCTACCACGACGGTGACCGCCTGTGGCGTGCCCAGGAGGATGGCGGCTGCCAGTGTGTCGATCATGGTGGAGACGTTCGCCCCGAGAATGTAGGGCATAATGTTCTCGCGCCGCACGTAGCCGCGAACCGATAGCGGGACCAGGATGCCAATCGATACAGAGACGGAGAGAGTCAGCAGGGTCACCAGCAGGCCGAGGAGGAACATAACCACCGGTCGATAGATGAGACGCGACGTTTGATGTAATCCTGCTTTCTCGAAGCGGAGCTCTGGCAGCGCTCTGTCAAAGAGCTGGAAGCTCAAGGTAATCAGCAGACCGCCGGCGCCGAACAGCGCCCAGGGAGGGAGCGTCGTGGATAGAGGGCTCATCACGGGATTGAGGAGCGCATTGATCCCGACCGAGAGTTGGCCCAACCGCGGCCAGTGGAGGCTGTCCAGCCAGCTTTGCTTCAGGATGAACACCCCGACGGGGATTGCTGGCAGCTGAACCGAGGCTGTGAGAAGCAGGGAGAGGACGCCGGTCGAGAGCACAGTCCAGCGCTCGTGGCCACGGACAGCGTAGATGAAGCCCAACAGGAGGACGATGAAAGAGGCCCCCAGCCGAGACCCCGTCACCATGGTATATGTCTGGACCTGAGTCAGCGCGTCGACGCCGAGCAGGGTCATAGCGATTGCGGCGGCAGGCGATCCACTCATCACCACGTAGGCTATCAACCACCCCAAGCCCAGGCAGTCGGCAGCGTGCTCGATGTTGAGGTGTCCGCGTAGAAGCGGCATCAAGAAGCTGGCCCCGGTCTTCATCATCTCCAGGGCAAGGACGAACAACAGGACGGCGATCAACCCGATGCCGCCTCGTCTCATCCCAGTCCATGCCCCTTTGTTCTTCTTCCTCAACTAGGTCATCCCCCGGACTTCCTGGCTCAGACGTTCGAAGAAGTCAACCATCACCTCATGGCGTGCTCTGGCGATCTGGCGACCTGTCGGGGTGAAGAGGCGGTCCTTGATGCGGGACAGTTTGACGACGAACTCATGGACCGGGGTGTGCGCGTCGGGGTCGTCCCCCTGGGTCTCCCAGCGATCGACATCGACTGACGGGATGGGCGCCCACAGCCGCTGCCCGTGGGCGCCACCGTAGGCGAAAGCCCGTGCCACGCCGATGGCCCCGATGGCATCGAGTTTGTCGGCGTCAAACAGCACTTTCGCTTCCAGAGTGGACGGTTCCGGCTTGGTGCGAAAGCGGTGGGCAGCAATCGCGTGAATGACCGCTTCAACCTGCGCCGTGGGTGCATCCTTTAAGATCTGCCGTGCCTGGCTGGCGGCGACGACGGCGTGGTCGGCTCCTGCCGCCTGAGCCTTCTCCCGGCCGGCGTCGTGAAGGAGAGCCGCTGTCCGGACGATGGGAAGGTCGGCCCCCTCCCATCGTGCAATTCGCTCGGCCAGCCGCAAGACGCGAAGCACGTGGTCGAAGTCGTGGACGGCATCAGCGCCCTGATACAGCGCCCTGGCTTCGGCAACGGAGATCAAGAGGCCTAAATGCCTTGCAGTTGGTCTCGAAGCTCCTGGTTGATCGATAGGAGCTGGTAGGCCTCGTTCACGTCTCGGCTGGTGAGCAGCCCGGCAAACTTTCCGTCCTCTATGACAGGCAGCGCGTCGAGCCCCGATGACTGCAGTTGCTGGTGGACCTGGAAGAGCCCATCCTCTGGTCTGAGTGTGGGGAAATCCGTTTTCATCACCTGCCGCACGGGCGTGTCGGATTCCCGCAGCTTGAGGGCCCGAACGATGTCTGTATGCGTCAAGAGGCCCACGATTTCCCCTCCGTCGCATACGGGGAAGTCGGCCTGGAAACTCTCGAGCGTCAGGTCCGCAGCGCGGCTGACGGGGTCGTCCGGAGAGATGGCTTGGACGTTGTGAGAGAACGCTTGCCTTACCTTCATACCCTCGAGAATGCCTCGGATGCGGGTCATACGCCCTTCTTGGGCCGCACCCGAGTAGACGAAGATGGCGATCAGGATCCAGATCAGGTTACCGGTCAGCAGGCCGCCCAGACCCAAGAGCCAGGCAAAGCCTTGGCCGATACGCACGGCGACGTCCGTGGCCTGCGTCTGGGGCATGACGGTTGCCAGCAGAGAGCGCAGCACCCGTCCGCCGTCCATCGGGAAGGCGGGGATGAGGTTGAAGGCGGCAAGGCCGAGATTGGTGATGATCAGATAGGGAAGGGTATCCTGCCATCCCAACGACATAGGGTCTGCTGCAATGCGTCGCAGACCCGCGAAGAGACTCACGGGCACGAAGAGGCTCAATAGACCGAGGAAGAAGGCGATGACGACGTTGCTCAGTGGGCCAGCAATCGCCATCAGGAATTCCTCGCCCGGCCCCTCGGGCATCTCCTCGATCTGGGAGACCCCGCCCAGCGGCAGCAGGACGATGTCCTCCACTGGATACCCCATCCACGTCGAGGTCAAGCTGTGTGACAGCTCGTGGATGACCACACAGATGAAGAGCAGCAAGGTGACGACCACCCCAAAGGCTGCCCCTGAAATCGAGAAGCCCTCTTGACCCAGGAAGCCGAACTGCAGGGCAGCCCAGATCAGGATCAAGGGGAACGTGATATGGACCTTGATGTCAATGTCTTGCACGCTGAAGATCTTGAAACTAGTCATCTTTGGGTCTCCTTGGAAGAATAGTCACGAAAAGGCTTGCTCACTTGCTGATTCAGTGCACCGTTTGATAGGTAGCATCGAACCGGACGATTCGCCTAAACGAGGGCACTACGCGTCTCCTCGACGACGTGATCCACGACGGCGTGGAGATCCCCGGTCCGCCGGTAGATGGCAAGCTGGCGGTCGGCGCTGGTGCCCTCGCGCAGAATGGTGTAGGCGTACTCGATCTCTTGACGGCTCCCTAGGTCGTCCACCACATCGTCCACCCAGGTCAAGATCTCCTCAGTCAGGGTCGGGAAGGGAACCTCCTTCTTCTTACCGAAATCGATCAGCTTGCCACTAGTCCCGTAGCGCAGCGCGCGCCATTTGTTCTCATCGATCAGATGCTTCCGATAGAGGCGCCAGGACTGATTGGCGTGTCGCAACTGGATCAGTTTCGCTGCCACCGCCTGCACCAGAGCCACCAAACAGAGCGTCTCCTCGACCCGGGTGCACATATCGGGGATGCGGATCTCCAGAGTGGGAAATTTCTCACTCGGTCGTACGTCCCACCAGATCTGGGTTGGCTCGGCGATGCTGCCGGTGGTCAAGAGCGTGTCCGCGTAGCTACGGTAGCTGGCGTAGGACTCGAACTGCTGTGGGATTCCTGTACGCGGCAGATTCTCGAAAACGACGCTCCGATACGATTTTAGGCCCGTATCGCGGCCGTGCCAGAATGGAGAGCTGGTTGAAAGCGCCAGGAGATGGGGGAGGAAGTAACGGAGTTGATTCATAATCTCGATCAACAGCTCATGGTTCTCGATGCCAATGTGAACGTGCATGCCGAAAACGAGCAGCTGGCGCCCTACGTCCTGTAGAAAGCGAATCAGCTCCGGATACCGACCGAAAGGTGAGACGCGCTGCTTGACCCACGAGGAGAATGGGTGCGTGCCTGCCGCTGCTACCCAGAGACCAGCGTCCTCCGCGAGCTTCAGGATGGAGCGTCGAATCCGGATCAATTCCTCCCGTGCCTCGGCGATGTCTTCGCAGATCCGCGTGCCGGCCTCAATTTGGGACTGCAGAAACTCAGGCCGAATCTGATCCGAAAGCACGGCCTTGCCTTGCTCCAGAAACTGCTGTACGTAGGAGCGAAGTTCTCGTGTCTCGGGATCGATGATCTGATACTCTTCTTCGACGCCGATGGTGAGCGATGGCTCGATCATGTCTGCCCCCTTGTCTCTATTATAGCACATCCGCTGCCTGCTAGAAACTGAGGCCTCGCTCTTCGTTGGAATGCGTAGACTTGGCTTCCTTGAAAAGAGACGGGTTGGCGACGGCGTCGACCCGCTGCCTGGTATCTTGTGCCAACTCAATTCGGAAGCCTCTTTCAGTGGAACCGTGTTTGCTCTTACACCGCCGGCGTAGTGCAATGCAGGTCGCCCTAGCCGCGGAAAGGGCAATGAAGTATGGATCATCCACGAGGAGCGATTAGCCTTGTCACGGATAGCAGCTGCGACTTACCATCGCGACTGCTGGAGCGTTTCAGGATCGCCGTGGTGCCGTTGACGGTCCATGTCGGCACTGAGAGCTACGTGGACCGCGCGCTCTCGATGGAGGAGATCCTAGAGCGCTTGGAGGAGGTGCGGTCCTCGGTTCACGTCTCCCTTCGAACGTCGTAGACAAATCGCGACGCCGCACCGTTGACACAGGGCAATCGCATTTGGAGAATTGGGTCGACTGTGGGCTGCTTGCTGCGCCCCTCTGCTCGCTCTGGATCG
>CAZEQC010000096.1:0-12945 GCA_964514285.1 uncultured Anaerolineales bacterium | reverse complement strand
GTTAGCAAGCCCTGACCGCTCCCATCCAGCACGTTGAGCATCAGCCGGTACCGACCCGGCGCCAGATTGGGCGGAATGCGCACCCGATAGAGAGCCTGAAATCGATCGCCTGGATGCCAGCAGGAGGTGGCATATGGGCTGAGGGGACGATGCTGCGCCAGTTTGATCTCGTTGTCCGACGACACCAGATAGAAGCCGGCCCGATAGTCAGCCTCCGGCGCGGCATCGGCGCCCCAGTAGAGAACGAGAGAGAAAATGTCACCGGAAAGCACCTCTTTCGCCGGGGAATCCAAGCCCAGTAGGGTCAATGGTCCAGCAGATAGATCCAGTCGCTCTTGAATCCTAAGGTCACGAACGCTTGGCGAAGTCTGCGGCGGGAGCACCCTAACCTCACTGATCGGCACCTGGGTGCCACGGAATCGGCCCTCAGGGCCAGCTGCTCCCATTTTCGCGCCCGTATCTCCACGATACAGACTCACCTCGACGGCGTAGCGTCCAGGGGGCACACCAGGCGGCAAGGAGACATCATAGGCCTTGTCGGACCACTGACCGACCCTCCACGCCGAGGTAGGGAAATAGGTGGAATTAATCATCAGCATCTCGCTTCGGCTCCACGTACGCCCATCGTCGTCTCGCAACGCCACGACCACGCGGTAGTCAGTAGAGGGCTGGGCCAACGTGCGCCAGCGTAGAGTCACACGCAAGCCTTCAGGCCAGCTAACGGTCTCGGGATGCGCCACGTCAACCAGGGCCAACTCTCCAGCGAACACGGCCTGGTAGGGCGATGGGGGATCGGTCTCGGGCGACGAGCGGCTCACGTACTCCGTGATGGTGGCGCCAGCAACGGTGGCTGTGCTAACCGGCGTGGCGATGACCTCCAGCTGGTTGCACAGGTGCGCAGCCGTGATGGGTGAGCTCCCCGGCGAACTCACCAGCCAGATCGAAGCGTGCGCCTGCCGTCCCCAATCCGGAGCATGCTCCCGCAGCCAACCGGCGACGGCAGTCTGGTCAGCAAGAGGTGTTAATGAGTGGATTGCTCCCGGGCCCTCATAGCGGTGCAGGAGCGGCGTGTCGAGGTCGACGAGGATTAAGTCATCTGAATCAGTGCGAGCTGCTAGATAATCAGCTTGCTCTGATGGCGCCGTGTTCGTCAGCACGACAGCGTGGTCAATCAACCCTACCGTGGCGGTGTAGGCAATGGGATACTGGAAACCAGGTTTGGACGTCTCCCTCACATCTTGAACGAGATACTCAGCCGCAGCTGCTCGCTCCATTGGTACTGTGTCTCCATCGAACAACGAGGCCAGAGGCGGAATGGAGGAACCCGCGACGGTCCGTGCCTCTGCATCAGGCCGCTGGTTCAACCAACGAGCCGCGTCGCCCATTCCCTCTCCCCAGTCGGCTGCAACCAGACGGCGGCCAACCCACGGCCCGCCTAGCAGGAGATTGAAGCTAGTCAGCGGATGCGTGGCGAAGGGCAGAAGCAGCAGAAACTGCACTAGAATCAACGGAAGAGGACCCATAGGCCAATTCCAGCGCCTTGAACGCCACCACCGTGACAATCCGAGAGCGGCCATGACAGCTAGAGGACCGAAAACAGGCAAGAGGTAGCGCTGATACCGCTTGACGTTCAAGGCCAGCAGGAGAAGATAGCCGACGAAGAATCCTCCCAACCAGGCCAGATCCGGTCTGAGGACCTTCTTCCTGAAAAACGCCCAGAGGCTCAACAAAGAGCCAATCAAGACCACGGGACTCAAGCGGAGAGGCAACGCAACGAGGTAGAACTCGGGACCATGATGCAGCGCGGTCCGTCCCGCAAAGAAAGTCGGCATAAGCGCAGCGGTTGACTGGTACGTTGGAGCGGTCAGCAGGTCTCGAATCGTCCCCCATAGGTCACCCCACATCGCCGGATAGAGGGCCACGTAGAGCACGGTGGCGGCCACGCCCCAGACAACAGCGAAGCCTATAGCCTGTGACAGCCCTATTCTTCCCAACAGCCAGGCCGAAGTGAGAACAGCCCCCATGAAGAGAACCAGATAGACCGCCAAGCTCTTGGTCAGCAGTGCAAGCCCCCCAGTTAAGCCGCTCACCAGGGCCCAAGTGCCCCCCTTTCGGACCGCCCGGATTCCACCATCTCGCACAGTCATCAAGAGAGAGAGAACCGAGAGCATAGAGAAAGCCGCCAGCAGGCCATCCGTGTGGAGAAGGCCAGTGTGTCCCACGAAGAATGGCTCAAAGGCAAGCAGCCCAACGGCTAGAAGCGCTACCTGCTCGTCGTAGAGGCGCCTCAACAGCGAATAGATGGCGACCAGGGTCAGCGAGGTGGTCAACGCCACCGCGATGCGCCCATAGGGGAGAAAGAAGGCCAGGTGACGGAATGCCTCGCCGTTTTCCGGTGCCAGCCAAGCCAAGCTGCGGATATAGCCTAGGTGACTGATGCTCGCGGCAGGTGCCGTCCATCTCCGAATGGCCACACCCACGGCTCCCAACCACATCGTTGTGACACCGGGATGCCCGGTGGAGGGAATTGAAGCCCAGTCTTGTGCTGTCAACGCGTCCAAGAAGCGGATAGAGCGCTCAACCCAGGCCGGTTCATCAGGGGTCACGTAGCGGCCGAGGGGAATCAGGCGCACGACCAATGCCATCAGAAACAGGCCAACTCGCACATAGATGGAACTGTCCGCCATCAGCTTGCGGATTTCCCGTTTATCCAATAACTCACTCACTTGTGATTCATCCGAATGACTCACCGACCACCCTCGAAGCTTCAACACGCATCTCTCAGATAGCCCCTATCTTGCTCTCGTCTCAGCGAATCGCACAACTTGTCGGGAGCTGGGCATCCCGCCAAATGAACGGGACGGCACGTAGAGACCCCGATCAGCAAGACCTGGGAGATCACCTTAGAAGACGAACGCGATCGAGAATGACCCAATCCTCGCCGCCGGCATGCTTCAGGGCCCCTTCACCTTCGCGCGGCTCCACACGCACGACCACCTTGTAGGTCCCCGCAGGGATCTGTGGATTCGCGTTGACATCGAAATCCCAACGAACGATCTCACCCGGCTCCCACGACAGAGGTGGGTGAAAAGCGCGCAGATCCTTCGCTCGAGGCAACCCGCCGCCCCACACACGTCCCTGTTCATCCTCTAGCGAGATGGAGATGTTGATATCTGCGCCCAAAGGCTCCGCCACGGACCAGTAGAGTGTGACAGGCACCCAGGTACTGGGCGGATGGAACCAGCGATCACGCGAGGGGAGAGCCTGCATCGGTAAGTCGTAGCCCTTCAACGTCAGGCCATTAGGATAGACGACCCCCATCGGAGTCGCAGTGTGGGGCAAAGATTCAAGCCGGTAGGAGGTCGCGTATCCACGTACATCGATGCCCTTGGGGAAAACGGCCGTGACGACGGGATACCGCTCAGCCAACCAGCCCTCCACCACGTGATCAGGGTCCCCAGCCGGTCGCGATAGATCCACGCCCGCTTGCACCAGCCAGAGAACATCGGACTCGAGATAGGGCTGCAATATATCTCCAACCGGCGTGTTTGAGTCCACGTTGTTCGGAAAAGGATGAGCAAAGGGTTCTTCATAGTAGTGACCGAAAGCGAAACGCGCCCAGGAGACGTGCACCACCACGGTATCCTCCGGCGTGGCACGCGCTTCCAAGAAATGCGCAGCGTGTCGAAAATCCTCCCGCTGACGATTTCCACACCATTGAAACGAAAGGCCGTAAAGCGCGAAGCCAAAAACGAGGACGGCCGGTAAACTACCGTACCACCTGAACGTCCCCGACTCGCCCAAGGCTGCCAGCGCCGTCAGCAGAGCCAACGGCACGGCACTGAACACAAAGATCTTTGGCTGGAACAAGTTGATGCGCAGCGTCACGATAGTGCTTAGGGCGATGATCGATAGAAACCAAAGCGCGGCGGTCACACCATACTTTCTAGAGCGGCAGACCGCCACCACGACAATGATGCCCAACAGTGCCAGCAGAAACCATTCCTGACCAGGAACGTGGAACGCTGTCTGGTAATCGAGTAGCGTACGCGCAGCCCCCAGACTCGTCCTCAGAAGACCCGAGTACGAGAGTGACCCGTTCCCAGTACTCCCCTCTTGCAGGATATGCAACAAGTAGGGCGCGTACAGCACGGCACTGACCCCCAGAGATCCCAGCCCGAACAGCACAGCGCGACGCTGATAGGATCTGAAGGAGAGGTAAAGGACGACCAAGCCTAAACCAAACGCCGGAAACAAGGTCGCGGCGATGACGTGAGTGTATCCAGCCAAGACCAGGGATAGGCAGAACGCCACGGCGACAGCCACTCTCGGCTCGTCGAGCAGCTCCCAGAAGGTACCCATCGCCAACACAGCAAACATCAATGCCAACGCATACATACGCGCATCTTGATGCTGGGAGACGACCAGAGGACTCATCGCGACGAACAGGGAGGCGAGCCCCGCTGCCGCCTCCCCCAGGCGTCGTCGACCAAACCCATAGACCAACGCAACGGTCAAGATCCCCGCGAAAGCCGAGGGGAGACGAAGCATGAGGTCCGCGTCCCCTGCAATCTGCCGCCACGCCTTGAGCACGATGTAGTACAGCAGGGGATGACGGTCGATGGTCAAGTCCGAAAAATGCGCAAACAAGGACCGATAGGACTCGCTGGAAAAGTGCAAGCTGGCGCCTTCGTCGAAGTTTAGACTGTACCAGGTGAGCGTTGGTAGACGCACAAGAAAGGCCACCACAACGATGGTCACCCCCAACCAGAACGCTCTTGATCGCACAGGCCTATCGTTTATACCTGCCCTTGCGCTCAAGCGATCGGCGGTTCGACAGCTATCATCCGCACAAACTCTCACCCCAAGTAGCCCAAGGATTGGAGACGCTCCTCTACCTCGGCAGCGTCCTCGGCAGGCAGCCCCTCTTCGGCTTCAACGGCAGTCGCTTCCACCTGTTCGTAGGTCACGGAGCGATCAAGGGTCAGCATAGAAGTCAATACGTCGCCATCCATATCGTTCGGCACCGGCAGCCCCAACAGATGGAGGATGGTAGGCGTCAAGTCCATCATATGAGCACCACGAATCGTCTCGCCAGAACGTACGTCTTTGCCCCAGGCGATCAGGATGCCGTGCCGACGGTGACAACCGGAGTCACCGCGGATCTGCCGAGTGACGATGCGACGATCGGCAGCAAACAAAGGAAAGGCAATAGCACGATATCCGTCCAGGATAAGATGGAGGTCAGCGCTGCGGGATGCGTAAGGCCCGTGGACGACGCTGTCGCCGGGGATAATCTCGTCAACCATAGGCTCGCCGGTCTGGGGATGGTGGAGGCCCTGCAAAGCGTCGATGACGCGTAGTCGCACAGCCTCGTACTCAGACCCAGGCTTGACAATGCCATGAGGCTCACGACCCTTTACGTTGATGTAGACCTGGCCCACGTGGCCGATGGAATAGGCCACAGTTCGTGACCAATCAACGTCATCAAAGGATAGGAACTTGCTCACAACCCTGTTGCGTGTCGATTTCGATACCTGCCAGACGTAGTTCTGGAGGCCGACACGCTCGATCAGGTGCCAGATCGAAGCAGGGGTAAGCCCAGCTCTGAAGAGACCGGCCTTGAGCCGCGTCCAGGCCCCACGTTTGAGATCCAAAAGCCCTTGGTCCAGCAGGAACAGGTTTACGTTGACGGTGTGATGGAGTGGGCCGAAGCCATGATCGGACATAACGAAGACGGTGGCGTCATCTTCAAGACGTTCAAGCATATGACCGATGGTGTCGTCAATGCTCTGATAGATCCGCTTGAATCCAGGGGCGAAGCGAGCAGCAGTCTTCGGATCGTAACGTGGATGCGAGCGGTCAACCACTTTCCAGAGCGCGTGTTGGAGGACGTCCGTGGCTTGGAAGTGGAACATCAAGAAGTCGTGAGGGTAGTCCTCCATTAGTCGCAGCGCATAGCGACCCCGACGCTCAACAAGGTCCAACAGGTCCGCTATGAAGGCTTCCTCATTGCCCTCCTTGTATTGGATGTTAGGGGCAATGCGGTAGGGCTTCAGACTCGTGGTCGACCGTTGGTCAGTATACTGATCGAGGAGATCAGCTGGGTAGGTGAAGTCCCCTCCCATCGGCGACAACATGCCGCCGATGACGAACCCATTGACCGGCTTAGGTGGATAAGTGACGGGGACGTTCATGATGCCTACTTTTCGCCCAGCCAAGGAGAGTATGTCCCAAAGCGTCGCCGTGCGAAGCGAGGAAGCATTGACTAACTCAAACTGGCCACCCAAGGGGTGTATGAAATCGAATACCCCGTGCTTCCCGGGGTTTTTTCCGGTCGCAAACGTCGGCCAGGCTGGCGAAGTAACCGGAGGAAGCGTCGATTTCAGCACCCCATGTGCGCCTTCGGACATCAAGCGAGCCAAGTTGGGCAAATCGCCCCTCTCCGTCCAAGGGTAGATAAGATCAAAGGTAGCGCCGTCAATGCCAATAGCCAAGACACGTCCCACGCTTAATCATCTCCCACTGAGGTCGTGAATGGCTGTTCCTTTTCCAACACGCGGCGGACCACGTAGATCGGCTTATCCTGCGCTTCATGGTACGTGCGCGTAAGAATCTCGCCCAAAAGCCCCATCATAAGAAACTGCACGCCAAGCACAATCAGCAACACAGAGAGCATCGTCCAGGGACTGGTGCCAATTCGGAAACTCCGAAATGCCTCCTCGCCGTAGAGAACGCCCCGTAAGACCTTGGCCCCGACGAGATAGACACCGATAAGTCCTCCAACGCCTCCGCTCAAGAGACCGAAAGAGCCAAAGAGCTGCATAGGACGCTTCGAGTAGCTGAGTAGAAAGGAAACCGTGACAAGATCAAGGAACACTCGCGGCGTGCGAGCCAGAGCCCCGTACTTAGACTCGCCAGCCTTTCGCGGGCGATCGTTGACCGGGAGCTCGGCCACCCGTACCCCGATCAAGCTGGCTATCTCCGGAATGAAGCGGTGAAGCTCACCGTACAGATTCATCTGCTTGACGAGGTCGTGACGCATAACCTTAAGCGAACAGCCACGATCATGGAGATGAATATCACTGGCGTTGGTGATCAGCCAGTTAGCCGCCATAGAGGGCAATCGACGGGTGAGAAGCGGCTCCTTGCGTTCCTTCCGCCATCCGTTGACCAGATCATAGTCCCCCTCCTCCATCACCTCCAGCAATCGCGGCACATCGGCAGGATCGTTTTGTCCGTCGGCATCCATGGTCACGATCACATCGCCCCGAGCATAGTCGAAACCAGCATCGAAGGCCGCAGTCTGGCCGAAATTGCGACGGAACTCTACGACCCTCAGACGAGGTTCATCCTGTTGCAGTTGCTGGAGAACTCGCAAGCTATCGTCCGAACTGCCGTCATCGACAGCCACAATCTCGTACGGACGTTCCAGCTGTCGCAAGACCTCCGTGATCTCTGGGATCAGATCCGGCAGAGATCCAGCTTCGTTGTAGACCGGGAGAACGATGGATATGTCAACTGTTGTTTCTGAAGATGCCATGCTGAATCCAAGCTCCTGACGTCGTCTGTCGGGCATTCGGAAGGCAACCGGATGATCAGGTGATCATCCGGTTCCAACTACACCCACTGTCCATGCCGTGCATTATAGCACACCGCATTGGTCGGTCAACGATCTCAAGAGTCATAGGAATTAATGGCGTCCCGGTGGCTGACTCCATTCCTGAGCAACTCCTCGATCCTGCCCCGACCAGCCCGGGCAGTCAGATCGTAGCTCAAAGGAGCAACGGAGACCACGCGATCGACCGCTAAGGCGTAGATGTCGGAATCCGGCTCGGTGCGCTCTGGACGTGGAAGCGGCTCATAGTCGATTCTAGCAGGCTGGGCCAGATCCTGACGTTGAGGCGGAATTGCGGCAAAATATGTATGTCGAGAAACCCGAGTAAGCCGCCAGGGGGTCTCTGGCGTGGCATCCGAGGGTATGTCCACCTTGAGGACATCCACGTCAAATGGCAGTGATAGCTCCAGCAGGCGGTGGGCAAAGAAACGTGTGAAGGAGACAGCTGCCGTGAAGTCTACGTCCTCGGAAGGGCAAGCATGCATACGTTTTGGCGTCTGGAGAGAGACAGCCAGCGCAGGCAGCTCATTCGCCGCCCCCTCCAATGCTGCTCCCACCGTGCCCGAAATCGTGACGTCTGCCCCCACGTTTTCGCCATAATTGACGCCAGAGATAAGAAGATCCGGCCTTCTGGGTGCCAGCTCGAGGAGAGCGTGTAGCACGCCGGCGGCGGGGGACCCATCGACACGATAGGCCTCGAGCTGTCGGCCGTTGACGTCGAGAGGATAGGAGAAGATCTTTCCTTGAAGGTCGTGGGGAAGGCTTCTGCCAGCCCCGGACCATTGGCAAGCCGGCGCCACAACAAGGACCTCACCGAGAGGAAGAGCTGCACGAGCTGCAGCGCGCAGGCCCGGTGACTCGATGCCGTCATCGTTCGTGATGAGAATCAGAGGTTTCTTCTGATCGTGTTCTGACACATTGGTATGATAACAAGATTGAGGGCTTTCCACAAGAAACAGTGAGGCAAAAGCCTATCAGTGAAAGCGACGTAAGCTGCTACGCCAGCCCAGCTGCTCTGTTCTCCTCTTCAGCCAAACGGATACCCCGTTCCTGATCCACAAAAAGAAGCAATATGCCGCCTACGAGGAAGAAGACGACCAGTGAGACAATGCTCAGCCGACTTGAGCCGGTCAGCTGGCCCACCACACCAAAGATCGCAGGGCCCAGAATGCCTGAAAACTTAGAACTGACATCGTAGAAGCCAAAGAACTCCGCCGTCTTCGCCTTCGGCGCGAGACGTCCATACAGCGAGCGACTGAGAGCCTGAGCACCGCCTTGCACCGTTGCCACCACAAAAGCCAGAATCCAGAAATGGAGGCTGGTCTGTATGAAGTATCCCCCGATGGCAATGAGCGCATAGATCCCGAGCGCGAGCAGGATCGAGCGCTTGGCCCCTAGCCGTCGCGCCAACCATCCAAAGGCGAAGGAGAAGGGAACCCCAACAAACTGAACGGCAAGGATCGCTCCTATCAGGTCAGTACTGGCCAGACCAATCTCCTTACCAAAAATCACGGCCATGGTGATAATCGTGCCGATACCGTCATTATAGAACCAGAAAGCGATAAGGAATTTGAATAACTCGCGATAATGGCGAATCTCTCGAAACGTTCGGCCCAGACGCTGAAATCCAGCTTTAATCGGATTAGGGCTTTCACCCTCTCGTCGCACGAAGGGAGGCTCATCCACCCGGCGGAAAAGCGGAATGGAGAAGAGCGCCCACCAGATGGCCACGCTTAGAAAGGAGAGACGAGAGGAGATCTCTGCATTGGGCAGGCCAAACCAACCTGGTTTCATGATCCAGGCCAGATTGACGACGAGGAGTAAGCCCCCACCCAAGTAGCCCAGAGCGAAACCCTTGGTTGAGACCTGGTCAATATCATCAGAGCGTGTGATATGAGGCAGCAGGGCATCGTAGAAGATGATCGATCCGGAGAAGCCAATCCGCCCCAGGATGTAGAAGAAGGATGCCATGAGCCAATCACCTGTGCTGACGAGGACCAAGAGCGCGGTGAAGAGTATACCCAATCCCGCAAACCCGCCTAGAAAACGCTTCTTGGCCCCACTGTGATCCGCGATAGCGCCAAGAATAGGGGCCGCAAAAGCGACCAACACCATGGCGACCGTGTTGGTGTAGCCCCAGTAGCTGCTGGCCTGCACAGGCTCCAGGATCCCCCCGGCGACCTCACTGTAGAACGTGGGAAGAACAGCCGCCATGATGGTCGTGGCAAAACCACTGTTGGCCCAGTCGTACATGCACCATGCGTTGATGGTTCTTAAGTAGCTACTTCGATGTTCAGATCGCACGTCAAGACCTCCTTGAATGCTTTTCTCCATTGTACCACACCAGGTCGAGGGGCCAAACCTTCGACACCGCTCTCCTATCTCAACGCTCTATCTGCCGTCAGCTCTCGGGCAGCGAAGTATTTTGACATACCGGCGCGTCTTCCGTATACTTCCCCTACGTCGACACAACAAACGAACCATCTTGGTTCAGAGTATAGCGTCAGCGAAACTCGAATCACCGCGTCCACCATCATCTGAACGACGAGAGGGAGCAATGAACTGCATGGCCAGGTTACTGATTGTCGGCCCCAACGGGACTATGGGACGGGCCTTGGTCACATGCGCAGCTGCAACGCCCAGCGTCGACCTGATTGCCGGGATTGGGCCGAAGGGCCGAGACTACCTTGGCACGGATCTTGGACGCCTCGTCGGATTGGGGCGGGAGCTTGGAGCGCCGGTAGTCGACAGCATAGAACCTGTCATTGACCAGCGCGACGTCGTCCTGGACTGCACAAGACCGGACGTGTCGATGGCCACCTTGAGAAGCTGCCTGGAACACAAGACAGCTTTCGTAACCGGAACCACGGGATTCTCCAAAGCACGAGGAAGAGAGATGGAGCAAGCGGGCGAAACTATTGCTGTCTTGCGGGCCTGCAATGCCTCGCCGATTGTTCATCTACTTTCTGACCTTATCCGGATGGTGAGTCAAGAGGTTGGTGCCGATGCTAACATCGACATCATCGAGATGCATAGCCGCACGAAGCTCGACGCGCCGAGTGGGACAGCGAAGGAAATCGGACAGATCATCGCCAACGAGCTCGGACGCGAACTCGACGAGACTGCAGAGCACGGCCGAGAAGGATTAGGGATAAGAGCTCCTCACACCATTCAATTCAGCGCTATAAGGTCCGGGGGCATTCCCTCAACACACAAGGTGATCTTCGGCTTCCAAAACGAGAGGCTTGAGCTGACACATCACGCCTACACCATGGAGGCCTTTGCAAACGGTCTGATAAGAGCCGTCCTCTTCGTCAGCAGCAGTGAACCAGGTTACTTCACGCTGGATGACGTCCTTTGACAGACATGTGAGTGAGAACATGCAGCATTCCCCAGACTCAGAACATGTGTCACGCGCTGTGCCCATCCTCTCCATCGTCGGGTACTCCGGCAGTGGCAAGACAACCCTCCTTGAGAAACTCATAAAGGAGCTGAAGCGGCGAGGGTATCGTCTCGCAGTGATCAAGCACCATCATCACCGCGGCCTCCGACTCGACGAGCCTGGCAAGGACACCTGGCGATTTGCTCAGGCTGGTGCTGACCACATCGTGCTGGCAGGACCGGATAGGGCAGCGCACCTCTACACTTTTGAAGAGGAACCTGCGCTGGAGGAGCTCGCCTCCGGCATCCAAGACGTAGACTTGATCTTGACGGAGGGCTACAAACACGCCGACGCACCCAAGATCGAGATCGTCCGGGGCCAGATTAAGCCGGATTTGATCTCCGAGCCAAACGATCTGGTCGCCGTGGTCTCCGACCAACACCTTGATCTCGCTGTGCCCCAGATTGAACTCAATGATGTGGGACAACTGGCGGATTTCATCCAAGACCGCTTTCTGAGACCAATTTGATCGGAAAGCTGGAGAGGAGGCCAGCGAAGCCCCCTCCCCAGATCCTCACAATCTGGCCTTGCGGTGCTCTACGCCTCAGTCGCTGGCTGTGGCGCGCGCTCTTCTCTGAGAACTCCAAGCCCCCAGATCCAGAATCCACCCAGGCCAAGCAGCACAATGGCCAGCTTGGCGAGCCAGCCCAGAATCGGCACGGCGGTAACAACCACCAAGATCACCACACCCAGGAGCATAGGCCACCAGCGGTTCTTCTCCGCTGGCGAGTTGAGGGCACGGAAGATCAACTGCCCAAGTAACAGGCCAACGAGGATCGTTGTGACGTACCGCCAGATGATGCTGAAGCCAAAGCCCACTGTTGTGGTGACAATGCCGCCCAGGACGGCAAGCCGACCAGCCAGGCCTCCTAAGGTGACCACGCCGAAGAGAAGCGTCAGCAGGACGCTGGCTATCACCAACAGGGCCATCAGCGCACCAAAGGCGACGATAGCGACCAAGCCCCAGCCCAGACTGGGCAGAGGCTCCGTTTCCACGTTCTTGGCCAGCTCGCGCATCCAGCTAGGCACCGTCCACATCAACAGCGCTCCTACCAGAAGAAGCGTGACAAGGCGGCGCACCTGACGGAATGTCCATCTCGCAGCTCTAGCAGCTGGCGAAGGAGCTCGCTCCTCCTGTTTGGGCACGTACTCGTTGAAGTCAATTTCACCGGCGACGGCCCCGTCCGGCACCTCGCCCCGGAAGTTGGCCGTGTAATCCAAACCCCCTCCAATTTCTGCGCCCTGGCTCACCGTCAGGCCGGCTGGCACCGAGGGGACATCGGGGACGTTGGGAATGAAGTTGTAGAAGGGAGGCATCGTCTCACTCGCCTCTGTGCCACCCACATCGACCGTCGCATCCCCCTGGACAACACCAGCGATTCTGACCGCGCCCCCCGAGAGATTGACGTCACCAGCAACATCCCCCGCGAGCAGTGTCTGGTAGCCAGCGTAAACGACATCTCCCCCAATCGCCGACCCCTCTCTGCCATCCAGGCTGAAGCCAGCAGCGATGACGTCATCGGAAACGTCGCCTTGAACCACGAGGGCATAGCCGGCAATACGAGCGTCGTCCGCGACGGTACCATTCACAGTGACACTCTGTCCAGCAGCGATAAGGTCGCCCTCTACGGTCCCATTGATGGTGAGTGTACCACCAAAGACGATGAGATCGCCCTCAACAGTACCCTCCAGCGTGAACTCCCCAGCCCCGACGTAGAGATCGTCCTCAATCACCTCGTCGGCACCGATGGTGACTACATCCCCCCCTCGTCCTTCGAAGGCGCGAACTCTCGGCACAGCGAAGAGTACTCCCAGTAGCACCAGGCCGATCAATGCCAGGGGCCAGCGGGCACGTCTGTCTAGATTCATCATAGCAATCCTCCTT
>CAZEQC010000095.1:12037-13421 GCA_964514285.1 uncultured Anaerolineales bacterium | reverse complement strand
CGGCGGAGGTGGAGGAAGCGGCGCCTGGCGACACGTACACGTATCATATCGTGAACGGCGACCAGACGCTGGAGAAGATCGACCCCTACGCCCGCCAGGTGACCCATTCGGACGGGGTCGGCGTGATCCACGACCCGGCCTTCGACTGGGGCCAGAGCGACGTCTTCCAGATGGTACCTTGGAACGAGCTGGTGATCTACGAGATGCACGTGGGCACCTTCCACGACGAGCCGGGCGGCGGGCCTGGCGACTTTGCCAGCGCCATCGAGAAGCTGCCCTACCTGAAGGACCTGGGGGTCTCAGCCGTCGAGGTGATGCCGCCGATGGAGTTCCCCGGCGGCTTCTCCTGGGGGTACAATCCGTCCCTCCCTTTCTCTATCGAGAGCAGCTACGGTGGGCCCGATGCCTTCAAGGCCTTCGTGCGGGCGGCTCACGAGCAGGGCATCGCGGTCCTCCTCGACGTCGTCTACAACCATTTCGGCCCTATGGACCTCGGGCTGTGGCGCTTCGACGGCTGGCACGAGGGCGATTGGGGCGGCATCTACTTCTACAACGACGAGCGCGCCCGGACGCCCTGGGGCGACACCCGGCCCGACTACGGGAGGGACCCGGTGCGGCGGTATATCCGGGACAACGCCCTGATGTGGCTGACCGAGTACCATGTCGACGGGCTGCGCTGGGACATGACCCTCTACATCCGCACCATCGACGGCGATCCCTCTGACCCCGACCAGGAGCTCCCCGACGGATGGAGCCTGATGCAGTGGGCCAACGAGGACGTCAACGAGCGGATGCCGGGCAACATCATGATCGCCGAGGACCTGCGGGGAGAGAGCTGGATCACCAAGGACGTGGGAGCTGGCGGCGCCGGCTTCGACAGTCAGTGGAGCGCCCAATTCGCCCACCTGCTGCGCCATCCGATCGTCTCCCCCGACGACGAGCATCGAGACATGGGCGCAGTGCGCCGGGCGTTGGAGGAGCGCTTTGAGGGCGACGCCCTGAAGCGGGTGGTCTACGTCGAGTCGCACGACGAGGTGGCCAACGGCAAGGCCCGCATCGCCCACGAGATCTGGCCGGGCCACAGCCGCCACTGGTTTGTGAAGAAGCGCTCCACGCTGGCCGCTGTCCTGGTGCTGACCGCGCCCGGGATTCCCATGCTCTTCCAGGGCCAGGAGTTCCTGGAGGAGAAGTGGTTCCACGATCAGGATCCGCTGGATTGGGAGCGCGCCGAGGCGCTGGCGGGGATTGTCGACCTGTACCGCGACCTGATCGCCCTGCGGCGGAACGTAGCGGGGACCACGCGCGGGCTGACGGGGCAGCATATCGACGTCTACCACGTCGACAATGAGGCGAAGGTGGTGGCCTTCCACCGCTGGGAGGAGGG
>CAZEQC010000095.1:0-11937 GCA_964514285.1 uncultured Anaerolineales bacterium | reverse complement strand
GCATCATGAGGAGGAGGTTGTTCATGGGAACAGAACAGAAACGCAACGGAGGCGGCAGCAATGCGGGGGCTTTCATGCTTGGTTTCCTGACCGGGGGGATGGTCGGGGCGGCCATTGCGCTGCTCCAGGCGCCCCGATCCGGTGTGGAGACCCGTCAGATGCTTGAGGAACGGGTGCGGAGGCTGGAGGAGCAAGCCAGGAAGACAGCCGAGGAGGCGCGCAGACAGGCGGAGCAGGTGAGTGAGCGGGCGTCACAGAGCGCCAAGCGGATCCAGAGGAAGGCGCAGGAGACGGCGGATGAGGCTCGAACGGAGGCCAGGCAGGTCGGCGAGCAGGTCTCTGAAGGTGCCAAGCAGGTGCAGGAGACGGCGGCTGATCTGGAGGGGGCAGAGCCAGGCGAGGAGAGGGAGTAGGAAGTAGGGGACGAGGCTAGCACTGCGGATTGTCTTTTTCATTCTGCAGTTGCTCGCCTCAGAACCATCCGGCGACGGGAGAAAAAGGCGCCAGATCGGCGTTGGGGGGCGACGATCTGGCGTACCCCGTTTCAATGACCTTTCTTCGGTGGAGCCAACAACAGTCAATGGACAGGGGAAAATCTATGGGAAGGCTGGACGGGAAAGTGGCTCTGGTCACCGGCGGTAGCTCCGGGATTGGTGAGGCGACAGCCCGCCTCTTCGCCCAGCACGGGGCGAAGGTGGCCGTATTGGCCCTGGAGTCGGCGGAGCTGAAACGGGTGGCGGAGGATATCTCCAATGCGGGCGGCGAGGCGATGCCGGTAACGGCGGATATCTCCGTGCCGGATCAGATGGAGCGTGCGGTGGGAGCGGTGGCCGATCGCTGGGGGGGGCTCGACGTGCTGGTCGCCAACGCGGGCATCAACGGCGTCTGGGCCCCCCTCGATGAACTCGGGCCTGACGAGTGGAATACAACCATCGACGTCAACCTGACCGGGACCTTCCTCACCATCAAATACGCCGCGCCCTACCTGAAGCGGCAGGGGGGCTCCATCATCATCACCTCCTCCATCAACGGGACCCGCGTCTTCAGCAACACGGGCGCCACGGCCTACGCCTGCTCGAAGGCCGGTCAGGTCGCGCTGGCGAAGATGCTGGCGCTGGAGTTGGCCGAGCACGAGGTGCGGGTCAACGCCGTCTGTCCCGGCTCCATCTCGACGGAGATCGAGGAATCGACGAGACGCGAGGATCTGACCGGGATCCGAGAGCCAGTCGAGTTCCCGGAGGGTAGGATTCCCCTGACGGACGGCGAGCCGGGTCGCTCCGAACAAGTGGCCGACCTGATGCTCTTCCTGGCCTCCGACGCGGCCAGTCACGTCACCGGCGCTGTCATCATGGTCGACGGCGCCCAGTCGCTGCTGATGGGATAGGGGTGATCCAGCCGACGTGACAGGTAAGACGAGGACAGACGCGACGCAGGATCGAGTGTCCGTCGATGTGGCATCGGCCGCGGAAGAGGCCCACGCCTTGCTCCCTCACGGCTCGTGGGGTTGGGTCGTCACCGCTGGCGGGGCGGCGCTGGCCCTGGGAACGGCTCTGCTGGCCGCTCTCTGGTTCTTCCAGGAGCCTTTGGCGATTCTCTTCATCGCGCTGACGGTGGCCGCGGCGTTGGAGCCGCTGGTGGGCTGGCTCGAGCGGTGGCTTTCGCGCACGTTGGCCGTGGTGGTGGCCTACCTGGCCCTGGCGCTGGCGCTCTCCTTGCTTGGCGCGCTCGTCTTTCCCCCTCTGGTGGATCAGGCGGGCACGATGGCCGAACGGCTGCCCGAGCTCGCGGATGGAGCGCAGGACTGGCTCCGGCAGCGGCTGCCGATCAGCGACGCCCAGATTCTGGATCAGGTCGTCTCCCAAGTGGCAGGGCTCAGCTCGTCCCTCGTCTCGCTGCCGCTGCAGATCTCGTCGTCCATCTTCGATATCTTCCTGGTGGCCTTCATCTCCCTCTACACGTTGATTGCCGCCCCCTCTACCCACGAGACGATCCTCTCCGTGGTCCCCAAGGGGCGAGAGGAGGGGGTCAACCGGGTCTTGGGGCGCATCGTCCACACGATGGGCGGCTACGTTCGGGCTGTATCGATCACCGGGGCCATCATCGGGACCCTGAGCTACGTCGGGCTCCTCTTGATCGGGGTCAACTTCCCCCTGGCTCTGGCTATCGTGGCCGGCGTCTCCGAGTTCATCCCCTTCATCGGCCCCTTCGTCTCCGGGGCGTTGATGGTGGTCGTCGCCTTCCTCCAGTCGCCGACGAAGGCCTTGATCACCCTGGTCTTCGTCATCGGGCTTCAGCAGCTGGAGGGGAATCTGATTGCCCCGAACGTGATGCACCCCCAGACCTGCATCTCGCCCTTGACGGCCGTCTTCGCTCTCTTCGCAGGAGCGTCGGTGGGGGGCGTGCTCGGCGCGTTGATCGCTGTGCCGCTGGCCGCGGCCACACGCGTGCTGGTGGTCGATGTCCTCCTCCCTGCCGTGCGGCGCCGGACCGGGGCGGAACCGACCGAGACGAGAGAGACCTGCTGAGGAGATAGGACGTCGTGAAAACCGTCAGAATTGCCGCGGCAGGTCTGCTGGGCTTGGCGGTGCTGATCTCGATCTGGGGACTGGTGGAGCCCTATACCATCTCCTTGGAGAGGCACGAGGTTCCGCTAGATGGCCTGCCGGCGGCGTGGGAAGGCGAGCAGGTCGCCGTGGTGAGCGACTTCCAGATCGGGATGTGGATGGACAACGTCTGGACGGTCGGCCGAGTGATACGCCGCCTGGCGGATCAGAGGCCTTCGCTGATCCTGATTCTGGGCGATTTCATCTATCACGGGGGCGAGGATCCCTCTGGACGGATAGAGCGAGTGGCGGCGCTGGTCGAACCGCTGGCTGCGGCCGACGTTCCCGTCTACGCAGTGCTGGGGAACCACGACTACTCTGTGGTCAGGTCGAAGAACCCGGATGTCGATGAGGAGAGGGCCCGGTCCCTCCGGCGAGCCCTGAGACAGGCCGGCGTGCGTGTGCTTGAGAACGAGGCCGTGCCCGTAGCTCCGTCGGGTGAGGAAGGGGTGCAGAATGACGCCCTATACGTGGTAGGGATTGGGTCGTACATGGCGGGGAAGAACCGTCCCCCGGTTGCCCTCGAGGAGGTGCCGGAACCAGCCGCCCGGCTGGTTATGATGCACAACCCCGATGTCTTCGCTGGGGTGCCCGCCCACGCGGCGCCCCTCGCCGTCGCCGGTCACACCCACGGTGGTCAGCTGCGGCTGCCCTACACGCCAGAATGGACCTATCTGACGTACGTCGCCGAGGCCCGAATCCACGCCGACGGGTGGATCTATGACTACGGGCAGGCGGGAAACCGACTCTACGTCAACCGCGGGATCGGCTTCAGCAAACTGCCTCTGCGCATCAACTGCCCACCCGAGATCACGCTCTTCACGCTGGTCAACGCCAGGGAGTGAAGGACTGAGACGGAGGGAGTTCTGGTCGTTGGCTTGTCCAACCCAACTCCAACTCTTTCCAACCCAACCCGTACGGTTTTCCAACCAAACCCTGCACCATCCACGCCTGATTTAGTGTATACTAGAATCGAAGGAGCCCGGTGATTGGTTTCCTGGTCGAGTCAAGAGATCCCCAGGCAAGGCCCCGGATCTCCACAGCTCATAGGCTGGTGAGCTGTCATAGCCAAGCCGTAGGGGCTTCGACAGTCACCGGGCTTTTTGGTAAGCCACCGCCTGAGCAGCAGGCCCAACGCGAAGCTAGATCACCCCCCCCAAGGTTCAGCGGACGACATCGCCAGACAAGCGGGGCCAAGTCAAGTGGCCCCGCAATCCACGTGGAGTTGAAAGGAGAAGAGCGCTATGAAGCAAGGCGGCATTCGCATCGGCCGGATCTTCGGCATCGACATTCACGTCAACTGGAGCTGGCTCATCATCCTGGCGTTGGTGAGATGGAACTTGACCGACGTCTTCAGCAGGACCACAGATAGGAGTTGAGAGGACATGGATCGAGAGCACGTGACGATTGACGGAAACGAGGCGGCGGCCTACGTGGCCCACCGCACGAACGAGGTGATCGCCATCTACCCGATCACGCCGGCCTCGCCGATGGGAGAGCACGCGGATGCCTGGAGCGCCTTCGGCGAGACAAATATCTGGGGCACGGTCCCCCTGGTGACGGAGATGCAGTCGGAGGCCGGGGCGGCGGGCGCGGTGCACGGCGCGCTCCAGACCGGCTCCCTCACCACCACCTTCACCGCCAGCCAGGGGCTCCTGTTGATGATCCCCAACATGTACAAGATCGCGGGCGAGCTGACCAGCACCGTCTTCCATATCGCCACCCGCTCGGTCGCCACCCACGCCCTGTCGATCTTCGACGACCACAGCGACGTGATGGCCGCCCGTGGGACGGGGTGGGCCATGCTCTTCGCCAACAGCGTTCAGGAGGTGATGGACTTCGCCCTGATCGCCCAGGCCAGCACGCTGGAGGCGCGGGTGCCCTTCCTCCACTGTCTCGATGGGTTCCGCACCTCCCACGAGATCCACAAGATTGAGAAGCTGTCCGAGGACGACATGCGGGCCATGATCGACGATGATCTGGTTCTCGCCCACCGCGAGCGCGCCCTCTCCCCCGACAACCCCTTCATCCGCGGCACAGCGCAGAACCCGGACGTCTTCTTCCAGTCCCGGGAGGCCATCAACCCCTTCTACGAAAAGACCCCCGGCATCGTCCAGAGCGTGATGGATCGCTTCGCCGATCAGGTGGGGCGGGCGTACCACCTCTTCGACTACGTGGGGCACCCGGACGCGGATCGGGTGATCGTGCTGATGGGCTCCGGCGCCGAGACAGCCGAGGAGACGGTCAACTACCTGGTCGACCAAGGCGAGAAGGTGGGGGCGCTCAAGGTGCGCCTCTACCGGCCCTTCTCGGTGGAGCACTTCCTCCAGGCCCTGCCGTCGCAGGTCTGCGTCATCGCCGCCCTCGACCGGGCCAAGGAGCCCGGTGGACCCGGCGAGCCCCTCTACCAGGACGTCGTCACCGCCCTCGACCAGGGGGAGGCGCAGGGGACGCTCCCCTTCGAGGAGCGCCCCTGGGTGCTGGGCGGTCGGTACGGGCTTTCCTCCAAGGAGTTCACGCCGGCCATGATCAAGGGCATCTTCAACGAGATGAAGCAAGGTCAGCCCAAACGTCACTTTACCGTTGGGATTGAGGACGACGTCACCCACGCCAGCCTCCCCTACGATCCGGCCTTCGACATCGAGCCGGACGACGTGATCCGGGCCGTCTTCTGGGGCCTCGGCTCCGACGGGACGGTCAGCGCGAACAAGAACTCCATCAAGATCATCGGCGAGGAGACGGACTACCACGCCCAGGGTTACTTCGTGTATGACTCGAAGAAGGCCGGGGCGGTCACCGTCTCCCACCTCCGCTTCGGGCCCCGGCCGATCCACAGCACCTACTTGATCAACCAGGCCAGCTTCGTGGGCGTCCACCAGTTCCGCTTCTTCCAACAGTTCGACGTGCTGGAGATGGCCGCCCAGGGCGCGACGGTGCTGATCAACAGCCCTCACCCGCCGGAGGAGACCTGGGACCGGATACCGCGCTCGGCCCAACGGGAGATCATCGACAAGGACCTGGAGCTGCACGCCATCAACGCCTACGAGATCGCCGACGAGGTGGGGCTGGGAACCCGGATCAACACCGTGATGCAGACCGGCTTCTTCGTCCTGAGCGGCATCCTGCCTCGCGGGGAGGCGGTCGAGGAGATCAAGGAGGGGATCCGCAAGAGCTACGGGAAGCGCGGTCAGGCGGTGGTGGACAAGAACTACGCCGCCGTCAACGCTGCGCTGCAGGGGATGTACGAGATCGAGGTGCCGGAGCAGGTCACCGGCGAGGTGGAGATGCCACCGGTGGTGCCGGCGGAGGCGCCGGACTTCATGCACGACGTTACGACGCTGATGATGAGCCGCAAGGGGGAGGAGCTGCCGGTGAGCGCCATGCCGGTGGACGGCACCTGGCCCAGCGGCACGACCCGTTGGGAGAAGCGGAACATCGCGCTGGAGGTGCCGGTCTGGCAGCCCGACGTCTGCATCCAGTGCGGGCGCTGCGTGCTCTACTGCCCCCACGCCGTGATCCGCTCCAAGGTCTACGACGAGAGCTACTTGGAGGATGCGCCGCCCACCTTCAAGTCGACCGACGCTCGTTGGCGGCAGCCGGGGCTGGAGGACAAGAAGTACACCGTTCAGGTGGCGGTGGAGGACTGCACCGGCTGCGGGGTCTGCGTGGAGGTCTGCCCGGCCAGGGACAAGACGGCGGTGGGGCGGAAGGCGATCAACATGGCGTCGCAGATCCCGATCCACGACCAAGAGGTGGAGAACTGGGACTTCTTCCGCTGGACCCTGCCGGAGGCTCCTCCGGGCGGGGACGGCTCGGGGTCGGGCGGCCCGGGGTCGGGCTTGGACTTCAGCCGGACGAAGGACGTGCAGCTTCTCCAGCCCCTCTTCGAGTTCCCCAGCGCCTGCGCGGGCTGCGGCGAGACGCCCTATCTGAAGCTGATGAGCCAGCTCTTCGGCGATCGGGCCATCATCGCCAACGCCACGGGCTGCACCAGCATCTACGGCGGCAACCTGCCCACCACGCCCTGGGCCTTCAACGAGGAGGGACGCGGGCCGGCCTGGAGCAACTCGCTCTTCGAGGACAACGCCGAGTTCGGCTTCGGCTTCCGGCTGACGCTGGACAAGCAGACGGAGTACGCCCGGGAGCTGGTCGATCGGATGCGCTCGGAGATCGGGGACGATCTGGCCGATGAACTGCTCTCGGCCGATCAGAGCGACCCGGCCGGCATCAGAGCCCAGCGGGAGCGGGTGGAGGCGTTGAAGGAGCGCCTAGAGGCGGCCTCCCCCCCAGAGGGGGGGACGAGAGGGGGGGCGAAGCATCTCCAGAGCCTGGCCCACGCGCTGGTCAAGAAGAGCGTCTGGAGCGTGGGCGGCGACGGCTGGGCCTACGACATCGGCTACGGCGGCCTCGATCACGTCCTGGCCGCGGGGCGAGACATCAACGTGCTGGTGCTAGATACCGAGGTCTACTCCAACACCGGCGGGCAGGCGTCGAAGGCGACCGGGCTGGGGGCGGTGGCGAAGTTCGCCGCCAGCGGGAAGCCGACCCCGAAGAAGGACCTGGGCATGATGGTCATGACCTACGGCTACGTCTACGTCGCCCAGGTAGCGATGGGGGCGAACCCGCGGCAGACGATCCAGGCCTTCCGGGAGGCGGAGTCCTACGACGGGCCCTCGCTCATCATCGCCTACAGCACCTGCATCGCCCACGGCATCAACATGGCGAAGGGCATGGATCAGGAGGCGCTGGCCGTCAAGTGCGGCTACTGGCCGCTGTACCGCTACGATCCGCGGCTGCGGGAGCAGGGCGAGAACCCGCTCCAGCTCGATTCCCGGGAGCCCAGCGTGCCGCTCCGGGAGTACGCCTACAACGAGAACCGCTACCGCATGCTGCTCCAGAGCCATCCGGAGCGGGCCGAGCGGCTCTTGGAGGAGGCGCAGCAGGCGGTGGTCGACCGCTGGCGCAAGTACCAGCATATGGCGGCCATGGATGTCGATCCCGGCGCCGACGTGGGCTCCGTGGAGACCGCCACCGAGGAGAAGGCCTGACGTCACCGATGACGACTCCTCGAAGGGCGAGCACGATCAAGGCGCTGGACATAGCCGGCAGCCTGCGGGAGGTCCTGGCCTACAACAATATGCTGCCGGTGAACGCGCCGGCGGTACTGGTGTCGAACGCCGACCGGAAGTTCGACGACGAGGGCCACCTCCAGGACGAGCTTACGCGCCGGTTCGTGCGGAAGTAGATGGCGGCGCTGGTCGACTGGACGCGCCGGGTGAGGAAGGATCCCACTTGACGTAGCCAGTCCTTGTCGGCGAGGATGCAGCGGGCCACAGACCTCCGAGGTCCTCAAGACCTCGGAGGTCTTGCGCTGTTAAGGCCAAGAAACGGTGGTCAAACGACTGTGAAACGGTCCCTCTGATATCCTCATGCTGAAAACGAAGGATATCAGCGGGGAGGTGCATCATGTTGGCGAATCTGAGCGAGTTTGCAATTGCGTGGCTGGTGTTGAGCCTGGCTGTCCTCTCGGCAGTTCTGGGCACCCACCTGTTCGGTCTGCCGACCGTGACGGCGGAGCCGTTCGTGGTCTGGGTCGAAAGAGAATGCATGCCGTTGGAAGGCGTCGTTGACGCTGATACGTTTCGTGACGGACCTAGCTTCGACTTCGCCGATCACGAGCTGGCCTACGCCGGGGGCTACAGTCTATGCGCCATGGTTCCAGAGCCACGGTAGTTCTGGGAGGCTCCTGACGACACAAAGGGCAGTGCAGTGCCTGCTCTCAGCGGCAGATGGAATGCTCCTATCCGGACGGCCAATGGTTGAAGGATAAGTTGATAGCAGTCATACTGCCGGCCGTAGATTTGGAGCGCGCCAAGGCGTTCTACACGGAGACGCTGGGCTTGCCAGCGTCCAATCCAACCAAACTCCAACCTTTCCCAACCAAGTCCAACGCAGCCCCCAACCCATCCCGTCCGCTCACCGGCGGAGAGTATGCTATACTAGTCATGTGCCAGGGGACGCGCACAAGGGCGCCTTGCGAAGCTTGGCCAGGATATCATCTGTTGGCCTGACTCGCAGCATGCCATCGTTATGGCGTGCCGTTGGGTAATGGGATATTTGCAGCCCTTCACAGCCCTTGGCGCGGCTACTGAGGGTTGTATTGGGCCGCTGGCGTTGACCTCAAGGAGGCAGTGCGATGGTTGAGAGCATAATTCTGGTCGAGGGCCAAGCCGAGCAGGGCGTAGACGAGGATGCCCTGCGCAGCATATCCCTCGCGAACGCAAAACCTCTGGTCGTCGGTCCCGTGCCCGGCGGCGCGGTGGTTCTCCATCTTGCAGCGAACACCCTCGATGACCTCCAGAAGGCGCTTCTTGAGGTCGCTCAACTCCCCGGTGTGGGCGAGCTGTTGACGCTGACGATTCGCACCGTGCAGTGACCCCGACGGCGGCGAGGACGCCTGTTCCCTGGATCGTCCTGCCACCGTTGAACATCCTTTAGCAGAGCCCAGAAGGAGCAGACGCTTATGGATACGAAGACAACCTACCTCGGTATGACGTTGAAGCACCCCATCATGCCCTCGGCCTCTCCTCTATCGAGGAGTCTCGACACGATACGGCGGCTGGAGGACAACGGCGCCGCGGCGGTCGTGATGCACTCGCTCTTCGAGGAGCAGATCACGCTGGAGAGCGAACGACTGGACCATTACCTGAGCTACTTCACCGATGCCTTCGCCGAGGCGCTGACCTGGTACCCGGAGCAGAAGGACTACAACGTGGGCCCGGAGGAGTATCTGGAGAACATCCGCAGGGCGAAGGAGGCGGTCGACATTCCCATCATCGGCAGCCTCAATGGCGTCTCCACCGGCGGGTGGATCCGGTATGCCGAGAAGATCGAGCAGGCCGGGGCCGACGCGCTGGAGCTGAACGTCTACTACATCCCCACCGATCCGGAGATGTCCGGCGCCGACGCTGAGCGGCTGGTGGTGGACGTCCTGACGGCGGTCAAGACGAACGTCTCCATTCCTGTGGCGGTCAAGCTGAGTCCCTTCTTCAGCTCGATACCCCACCTGGCCCAGCGCCTCGTGGAGGCCGGCGCCGACGGGTTAGCGCTCTTCAACCGCTTCTACCAGCCGGACCTGGATCTGGAGGCCTTCGACGTGGTGCCGTCGCTGGTCTTCAGCACCTCCGACGAACTCCGTCTTCCGCTCCGCTGGGTCGCCATCCTCCACGGGCGGGTCGCGACGGACCTGGCCATCACCACCGGGGTACATACCTACGTCGACGTGTTGAAGGGTCTGATGGCCGGCGCGCAGGTGACGATGATGGCCTCGGAGCTTCTGCAGAACGGCGTGCAGCGTATTCAGACCGTTTTGGACGCCGTGGTGGACTGGATGCGGGAGCACGAGTACGAGTCGGTGGCCCAGATGCAGGGGAGTATGAGCCAGCAGAACGTGGCCGATCCGGCGGCCTTCGAACGGGCCAACTACATGAAGGTGCTCCAATCGTGGCAACCGGACCCGGCGGGTCAGCTCTACCGGGAGATCATAGACTGAGCGACCGGGTTCATCGCCCCCGCGCTTGTTGGATCGGCTGCTCCCTCTGGATTCGTAATCCGGAGGCTGGCGGATTACGGTGTGGAGGCGGCCGAAGCGCACTGCACCATTGAGAATCGAAAGACGCAGGGGAAGCTGCTGTTCATCCCCTGAAGTAAGACTCACAAGCCGAGACGTGACAGGTTTGTCAAACCTGTCACGTCTATAGACCGACCAGGAGGGAGCTATGAGCGAGAGGAGAATGGGAGGACAGGGAGCGAGTTTGAGCCAGGTGCAGGGCATTCTGCGCCTCACCGCGTGGGTCGGGGTGTTCATCGTCTCCGTCGTGGTGGTCGGGATCCTGCTGTGGGCGGTGCTGCCCCCGCTGTTCGCGCTGGGGGCGGGGGCGGTGGTGGGCCTCATCTTGGCCTCGATCGTAAGCGGCACCATCTACGTGCTACCGGAGTTTCAGCGGGCCATTCTGCTGCGTATGGGACGTTACTCAGATACTGAGGGGCCGGGCTTCTTCATGGCCATCCCCTGGCCGCCGTTCTACCAGAGCGTGGCTCAAATCCTCGATATGCGGATCCACAGCCGTTCAGTCAAGGCGGCGGAAACGCTGACCTCGGATAACGTCCCCGTCGACTGCCAGGCCGTCATCTTCTACCGCGTGGAGGACCCGAAGCAGGCCTCGCTGGAGGTGAAGGACTACGAGGGGGCCGTTTTCCGGGCCGCCAACGCCGCGCTCAAGGATATCATCGGCTCGCTCAGCCTGAGCGAGCTGCTGGGAGAGCGGGAGAAGGTGGCCGGACGTCTGGAGGAGATCCTGGACGAGTCCGCCGTCGAGTTTGGTGTCGACATCACCTCGGTGGAGCTGACGGACGTCCAGGTGCCGCAGGACCTGATCGAGGACATCAGCGCCCAGGCGCAGGCGGAGCGGGAGCGCGACGCCCGCGTGGCGGAGGTGGAGCGGATCACCGAGGTCGCTGACATCTTCGAGAGGGCCGCGGAGCGGATGAGCGACCGGGCGATCCGCCTTTACGAGCTCCAGACGCTGCAGAACGTGGCCAAGGAGAAGGGCGCCCGCACCATCGTCTGGGGCGTGGGCCCCGGTCGCGAGGAACAGCGGTTGGCCGCCGGCGCGGCGGCTGGCGCGCCCGAGGAGGGGAAGAACAGGGAGTAACGACTGCCGAGGGCTTATACGTCCCGGACGTGTGCGTCCCGGGTGAGGAGACGCTCAGCCGGTGGCGTGACGCAGCCCGGTCCCTCTCTGCGGGCGTCGCGACGCCGAGGAATGGACTGACGTTGAACTAGAAGGAGACAGAGGACCTATGACTTTCAAAGGAAGCGTGCTCTTGCTGCTGGCCCTCTCCGGGGTGGCAGCCGTGGTGGCGCTGTACGCGGCCCCCGAATCCGTGGAGGCGATCAGCGAGACATGGGAGCTTTCGTCCCACGCTGACGCCGAGTCTGAGTCTTTCACCCATTGGGACGAGGATGATCCGCCCCGCATCCCGGAGCGATGCGCCAAGTGCCACAGCACCCTTGGCTTCCGGGATTTCCTCGGTGAGGATGGCACGGCGGCAGGAGCCGTGGATCAGCCGGCCAAGACGGGGACGGTGATCTATTGCACCGTCTGTCACAACCCCAGCGCCCACGATATGACCGCCGTGGGCTTCCCATCCGGCGTCGAGATCGACGGGTTGGGATCAGAAGCGGTCTGCATGCAGTGCCACCAAGGGACGCGATCCGGCGGCGACGTGGACGAGGCGATCGCCGGCCTGGATCTCGACACCGTGTCTGAGG
>CAZEQC010000094.1:9036-13588 GCA_964514285.1 uncultured Anaerolineales bacterium | reverse complement strand
GAAGGATCGCCGGCTGCTGCGACTGGACCCGGATGGCCTTACTGAGGTCGCCGACCTGCGCCGGCTCGCGTCTTACCACTGCAACGACATGGTGGTGGATCGACGGGGCCGCGCCTACGTGGGCCACTTCGGCTACGACATCTCCGATCCATCCGCCAACGCCAAGCTGGCCGAGATTCTGCTGGTGACCCCAGACGGGCGGGCGCGCGTGGTGGCCGACGAGCTGGCCTTCCCCAACGGGATGGTCATCACGCCGGACGGAGGGACCCTCATCGTCGCCGAGACGTTCGCCGCTCGCTTGAGCGCCTTTGACATCGCGCCCGACGGCTCACTGATGAACCGCCGCACCTGGGCCCGCTTTGACAAACGAGGCTTCGAGGACCGATTCGACACCACACGCACCGCCCCGGACGGGATCTGCCTGGACGCCGAGGGTGCTCTGTGGGTCGCCTCACCGTTTGGCAGCCAACAGGTGTTGTGCGTCCTCGAGGGAGGCGAGGTCGTCGACCGCATCGACGTGGCGACACAACCCTTCGCCGCCATGCTGGGAGGCCCTGACCGGCGGACCCTCTGCGTCTGCACGTCGGTCTACGGCGAACAGGGTCTTGGAAAGGGCCGCATCGAGACGGCCCGTGTGGACGTGCCCGGTGCCGGGCGCCCCTAGATGTCTCGCTCACGAGCGATAGTCAGGAGACCGGGCCCTACAACTACACGAGGAGCCTACGCAGCTTGGAACACCATAACAACCCCACCTCTGACGTTATGCGCATCCTCAGGAAGCAGTTGGGCAACAGGATAGGCGACTACACCTTGCCGCCGCCGGTCTTCGTCGCCATGCAGGGCCAGTTCCTCAACGTTGACGTCGACGCCGGTGTGCTACGAGCGCGATTCCCCATCCTGGAGCGGTACCTGAACCCGTACGACACTATGCAGGGCGGCATGATCGCCGCCGCCGTCGACAACACCATCGGACCGCTGAGCGTTCTCGTGGCCCCGCCCAACGTGACGCGGCGGCTGAGGATGACCTACAGCCGGCCCGTCACGCTGGAGATAGGACACATCGTGGTCAGGGCCGAGCTTCTGGAACGAGACGAGCGCTGGCTCTTCTTCCGGGCGGAGGTACACAGCCCGGAGGGCCAGCGGCTGGCGCGGTCGAGGGCCAGACACTGGATCGTCGGATGAGGAGGGTTGCCGTGGATCTCGAGCAGCAGTTGTTGGACATGGAGCAGCGGTTCTGGAAGGGCGACGCCGCCTTCTATCGGGAGCACCTGATCGAGGATGCGTTGATGGTCTTCGCGGAGCCGGTCGGCGTGCTGACCAAGGAGGAGACGGTGGATGCCATCGCCGCCGGCCCCCGGTGGGCAGAGGTCGCCTTCGACGCCGTTCACACCGTGCGGCTGGGAGATGACGCAGTCCTGCTGACGTACCGGGCCACCGCCCGCCGCTCGGGCGACGGCTCGGACTACACGGCGCTGACCAGCAGCGTCTACGTCCGGCGGGACGGCTCGTGGAGGCTGGCTTTCCACCAGCAGACGCCGGGCGACGCGGGTTGATGGCTCACCCCATCAGCCAAAGACGCCTCCAGTCGTGAGGCGACGCCAGAAAGGAAGCAGCTGTGGCAGATGACTATCGGACGACGCCCTTCCCGCGAGCCCGGCAGCCCGTGCTCGACGCCGGACGACTGAGCGCGCGACGACACATCATCCACGGGCTGCTGGAGATAGACGTCACCCGCGCTCGCCGCTTCATCCGCGACCACGATGCCGAGACGGGGGAGCGGCTCTCATTCACCGGCTATCTCATCACCTGCCTCGCGCAGGCGATGACGGACCATCCGACGACCAACGCCTACCGCAACTGGCGCAATCAACTGATCACCTTCAAGGACGTCGACGTGGTCACCTTGATCGAGACGGAGGCCGGGGGGGTGGCGCTGCCGCACATCATCCGGGCCGCCAACCAGAAGGCCTACCTCGACGTCCATCGCGAGATCAGAGCGGTTCAGGCCAAACCGCGGCGGAGCGCACAGAAGCGAGGCTTAGCCGGGTACGGACAATACGCGCCCCGGTTCCTCCGCGGCCTCTTCTACTGGGCCCTGCGCCAGAACCCGCACTGGATGAGGCGCTTCGCGGGGACGACGGTCATCACCTCGATAGGGATGTTCGGCCGCGGGCCCGGCTGGGGCCTGGGCTTCCTGCCCCTCCACACGCTGGGCCTGACGGTGGGTGGCATCGGCGAGAAGCTGGCTCTGATCGACGGAGAGATCTCACGCCGCGAGACCTTGTGCGTGACCGTCAGCGTCGACCACGACGTCGTCGACGGCGCGCCCGCCGCCCGGTTCGCCCAGAGGTTTCGGGAGCTGGTGGAGGGGGCCCACGGTCTGCGGAGCTGAAGCGGTATCAGGACGCCTCAGGATACGTCTCCCCTGGGCCAGTGCCTCGGCCTTCCTACCTTGGGCACGCGTCCATCTACTGCTCAATCACGTGGGAGAGGACCGCCAAGGCGACAGCCAAATCCTCATCCTTGACGAAGACCCCGTCGGGCACCGCCAGGCGACAGGGAGCGAAGTTCCAGATACCTTTGATGCCCCCGGCGACCAGCGCGTCGGCGATCTCCTGAGCCGCGTCGGCCGGCGTGGTGATGATGCCGACCCGGACCTGCAGCCGCGTCACGATGTCCCCGAGAACCTCCACCGGCAGGATCTCCAGCGTTCCTACCGGTTGACCGATCTTGTCGGGATCGTTGTCGAAGGCCCCCACGATGCGGAGCCCATAAGCGTGAAACCCCGGATAGAGGGCCAAGGCACGTCCCAGGTTCCCCACGCCGACCAAGACCGCCTGCTTCTCGCTGGCCAGGCCCAGGAAATCCCTCAGATGGGCAGCCAACAACTGAGCCTCATAGCCGACGCCAGGCCTACCCTTCTGATCCAGGTAGCTCATATCCTTCCGCACCTGAACGGCAGGCACCCCCACCCGCTCTCCCAGAGTCTTCGACGAGACGTGTGTGAGCCCCTGCGATGCAGCCCGTTTCAGCTCACGGTAGTAGAGGGGCAATCGCCTCAGCGTGGGCACGGGCACGTGTGTCGTCAAAGCTGACCTCCTGCTCTCCCAGTCGTTTGTGAAGCGCTTCACAAGCATTCTACCCGTTGGCTCCCGCGTTGTCAATCTCGGGAAACCCGTCACGAAGTCGCCTTGCATTGTGATTTTTATCACGATTCTACTTGACAACCAGCGCGTGATCGGGTATCATGTGAAGCGTCAAGTTCGTGAAATAGTTCACGGAACGAGCGTTAGAGAGACATTGCAAGCGGTGAAGTATGCCGCAGCCATAACGAGCAACAGGTAAGGAGTGAACCAATGATTAGCACAACCATTTTTCCAGGTCGGTACGTTCAGGGTACAGGCGTCCTCAAGACCTTAGGCGCTGAGGCGGCGCGTCTGGGTCAACGTGGCAGCAAGGCTCTGCTGCTCGTCGATCCGTTCGTCTTCGAGAACATGTTGCCCGATTTCCGAGACGCAATGGCGGAGGACATTGAGCTGAGCGTTGAACGATTCAACGGCGAGTGCTCCGATGAGGAGATCGATCGACTGGCAGCGGAGGCCCGCGAGGGTGGCTACGACATCATCGTCGGCGTGGGCGGCGGCAAGACGCTCGACACGGCGAAGGCCGTGGCCTACACTATCGGGGCCCCCGTGATCATCGCCCCAACGCTAGCTTCCACGGACGCGCCGTGCAGCGCGCTGTCCGTCATCTACACCCCCGATGGCCAGTTCAAGCGGTATCTGGTCCTGCCCAAGAACCCCGATGTGGTCGTCGTCGACACGCAGGTCGTCGCCGACGCACCGGTCCGCTTCTTGGTATCGGGTATGGGTGACGCGTTAGCCACGTGGTTCGAGGCTGAGTCCTGCAAGAAAGCCTATGCGCCCAACATGACGGGCAACGTCGGTTCGATGACGGCTTACGCCCTGGCGCGGCTCTGCTACGATACACTTCTCGCGTACGGCGTCGCCGCCAAATCGGCCTGTGAGAGCCACGCGGTGGTACCGGCGCTCGAGCACATCACCGAGGCGAACACGCTGCTCAGCGGCCTAGGCTTCGAAAGCGGTGGCCTGGGAGCGGCCCACGCCATCCACAACGGTCTGACGGTCCTTGAGCCGACGCACGACTACTTCCACGGCGAAAAGGTCGCCATTGGCGTGCTGACCTCGCTCTTCCTGACGGACAAGCCACCTGAGACCATCGACGAGGTCTACACCTTCTGCGAGGCGGTGGGGCTCCCCACGACGCTGGCCGACATCGGACTGGGGAACGCAACCGACGAGGACCTGCTTGAGGTGGCGAAGGCGACGTGCGCGGAAGGCGAGACCATCCACAACGAGCCGGTCCCGGTCACGCCGCAGAGCGTGCTCGCGGCCCTCAAGGCCGTCGACGCTGAGGGACGGCGTCGACGCGGATCGTAGATGACGTCCAACCGGCTGGGGGCTCCGCTGCAGCGGAGCCCCCAGCGCGCGCCCGCTCATGGACCGCGAAGGACTGTGGGGAGGAGGCGCCC
>CAZEQC010000094.1:0-8936 GCA_964514285.1 uncultured Anaerolineales bacterium | reverse complement strand
GCCCCCAGCGCGCGCCCGCTCATGGACCGCGAAGGACTGTGGGGAGGAGGCGCCCAGGATCGCCCCCGGATTCCGCGCCGGGATGAGGGCCTCGTTGAGCCGGACATACGGCCCTGCCGGCGCCGACGCGCGGTAGAGGGTGGTCGCCCCCGAGGACTCGGTCCAACTGGCGCGGTTGACCGTCACCGCCCCGCCGGCGGTGTAGAGGTGTTCGCGTCGGCCGTGCCAGGATCACCGGGGTCGAAGCCGTAGCCGTTCTCCCAGTGATCGTAATAGACCGTCGTGCTGTCGGCTCCAGCGACGACCGAGATGACGGCGTGCATGCCGGCATCCTCATCGAGCTGGTCGTCGGGCTGATCTTCGTCGAAGTTGTCCATGTCGACGAAGATGTCCCACAATTGCTCCTCGCCCCCGGGGATGAAGTACTCCTGATAGCCGGTCGGCGTGTCCGCCCTGGCCGGGGCTAGGTTGAAGCCGAAACCCATCAGAAGCGCTATGGCGGCTAAGCCGATCCACATCGCCCACAAGCCTTGCCGCCGCACCATTCCCAAGGGTAGAAGCAAACCACCACGATGATGTCGATCCTTCATTCGTCACACTCCCCATCCAATGCCCACGTCCAGATCCTCACGACACATAGGCCGCCACGCTGGCGGCCAACCGCCGGAGACTGACCGGCTTGGCGTGACACTCACGAGCGCCCAGCGCCAGGCACTGGGACCTGGTCCGGCTGTCCCGCTCCGCCGTCGCCACCAGTACCGGTATCGAGGAGAGCACGGGATCCGCCGCCAGACGGCGCAGCACCTCCAGGCCCGACAGACCCGGCATGTTGAGGTCGAGGACGATAGCGTCGACCTTGCTGTTCTGTAGCTCGCGGAGCAGATCCAGCCCACTGCCCGTCGCCAGCACGTCGTATCCCTCCTGCCGCAGCTTCATCCGCAGGGCGCTGCGAAAATACGGATCGTCGTCGACCACAAAGACCTTTCGCCTATCTCTCATTCCCATCCTCGGCTGTCCAAGTCAATCAACAAGCTAGTCTAAAGGGCCATCTCGCTCACCTTTAGGATACCAACGTGATCTTTATGGCTCGTAACAGACTTATTAGAAAGCTATTTAAACGCTTGGCCGCCGGGAGAAGAGAGGCGCCGACGTAGCGACAGCCTCAGCCCAAGGTGAGGGGGGATCGTTGTCACCCAGGTTGCAGGTCCGGCCATCCTGACGTAGAATGCGCCAGCGGCCCATCGGGGATGCCGGATGCGGGGACGAATGGGGAGAAGGGAAGGAAGCATGTTGAAGAGACGACTGATTGTTTCGCTGCCTCTCATCGCTGCCATTGCTGCGCTCTCCTTGCTCGTCGTTCTCCCGACGTGGGGCGAAGGAGCCGCCTCCCCACCGGCGGCAACCGCGGCGCTGCAGCCGTCCGAGGCCTACGCCGACGTCACGCTCCGCGGCAGCGCCACCTTCGACGATCCCGACGGCGACTCGGAGGGCGTCAGCACCTACCGCTGGCTGGTGAACGGCGCCGAGATCACGGCCGGAGACGTGCCCCAGAGCCTGCTGCTGCCCATGGACGGCAGCCCTTTGAGCAGCGACGGCCAGGCCCCGACGCTGACCCAGGGTCTGGCGTTCGTCGGCGGTCGCTTCGACCAGGCGGTGCAGACCAGCGAGGCTGCCGACAGCCGGCTGGCTTACCTCGCCGCCGGGAACGTTGACCCCGACGAGGGCACCGTCGAGATGTGGATCAAGCTTGCGTATGACCTGAACGCTCCCGCGTACGACGACTATCCCCGCCTCTTCTCCTACGTCATCGACGACGAGCACCAGCTCTACGTGGAGGTCAACGCCGATCGGGTGATCATCACCAGCCGGCATGAGGGGAGCTACTACGGCACCTGGCCCGCGCCGCCGGGCTGGCGCGCTGGCGAGTGGCATCACGTCGCCGCCACTTGGTCCGCCGACGCCGACCGCCAGGCCGTCTACTACGACGGCGCGCTGGCAGCCGAGGGGAGCTTCCCCGCGCTGACCGGCAGCGCCGACATCTTCTACCTGGGGAGCGCCGAAAGCTGGGGGGTGATGGACGCCGCCTACGACGACGTGCGGTTGAGCCGCCGCGCCCTCGGCGCCGAGGAGATCGCGGTAGCCTACGACCGGGGCGGGCCGGCGCCACACGACGAGGTGGTCCTGCCGCCCGGCCAGGCCGCCGTAGGAGACGCGGTGACCTTCGAGCTGACGCCGTGTGACGATACCGGCGCCTGCGGCGCGCCGGCCAGCGCCGGCGTGACCATCGCCGAGCCCCCCTTGGGGCCGCTGGGTCCTGCACCCCGCCTCCTATCCGCCGGCACGGTCTCCGTCACGCTCCATCTCAACACCACCGCCCCGGCCGACTGCCGCTGGAGCGGGGATCCGGAGACCGCCTACGCCGCCATGCCCCACGTCTTCCAGCAGGGCCAGGGAACCACGAGCCACGCCACCGTCGTGGAGGGCCTCAGCGACCTGGACGACCGCCGGTTCTACGTGCGCTGCGCTGACGTTCCCCCATCCAGCCGGGACCCCGACGCCTGCGAGCGTTCCACGCACGTGCGGGTGCTCTCGGGCGTCGACCCGCCCTTCCCGCGCACCGGGAACCTGTGGGGCTGGTGGGGGCTGGCCGAGAAGGGCCTCCCTCACCTGGCACGGCAGGATCTGCTCCTGGGAGCCGACGGCCTGACCGCGGATCAGATGGCCCAGCTGCGCCAGCTCAACCCCCACATCCGGATCCTAACCTCCATCAACGCGGTTGAGCACCCCGGACTGCCGGACGACTACTACCTGAGGGACGTGAACGGGAACAGAATCGAGGTCTGGCCCGGCTCTTACCGTCTCAACCTGACCAAGCCGTACGTGGCGGAGCACCAGGCGGACGTGGCCTACCAGACCCTTCTCGACTGCGACCTGATGGCCGACGGGGTATTCTTCGACAACGTCTTCACCAGCCAGTCCTGGCTGGAGGAGGACATCTACGGGAACGAGGTTCAGATCGACGCCGACGAGGACGGCTTGCCCGATGATCCCGACGCGTTGGACGCGGCCTGGAAGGCGGGCGTCCTCCACGAGATCGAGACCTTCCGCCAGCTGATGCCCGATGCCATCATCAGCGGCCACGCGATGAACGTCCACGAGCCGGGCATCGCCGAGCTGTTCAACGGCATCAGCATCGGCTTCTGGACGGCAGACGTGATCGAGGGAGAGATGGCCTTCGGCGATCTGTGGGGCCGCTACGGGGACTGGCTGGCGCTGGCCAAGGTTCCGCCGGTGACGATGATCGAGTCCTCGCCGCTGGACGAGATCGCCTACGGGTACGACTACGCGCCCTGGGACAAGATCCCCACGTCGACGCTGACGTTCGCCCGCGACTACGGCCCGTGGATGCGCTTCGGCCTGGCGCTGACGCTGATGAACGATGGCTACTTCGCCCACGAGTTCGGCGACACCTGGCACGGCAACGATTGGTGGTACGACGAGCTGGACACCGACCTGGGCTACCCCCTCGGTCCGGCGGAGCGGGTGGATCTGGGCGGGCCGCCGCCCGTGAATCAGATCGAGAACGGCGGCTTCGAGGACGCCGTCGCCGATCCCTGGGACTTCTGGGTCAACACCGACGCCGGCTGCGCGGCCGACGTGACGCGGGATACCTCCACCGCCGCGTCGGACACGGCCTCCGCGCGCATAGACGTGACGGCCACCTCCGGCGTCGACTGGCACGTCGACCTCGCCCAGTGCGACCGCTCCCTGCAGGAGGGCCAGGCCTACGACCTGACCTTCTGGGCCAAGGGGGACCACGCCCGGCCCATCAGTCTGAGCGCGCAGAAGGGCAGCCCCAACTGGGACAACTACGGCCTCTGGCGGCAGGTGACGCTCGACACCGTGTGGCAACCTTACACCGTTACCTTCCGGGCCAACGCCACCGCGGACGACGCCTGCATCCAGCTCATGGTCGGGGCGAGCGCGGGGACGGTCTGGCTGGACGACGTGCGTCTGAGCGAGCACCCACCCGACGTCTACCGGCGGGCCTTCACCGGCGGGCTGGTCCTGCTCAACGGCACCCGGGAGACCCGAACGGTCGAGGTCGGCTCCGGCTACCGCCGCCTGACGGGGGATCAGGCGCCCCTCTACGAAACGATCGTGGACGACGCCGACCCGGCCTTCTCCACCACCACCGGAACCTGGATCACGCGGACCTACGACAGCGGGGTGTGGCAAGCCAGCGGCCCGTTCTACCACGACTGGGGTGCGAGCTGCCGCGAGGGAAGCGATGGCCAGGTCCGCTGGGACCTGCCCATCCAGGCCTCGGACACGTACACCATCACGGCCTGGTGGCCGGCGGCGCCTGAGGCCGCCGGTTGGAGCGACGCTGCGATCTACCAGGTCGTCGCGGGAGGCGAGGCGGTGGCGGAGGCCACCCTTGACCAGCGAGAGGGCGGCGACCAGTGGCACACCATCGCCGCGGTGCCGCTGGAACCGGACGACCAGCCCCACGTTCGCCTGCTATGTGAGGGGGACGCTCCCTGCATCGCCGATGCGCTGCACGTCCGCTCCCAGGCTCGGTACAACGACGGCTCGCCGGTCGAGCAGGTCGCGCTCCAGCCGATGGACGGAATCGTCCTCCAAGACGTGGACGTCTGTCAGCGAGCCGACGTGAACGGCGACGGAGACGTGGACGGCATGGACATCCAGACCGTGGCCCATCTCTGGCGGCGGCAGAAGGGTGACGACGGCTATGACGAGGCGTACGACTTCAACCGCGACGACGTGATCGACGTGATCGACATCATGATCGTCGCCTCGTGCTGGGGAGAGAACTGATCGATGACCAGCGTGGCGCTGCTCCAGATGACGGCCTCCGGTTGGGACCAGGAGGCGAACCTGACAAAAGGGGAGGCGTACTGTCGGCGGGCCCGAGACCTGGGCGCCGACGTGGCGCTCTTCCCAGAGATGTGGAACGTGGGATACACGCTTCCCGATCCCTCCCGAGCCGACGAGCGGGAGGCCTGGCTGGCCCACGCCATCGGCCCGGAGGACGCCTTCGTCGCGCACTTCCAGGCCCTGGCCCGGGAGCTCCATATGGCCATCGCCCTCACCTATCTGGAGCGATGGGAGGGCGCGCCGAGGAACACCCTCTCGCTGATCGACCGCCAAGGCCAGATACTGATGAGCTACGCCAAGGTGCACACCTGCGACTTCGATAAGGAGGCCTGCCTGACGCCTGGGGACGGCTTCCACGTCTGCCGGTTGGACACGGAGGAGGGCGAAGTGACGATGGGGGCGATGATCTGTTTCGATCGGGAGTTCCCAGAGAGCGCCCGGATCCTGATGCTGAAGGGGGCCGAGCTGATCCTGACGCCCAACGCCTGCCAGCTGGAGGCGAACCGCATCGGGCAGTTCAGAGCACGGGCCTTCGAGAACATGGTGGGCGTGGCCATGGCGAACTACGCCGCCCCCCAGGAGAATGGCCATTCCGTGGCCTTCGACGGGATGGCCTTTGACGATGACGGCCCAAGGGACACCTGCGTGGTCGAGGCGGGAGAGGAGGAAGGCGTGTACGTCGCCGCGTTCGACATAGCGAGGCTCCGAGCCTGGCGCCAGCAGGAGGTTTGGGGAAACGCCTACCGGAAGCCGCGCAGCTACGCTCCACTAACGTCTTCGGAGGTTGAGCAGCCGTTCATCCGAGACGACGCAAGGCGGCGCCTATGATGCCACGCGCCCTCCATCGGCTGCGCCGACATCCGCTGGTCGGGTTCTTCCTGCTGGCGAACGGTATCACCTGGCTCTGTATGCTGCCCATGTTGCTGAACCCCTCCCAGCAAAGGCAGATCCTCTCCGTCCTCCCATCGCTGGCGGTCTACGGCCCCCTTCTGGCCGCCCTGGTCGTCAGTGGGGTGAGCGAGGGCCTCCCCGGCCTTCGCGACCTGTGGCGCCGAAGCACCAAGTGGCGCGTAGGGGCGCGGTGGTACGCGATCGTGTTCTTCCTCCCCGTGGCCGTGAACGCCCTCGCGGTAGGCCTCAGTCTGCCATTTGTGGGCTCTTGGCAGAACCGCCTGACGGCGATCGGCCAGCTCTACGAGCCGATCCTACTCCTGCCGGGCCAACTCCTCGCCGGAGGCCTTGAAGAGCCGGGATGGCGAGGCTACGCCCTCCCCAAGCTGGAGGAGCGCTTGACCCCCGTCAGATCCAGCTGGATCCTGGGCGCTCTGTGGGCGCTCTGGCACCTGCCGTATGCCCTGGCCAAGTACGCTTCATCCGGCACGACGATGGCTGATCTGGGCTTCATCGCAGCGGTGGAGATCATGGGGGCGGCGAGAATACTGGGCTGGACCTTCCTCTTCACATGGGTATACGACAACACGGAGAGCGCGTTGCTGACGATTCTCCTGCACGCCTGGATAAACGCCGTAGACACGTCCGTTGTCTCGGCCTTCCCCTACCTCTTCACCGGTGTCTTGATGAACGTCCTGCCGTGCTGCATCGTGGTGCCCTTCCTGATCACGGGGGCCGTCCGAGGACGGTCTCGGTCGGACACCTCAACGCAGCAGCCTAAGCATCAACCCAGCCGCGGTTCGCCCGCGGCCCACGAAGGAGAGCCATGAGCCCCACACTCAGACGTTACACCCATGCCGCCGACTACGAGCGGATCGGACGATTCCTGGTGAGGACCTACGACGAGGGAGGCGGGCACGTCAACTGGGTGCAGCCCCGCTGGGAGTATATGCACTACCATCCGCTGATCCGGGACGTCGACTTGAGCGCCATCGGGGTCTGGGAGGAGGCGGGGAGAATCGTCGGCGTCGCCCACCCGGAGCACGCCATAGGGATCGCCTATATCGAGATCGACCCCGCCCACACGGCCCTTAAAGGCGAGATGCTGAGCTATGCCGAGGAGCAGATTAGCACCGTCAGCGACGGCGTGAGGCGGCTCCGTGTGTACATCAACGACCGGGACGATGCCTTCCAGCGCCTGGCGGCGGAGAGGGGGTACGCCAAGAGCGGCGGCAGCGAACCGATGTCCCACCTCCCTATCCCCGATCCCTTCCCGCCGCCCACCGTGCCCGAGGGCTTCCGATTGAAGAGCCTGGCCGAGGACAACAACCTGCGCGAAGTCGACCGTGTCCTGTGGCGGGGCTTCAACCACGGCGACGAGCCGCCGGAGGGCGGCCTGGCGGATCGAAGGTTCATGCAGTCGGCCCCCAACTACCGCAAGGATCTCCAACTCGTCGTGGAGGCACCGGATGGCCACTTCGTCTCCTACGGCGGCATGTGGTACGAGCCGGTGCACGCCCTCGCCTACGTGGAGCCGGTGGCCACCGATCCCGACTATCGGCGCATGGGCCTGGGCCGGGCCGCCGTGCTGGAGGGCATCCGGCGCTGCGGCGCCATGGGTGCCACCGTGGCCTGCGTCGGGACGGACATGCCCTTCTACCTCTCCCTGGGCTTCCGGGTGGTCTACAACCGCTCGGCGTGGGAGCGATCCTGGCCGGCATAGACTCGGCTCAGGTATTCCCCGTCCTCTTCCAGGGTCGAGCGCGAAGGCGCCGCCACGTGCCCTTCTGCAGGGCCTGGATATGCCAGCCCAGGTTGCCCATGGTTCGATAGATCCAGGCGGAGATCAGGGGCTGAGCTATCAGATCCACAGCCTCCTCCGGCACCGACCTGCCCTCAGCCAGAGCGTCAGCGACCAGGTCGAGGGCCGCTATGACGTTGCGAGCCATACCCTCGGATTCGAGCAACGGTTTGCCCTTGATCATCTCACCACCGCCCATAGCCAGCCCACCCGCCCAGATGAAACCAGCCTGGCGGGCGAAGCAGCGGTAGATGCGCAGCGCGATCTCGTTCTGCTCGGCCTCGGGGAAGCCGCAGTTGGAGATGCCGACCAGCCGCTGCTCCTCCGGACGGGCGTACTGATCGAGCCGGCCATAGAGCACCTCCAACAGCTCGGTGACCGCCGCCGGCAGCGAGTCCACGTAGAGGGGCGCCGAGATGATCAGCAGATCGGCCTCGGCGGCGGCGGCAACGAGAGCACGGAGCCTGTCCTCGGAACGGAGCGCCGGATAGACGTACAGCTTCTCCACGTCGGCGCCGCGGTCTTCGAGCCGATCCGTGAGATAAGCGCCCAGCGTCTCGGACGCACTCTTGGATCGACGAGGGCTGCCAACCAACAAGTGTGTCTTCATCCCATCACCTCCACGTCGACCAGCAACTCCCGGACCCTGTCCTGAGCCGCGTCCAAACCGTCTTCTTCCACGACCACGCCGGCCGCCCGATGGGGCGCCGACATGTTGATGGCGTTGCGCTCGGCCAGTTCCGTGAAGATAGCCTCGCTTTCGACATCCGCCCGGGGCAGTGTGCCGACCACGAGGAGATCGGGGCGCTCCTCGTACCGCGGCACGTGATGGGTCTCTCCCTCCACAGTCTTGAAGAAGGGAAGGATGAGACAGATGAGATGATCGAGAACCTTCTTGAGCTGGGAGGCATACCCACCAAACCTGACCGGCGTCAGCCAGATCATAAGATCGCTCTGTACCACAGCGGCTGCAACGTCGTCGGTGTCGTGCATCACGCAGCGGCCCGGCGTCTGAAGCCAACAGCCGAAACAGCCGCCGCACGGCTTGACGTCGATCGCGTGGAGGACAAGGGGATCGACGTCCCACGCCCTCTCCTCCAGGGCAGCCACCAGCTCGTCCTGGATGGCCGCGGTCCAGGCGTCGCCCGCCTCCATCCCGTTAAGAATCACTGCTTTCATCGCTCGCTACTCCTTTCGAACGGTCTATAACGGGTGTCGTTTGCCACCCGCTGGACAGAGATCAAAACCAACCCCAGGTCGCGCACCCTCGCCAACAGCCCGTGGAGCGCCGACTGGTCAGCGACGACGCCAGACAGGACGCTGGTGCCGTCGCCGACGGGAC
>CAZEQC010000093.1:0-13611 GCA_964514285.1 uncultured Anaerolineales bacterium | reverse complement strand
ATGGCAGGTATGGAAACCTGCCCTACATCTTGAGCTGACCAGTCGTTGGTAGAGACGTAGGTCGGGTTTCCATACCCGACGCCACCCACTGGAGTCACCCATGACCAACGAACGAAGACGCATCAAACTGAGCAAATTCCTCGCCTATGTCCTCCGCCACCACCCGGAGCGCTACGGGCTCCAGCTCGACGACGCCGGCTGGACTTCCCTCCCCCAGGTCCTCGATATCCTGGCCAGCCTCCCCAGCCACCGGTGGGCCGACCGCTCCGACGTCGTCGATCTCGTCCGCCACGGCACCGGCGACGGCAAGAAGCGCTTCGAGATCGAGGGCGATCGCATCCGCGCCCTCTACGGCCACTCCTTCGACCGTCGCGTTCAGCACGAGCCGGTCAGCCCCCCCGAACGCCTCTACCACGGCACATCGCCCAAAGCTCTGGAGACCATCCGCCATCAGGGCCTCAAGCCCATGGGGCGCCAAGTCGTCCACCTCTCCCGCGACCGCGAGACCGCCCACCGGGTCGGCTCCCGGCACGCCTCCCAGCCCGTCGTCGTCACCGTCCGGGCCGCCGAGGCTCACCAGGCCGGCGTCACCTTCTACCAGCCCGAGCGGGGCATCTACCTCTCCGAGCCCATCCCGCCCGCCTTCCTCGACCTTCCAGAAACGAAAAGACCCTAGCGGCTTCAAAAACCGCCAGGGCCTCGACCTCGGCCTCGAGCTGCGCGCCCGGGCGGCGCGCCAGCCTTGTTTTCAGCGTAACTGTTCACCTGCTGCTCCCAGCGGATGGCTCGAGACGAGCCGTGATCCGCGGTCTTGGGCGCGAAATCGCCGGATCACGGGCGGAAGGCCGCCTAATCCGGCTAGAGCATGAGAGCCACAAGGTGAATAGGTACGTTTCAGCTATCCTAATACGTCAGCCGCGGGTCGAGCGCGTCCCGCAGACCATCCCCCAGCAAATTGAAGCCCAGCACCGTCAGCATGATCGCCACCCCCGGCGAGACGATCACCCACCAAGCCCCCCTCGCCAGGTACTTGTAGCTGTCGCTCAACATCGCCCCCCACTCTGGCTTCGGCGGCTGCTGCCCCAGGCCCAGGAATCCGAGCCCTGCCGCCCAGAGGATCGCGCTCGCCAGCCCCAGCGTGGCTTGCACAATCACCGGCGAAAGCACGTTGGGCACGATGTGACGGAACAGAATCCGCCCACGCGGCGCCCCCACACAGACGGCGGCCATCACGTACTCGTTCTCCTTCACCGACAGCACCATGGAGCGCGTCAGGCGGGCGAAGATGGGAATGAACACCACCCCCACCGCGATCATTGCGTTGTTCAGCCCCGGCCCCCGCACCGCCACGATCGCGATGGCCAGCAGCATGGCCGGGAAGGCCAGGATGACGTCCATGACCCGCATAATCAGCCCCTCCAGCCAGCCGCCCACGAACCCCGCCACCAGCCCCAGCAGCCCCCCGATGGTCAACCCGATGCCCACCGAGATGACGCCCACGCCCAGGGAATAACGTGCACCGTGGATCAGCCGCACCAACACGTCCCGGCCCAGCCCATCGGTGCCCAGAAGATGATCGCGCGTCGGCGGCTTCAACCGCAGGCGCAGGTTCGAATCGATCTTCGGGTCGTAGTTGTGGACGACGGGAGCCAGCACACTCACCAGGAATAGGAAGCCGATGATCACCAGGCCCAGACGGGCCGTGTTCAAGGAGATCAACCGGCGCCAGGCATCCCCCCACGGGGAGCGATGCTGACGCGTGTCCTCGCTCAGAGACGCCAGTTTCTCATCAACGGTCTGTTTACCCATCGTAGCCTCACTCATAGCCAATCTTGGGGTTGAGGTAGCTGTACGAGATGTCGACGATCAGGTTGATCACCGCCACAACCACCGTGATAATCATCACCGCCACCTGCACCACCGGATAATCCCGTGCCAGAATAGCATCGTACACCCACTTGCCCATGCCCGGCCAGGAGAAGACCGTCTCCGTCATGATCGCCCCGGCCATCAGGCTGCCGAACTGCATGCCCACGATTGTGATCACCGGCAGGATCGCGTTCTTCAGGGCGTGACGGTTGATCACCACCAGCTCTCGCAGGCCCTTGGCATAGGCCGTTCGGATGTAGTCCTCCTGAAGCACCTCCAGCATGCTCGAACGCGTCATCCGCGCCACCGTGGCCATCGGGATCGTCCCCAGGGCGATGGCCGGCATCGTCAGGTGCTTCAGGACCCGCCCCAGCGCCGTGAGATCACCCGCGATCAAGCTGTCGACCACGTAGAGCCCCGTGACCGTCTCCAAGGAAAAATCAACGGGAATGCGCCCGTAGGTCGGAAACCAATCCAGCTGCACGCCGAAGAAATAGATCATCATCAGGCCCAGCCAGAAGATAGGCATCGACACGCCGATCAGCGCACCGACCATACCCACGTTGTCGAAAATCGAGTTGCGACGCGTGGCCGAGATGATACCGGCGGGGACGCCTACGACGATGGCGAACGTCATAGAGAAGATCGTCAGCTCCAGAGTAGCCGGGAACTTGAGCTTCAGCGTGTCGGCGATCGGCGTGCGCTCGTGAATCGACCGGCCCAGCTTCCCACGCAGCAGACGCCCCAGAAAGCGGACGTACTGGGAGTCAAACAGCTCTGCCGCACCAACCCCCAGGCCGGTCTTCCCCCGGAAGACGTTCACCACGGCCTCCAGATCCAGGAAGAGCGGCTTGTCCAGCCCCAGCTGCTGTCGCAACTCCGCCACACTCTCCTCGGTAGCGTGTTCGCCCAGAATGACGAGAGCTGGGTCACCGGGGACCAGATGAATGAATAAGAACACAAGAATGCTCACCCCTATCAGCGTGGGAATGAACGACAACAGACGTCTGACTAAGTATCGGGTCACGAATCGCCCCTTTCAACTCTGGCCACGAACTGCCGGGACAAGACGACGTCTTCCGTGCTAAGCGTGGGGTCAAAACGTCTTGGCATCGGGGCCTCCACCTAACGAACCGGCCAACGGCTGGAGCACCGATTCTACTCGTTGAGAACGAATTTGGCAAATGAGGAGGCCAGAGGGAGCTGCCTCCCTCTCACCTCCTCACCTTGAGACATAGTGAGCGACGCTGCAAGCTCACCCGCTACGCGTTGCGGCCGTACCGGGCTACTCCGTCAGCGTCACGCCCTCGTACTTATCCGCGCCAACCGGCTGCACCACGAACCCCTCGACCACCGACGAGAAGATGCGCGGCGTGTTGTTGTGCATCATCCACAGCCAGGCACGATCCTCGTGGAGCATGCGCTCGGCCTCTTTGTACATCTCGGCGCGAGCATCCTGGTCGACGGTGACGGCTGCCTCATCCAGCAGCTCGTCCAGCTCCGGATTGTAGTACCAGCCGGCCTGCGGATCGCCGCCCTCCATGCCGACCTTGCCGAAGTGGAAGTTGAGGAAGTTGTCGGGATCGCCGTTGTCGCCGCCCCAACCGAGCATGTACAGGCCGTACAGCGTCCCATTGGTGTTGGCGTCCAGATACGTTGGCCAGTCGCCCTCGAGGTACAGCTCGGTCTCGATGCCGACCTTCGCCAGGTCCGCCGCCATCGCCTCCGCGATCTCCTTCGGGTTGGGGTAGTAGAAGCGCGTGACCGGCATGTAGTAGAGCTTCAGCGGCCCCACCTCGCCGGTGTCCATGTTGGTGACCTCGGTCAGGCCATCAGGATAGCCGGCCTCGGCCAGCAGCTCCCTGGACAGCTCGGGGTCATACGCCCAGTCCTCGAGATCGGGGCGGCCCCACATCGACGGATGGAGGAACGTGCTCGCCACCTCGCCGTAGCTGCCGTAGAAGGCCTGCCGGATCGCCTCGCGGTCGATGGCGTGGTAGATCGCCTCGCGCACCAGCGGATCGCGCAGCTCTTCGATGTGATAGTTGGGCGCCAGGTAGCCGGTGTTCAGCCCTGTCGCCTTGATGTACATATCGGGGTCTTCCTCGGCCGTCTTGATGTCCTCGATGCCTGCCTGCTCCAGCGCGTGGATGTCGCCAGCCTGGAGAGCCAGGAAACGGGCCGAGTCGTCGGGGATCACGCGCCAGATCACGCGCTCAACGCCGGGCGCGCCGCCCCAATAATCCGTGTTCGCCTCGACCGTGATGTGGTCGTCCTCGATCCACTCCACGAACTTGAACGGACCAGTCCCCACCGGGCCGCAGGTCGGGGTGCCGTAGTCCTCGCCGCACTCCTGCATCTGCGTTGGGCTGGAGATGGCGAACATATCCATGGCCAGGTTGGCCAGCATCGGAGCCAATGGCTCGCGGAGCGTGAACTCCACCGTGTACTCGTCCACGGCCTCGACGGCCTGGATCATGCTCTCATCATCGAAGCCCTGCCACATGTAGCCGTAGTAGGTGTAGTTCTGGCTCTCGAAGTGGTACGGATGATCCGTCAGACGCTGCCGCTCGAAGTTGAAGACCACCGCCTCGGCGTTGAAGTCCGTCCCGTCGTGGAACTTGACGCCCTCGCGCAGGTTGATGGTCCACACCGTCCCGTCGTCGCTCACCGAGTAGTCGGTGGCCAGCGCCGGGATCGGCCGCGTGCCGTTGTCCTCGTACTGGAACAGCGGCTCCAGCACCTGGCCGGTGACGCGGAAGCTCTCGCCGTCGGTCACGACAGCCGGGTCAAGCTGCACCGAGTCGCCACCACGGCCAAAGACGAACGTGCCCTCCGGCGCCGCCGCCTCTTCCTCTTCCTCCTCGGGAGCGCCACCCATGGCCCAGCCCGTGTCGATCTCGCCGGCGATCAGCCCAGACCTCACCTCGTCCAGCTCGGCCTTCATCTCGTCCGAGACCTCATCCTCGAACTCGTGCAGTGGTGCTATGCCCACGCCGTCGTTCTCCAGCGTGCCCACGTACGTCTCGCCCGAGAAGGTGCCCTCCATCGCGCGCTCGATAGCCGTCTTGACCGCCACGTCCATCTTCTTCTCGACGCTCGTCAGCACGACGTCGCCGTACTCCGGCGCGCTGATGTACCAATCGGTGTCCACGCCGATCAGCATCGTGCCCGGGTTCGCCTGAACCGCAGCGGCGGTGCCCAGACCCACAGGGCCCGCGACCGGCATGATGATGTCGGCGCCCTCGGCGATCAGATCCTCGCCCACGCGGCGGCCGTCATCTGTCGACTCGAAGTTGCCCACGAACAGGTCCGTGCCCAACACCTCGACGTCCGTGCCGTTCTGCTCATTGTAGTACTCGACGCCCTGCTCAAAGCCGACCATGAAGATCGTCACCGTCGGAATCTCGATGCCGCCGAACGTGCCCACCTTGCCCGTTTCCGTCATCTCCGCTGCCAGATAGCCCGCCAGGAAGGCGGCCTCGTCCGTGGCAAAGGTCAACCCCATCAGGTTGTCCGGGGGATCCTCATAGGCGTAGTCGACGATGGCGAACTTGGTGTCCGGGTTGTCCTGGGCAAAGGTCAGCGTGGCATCGCCCAGCAGGAAACCGACCGTCACGATCAGGTCGTAGTCCTGCTCCAGGAACTGCGTGATGTTCGCAGCATAGTCCGTCTGCTGCTGCGACTCCAGGTAGTTGGCCTCAACGCCCAGCTCCTCCTCGGCCATCTCCATACCCTGCCAGGAGGTCTGGTTGAACGACTTGTCGTCGATGCCGCCGACGTCGGTCACCATACCGACCTTAAATGCCTCCTCTTCCTCCTCCTCTTCTTCTGCCGGAGGCTCTGTCGGCTCTGCCGCCGGGGGCTCCGTGGGAGCCTCAGTCGGTGCCTCTGTGGCCTGCGGACCGCAAGCCACTAACATCGACACGACTGTCAGCAGGCTTAGCGTCACTAGTAGGAATTTGCGCATGAGATTTCTCCTCCTCTATCTGATACTGGAAGTCTAGAACGAGTTCTCCTCGTCCAACGTGGGGACCTGCAGGGGACAACCTCCGATAGCCTCACCTCCTTTACGTTCAGCAAACCAAGCTTGACCCTGCGCACCATTATATCGCAATCAGAAATAGAGGGCAAGCCGCCCCCGGCCCTCCCCGTTTGACATCGCCCAGTTTTCCCGTATACTACCAACCTGTTAAGCAAACAGAAGCAACCATAACCTAGCAATCAAAGCGTCTGGAGCGCCTCACCTCGTGCCCCGGCGTCCCAAGCACCGGCCGGACGGTGAGCCGTCACCAGCGATTTGTCAAAGCAAGGAGGCCACCGTGCCCTCAAACCGAGACTCACCGCACCCCGTCCTGGAGCTGCGTGGGATCACCAAGGCCTTCCCCGGGGTGCTCGCCAACGACCAGATCGACCTCTCCCTCCAGAAGAGTGAGATTCACGCCCTCCTGGGCGAGAACGGGGCCGGTAAGACCACCCTCATGAACGTCCTCTACGGCCTCTACGAACAGGACGAGGGCGACATCTTCATCAACGGGGAACGCGTCACCATCGAGGATCCCAACGACGCCATCGACCAGGGCATCGGCATGGTCCACCAGCACTTTATGCTCGTCTCCGTCCTCACCGTCACCGAGAACGTTATGCTCGGCGTCGAGTCCGTCCGACGCGGCGGCCTCCTCGATCGAGCCCAGGCCGCCCAGCGTATCCGACAGATCTCGGAACAGTACGGGCTGGAGGTCGACCCCGACGCCTACATCGAGAACCTCTCCGTCGGCGTCCAGCAGCGCGTCGAGATCATCAAGCTTCTCTACCGCGAGGCCGACATCCTCATCCTGGACGAGCCGACCGCCGTCCTCACCCCCCAGGAGGTCGAGGACCTCTTTGAGATCATCCAATCCCTGGTCGACCGCGGCAAGAGCGTCATCTTCATCACCCACAAGCTCAACGAGGTGATGGACATCGCCGACCGCATCACCGTCCTCCGCCACGGCCGGGTGGTGGGCACGACCACGCCCGAGAAGACCGACCAAAGCGATCTCGCCGCCATGATGGTCGGCCGCGAGGTCGTTCTCCAGGTGGAGAAGGAGACAGCCCAGCCCAAGGACACGGTGCTCGATGTGGACGGCCTCCGGGTGATGGATGATCGCGGCAACGTCGCCGTCAACGGCGTCTCCTTCCAGGTCCGCGCCGGGGAGGTGCTCGGCGTCGCCGGCGTCCAGGGCAACGGCCAGACCGAGCTCGTTGAGGCGCTGACCGGGCTGCGTGGCATCGAGCGCGGCCGCGTGCAGATAGCCGGCAACGACCTTACCGGCGCCTCCCCCCGCCGCGTCCTCGAGCAGGGCGTCGCCCACGTGCCGGAGGACCGCCAGAAGGACGGGCTGGTGCTCAGCTTCCCCGTGGCCGATAACCTGGTTCTCAACACCTACTACGTCGATCCCTTCGCCCGCTTCGTCACGCTTAACCAGGACCAAATCCTCGCCGCGGCGGAGAAACGCGTCCGCGAGTTCGACGTGCGCACGCCCAGCATCCTCACCCCCGTCTCCAACCTCTCCGGCGGCAACCAGCAGAAGGTCATCGTCGCCCGCGAGTTCTCCCGCCCCATCAAGCTCCTCATCGCCTCCCAGCCCACCCGCGGCCTCGACGTCGGCTCCATCGAGTACATCCACGGACGCATCATCGAGAAGCGAGACGAGGGCACCGCCGTCCTCCTCGTCTCGCCGGAGCTGGACGAGGTGATGAGCCTCTCCGACCGCATCGCCGTCATGTTTGAGGGAGAGATCGTCGACATCCTGCCCGCCGAGGAGGCGACTCGCGAACAGATCGGCCTGCTCATGGCGGGCGTCAAAGAAGGCCGAAAGGAGGCTGCGCGTGCAACGGTCGCCTGATAAACTGCAAGTTGGACTGGTCACCGACGTAGGCCGCATCGATGACGGCACCTTCAACCAGGACGCTCACGAGGGGTTGATGGAGGCCGCCCAGGCCTACGACGTCTCTACCACCGTCATCGAGACCGAGTCCGCCGACGACTATGAGGGCAACCTGCGCCAGGTCGTCGAGCAAGGCTGCTCCGTGGTCGTCACCGTCGGTTCCCGGACCGGCCCCCAGGTCGAGCGCATCGCCGTGCGCCACCCGGACGTCCACTTCATCGTCGTCGACCACGAACCGGCCCCAGAGAGCAAGAACGTCACCGGCCTCCTCTTCGCCGAGGACGAGGCCGGGTTTCTGGCCGGCGCCCTGGCCGGCCTGGTCTGCGACAAAGGCACCGTCGGTTTCGTCGGCGGCCTCGACGTCTCTCCAGTCCGCAAGTTCCGCCGCGGCTTCAAGCATGGCCTCGACCACACCTATCCCCGGGCCGAGGTCCTGGAGGCCACCACCGACTCATTCACCGACGAAGCCGCCGGTCGGGAGGCCGGCCGGGAGCTGGTCGCCCACGGCGCCGAGGTCGTCTTCGCCGCCGCCGGGCAGAGCGGCAGCGCCGCCATCCGCGCCGCCGCCCAGGAGGGCGCCTGGGTCATCGGCGTCGACCAGGATCAGTGGGTCACCACCTTCGAGGAAGGAAACGTCCCTGGCGCCGACCGGCTCCTCACCAGCGCCGTCAAGAAGGTGGACCGTGCCGTCCATGAGGCCGTCGGTCAGGCGGTGGAGGGAAAGCTGCCCACGGGCGCCATCCGCTTCGATCTCTCCAACGACGGCGTGGGGCTCGCCCCCTACCACGCGGCCGACGTGGCCGTCCCTTCCGAGGTCAAAGGGAAGATCAAGGAGATCGCCAGCGGGCTCCGCAGCGGCGACATCCGCACCTTCGTCGGCGCCCAGGGGGAGGACCTGCGGCAGGGTCTGCTCACCCGCCTCACAGCCTGGAACTGGCGGGCCGCCCTTATGCCCTTCCTCGCTGTCGTCAGCGCCCTGATCATAGGGGCTGTCTTCATCGGCGCCTTCGACCCCGTCGTCTGGGAGGCCCTCGGGGAGGGGCTCGGCAGCGGGCTCGCCGCCGCCTGGCAATCCATCGTCCGCGCCTACTCGGCCCTCTTCGTCGGCGCCTTCGGCAACCCAGTCAAGATCGTCAACGCCGCCCAGATCTGGATCCAGACCGGTGAGGCCGCCGACCTGATCACGGCCATCCGCCCGCTCACCGAGAGCATCCGCATCACCACCCCCTACATCTTCGCCGGACTGGCCGTCGCCTTGGGCTTCCGCTGCGGTCTCTTCAACATCGGCGCCGAGGGGCAGTACTTCATCGGCGGGCTGACCACCGTCTTCGTCGGCTACGCCGTCACCGGTCTGCCCTGGTTCATTCACCTGCCCCTGGCCATCGTCGCCGGCATCCTGGGCGGCGCCTTCTGGGCCGCCATCCCCGGCTTCCTCAAGGCCCAGACCGGCGCCCACGAGGTGATCACCACTATTATGCTCAACTACGTCGCCTACCGCCTGGCCGATTTCATGCTCCAGGTCGGCGGTCCTATGGCCCGGCCCGGCTTCCGCCCTGTGAGCCCCGAGATTCAGCCCAGCGCCTACTTGCCCCAGTTCTTCCCCGATAACCCGTCGATCAATGTCAACACCGGTTTCTTCCTGGCGCTGGCTGCCGCGGCCTTCGTCTATTGGCTGCTCTTCAAGACCACCATCGGCTTCGAGATCCGCACCGTCGGCGCCAGCCCCCGCGCCGCCCGCACGGCGGGCATGAGCGTCACCAAGAACTTCGTCCTCGCCATGGCGCTCAGCGGCGGGCTGGCCGGCCTGGCCGCGGTCCACGACATCCTGGGCGTCATCCATTTTATGCCCAACGCCTTCTTCTCCGGCTACGGTTTCGATTCTATCGCCCTGGCCCTCTTGGGCCGCAGCCACCCCATCGGCGTGGTTCTGGCATCGCTCCTCTTCGGCTTCCTCAAGGCCGGAGCCCAGCGCATGCAGGCCCCGCCCGCCCTGGTGCCCATCGACATCATCTCCATCGTGCAGGCCTTGATCATTATCTTTATCGCCGCGCCAGAGGTCATCCGCCTCATCTACCGCATCCGCGCTCCGGAGGAGGAAGGCGGCGCCGTCTTCACCCGCGGCTGGGGCCAGACCTGATGCCCGCTCTGACGCCGGCCCCTGCCCCCCACGCTCCAGCCGGATTAGGCGGCTTCCCGCCCGTGATCCGGCGGATCTATCACCCGACAGTGGGTCAGGCAAGGCGGCCTCGTCCCCACATCCGACTGTTGAACAGGAGGGCTATGTGACTGAAATCCTAGAACGCATCGCTGCTCGTGGCAACATCTCACCCCAACGAGCCTTGACGTACGGCATCATCTTCCTGCTGATCGGACTCTTCATCTTCTTCGTCTTCAGCCGCGGCGCCGAGCCCGACCAGCTGTCGACCTTCGAGTTGAACGTCCGCGGAGAAACCCGAGCCCTCCCCGTCGGCGACCTCAAGCTCCCCACCCGCCCCGTCGTCAACATCCTCGCCCTCATCTCTGCCTTCGTCGGCGGATGGCAGCTCGCCCGCGGCTTCCGGCGCCCCAACCTGGCGCTCTCCGCCGTCGCCGTCGTCTTCGTGCTCGCCTTTCTTACCTGGGCCACCCGTGGGGACTCCCTCAACCTCACCAGCCTCCTGCGCAGCTCCCTCCTCCGCGCTGTCCCCATCGCCCTGGCCGCCCTCTCCGGCGTCCTCTGCGAGCGCTGCGCCGTTATCAACATAGGGATCGAGGGCATGATGCTCGGCGGCGCCTTCACCGCCGCCCTGATGGGCAGCGTCGGGAGGAACATCCTGGAGTGGCCCTTCGCCCTCTCCCAGGCCCTCGGGCTCTTCAGCGGCCTCGCCATCGGCGCCCTTCTCGGGCTCCTGCTGGCCGTCATGGCCGTCCGTTTCAAAGTCGATCAGATCATCGCCGGCACCGCCATCAACATCCTGGCCACCGGCGTGACCAGCTTCCTCAGCGCGCGCATCCTCTCCGAGTTCGGCCGACTCAACAACCCGGGCGTCCTGCCCCCCGTCTCCGTCCCGCTGCTCTCCCGCATCCCCATCGTCGGCCCCACCTTCTTCGAACAGAACATCCTGGTCTACCTCCTCTTCCTCCTCCTCGGTGGCATCCACGTCATGCTCTGGTACACCGTCTGGGGCCTCCGCACCCGGGCCGTCGGAGAGCACCCCCGCGCGGCCGACACTCTGGGGATCGACGTCTTTCAGAACCGCTACGTCAACGTCACCGCCGGAGGCATGGTGGGAGGCCTCGCCGGCGCCTTCCTCATCCTCGGCTCCGTGGGCCGCTTCGACGAGCTGATGACCGCCGGCAAAGGCTTCATCGGCCTGGCGGCTATGATCTTCGGCGACTGGACCGCCTTCGGGGCCTTCGGCGCCGCCACCATCTTCGGCTTCGCCGACGCCCTCCAGACCAAGCTCGCCATCTTGGAGGTCCCCATCCCCTCCCAGTTCCTCCTCATGACCCCCTACCTGGTCACCATCGTCGTCCTCGCCGGCGTCGTCGGGGAGGCCCTCCCCCCCGCCGCCGACGGCCAGCCCTACGAGAAAGAGTAGCACACAACAGACCCCATCCTATCCAGACAACACGAAGCCCCGACAATGTCGGGGCTTCACGCTACGCCCTCTCTCCCCTCGAGGGATGGCCCACCAGCCTCGCTGTCCCTACCCCCTCTCCCCGGGGGAGAGGGCTGGGGTGAGGGGGCCCTCACCGTGGCCCAAACTGCCCCGGATCCGTCGGCCTCTGCCCCGGCTCAACCGCAAAATACGCCTGCCACGCATAATACCACGTCGGTAGAATCAACTGCTGCGCCTGATTCGCGATCCCACCGTATCCCGTGCCCAAATACCAGATCGCCGCCCCCCGCACCTGCGGATACGCTGCATACAACCGCGACGCCCACGCGATATCCTCCATCGCCTGCCCCACCGCCGGCACGTGCTCCGCCTCCCAGCCCCACTCCGTGATCAACACCGTTGGCCGCTCGATCCCCAGCTCATCGCACACCTGGAACAACATCTGGAACCGCCCCACCAGCGACGGATACTGATTCGCGATCGCCTCCACGTCGTAGCTATACTCGTGCAGCGCCACCGCGACCCGCTCCGGATGCTCCGCCGCCAGCGTCAAGAACGACCGCATCCCCGGCGTCTGCCAATGCTCCCGCTCCGGCTCCCCCGAGCTCCAGCCGAACGCCGCCAGCCGATACCCATCCCGCAGCGCCAGCTCCGCCAGACGGTGCGCGCAGCGCCCCAGCCAGTCTGCCCGCCCCTTATCCGGCTCGTTCATCACCTCCAGCCACGTCCGCTTGTCGAACTCCGGCGGCAGCGCCTCTACCACCCGCGCCCAATGCGCCTCCGCCGCCTCCTCCGGCGGCAGATCGTAGTTCGGCAGCTCCAGATCGCCCCCCGACAGCCGGAAGACCGTCACGTGCTCCGGGCTGGCCTGCAGCGCCTCCGCGCACACCCCGTAGGCGTCCACCGACTTGATCACCGCCGGAACCCCCGCGTCGGCCAACCCCCGCAGGTAGTTCCCCAGCCCCCGGGCGTTCCCGCCGGGCCCGGCGTGGAAGCCGATCTTCACGTGGGCCAGATCCTTCCCCTCCGCTGCCAGGTCCTCCCGCACCGCCTCGAAGTCCGTCGGCGCGGGCGTCGGCGTAGGGGTCGGCCGCGGCGTCTCCGTCGGCGCCGCAGACGTGGCCAACAACGATGGTTCTGGCGTCGCGGACGGCACCGCCGTGCCGGCGCCCCCGCCCTGGGAGCCCGACACCAACGGCAGATGCAGCTGCTCGCCCCCGCTCGTGGGACCGGGCGCCCCGGGAGCCCCATCCTCCGGCGTCACCCCAACCGGGCCCTCCGCCCCGGGAGCCGCCGGCGGGGCCGGCGGCTGCACCAGATAGAAGACCCCCAACCCCACCCCCGCCAACACCGCTACCGCGATGGCGATCACCAACGCTCTGACCAGCGGACGATCCGGCAAAAGACCCATCAGACCCCTCCAACGCTCCATACCCTAACCTCAACCTTCTGGTAGGCGACTGTCGTGGCTGGACTCCCGACCGGCCACCCGAGCCCACCAGAACCAAGCATCCCGAGCCTGTCGAAGAATGCCCCCGCCCCGAACCGATGGCTCGAGGCAAACCATCACCCAGTGCAGAGACGTAAGATGCCGCTAGCGGAGATGACCGAAGAGCCACTCCGACAAAGACGTCTGGAACGGCTCCCAAATCCGACGCAGACCGAAGAGAAAGACCGCCAGCGGGCGAGGAAGCGCCCACCAACCGAAAAGCCAGCCGAGCAGCGTAATCAGCAACACAACCAGAACCACCTTGCCTACCGTCAGCACAACCTGCAGAGCCAGGCGCAGATTCTGGATGAAGAGAATCACCGTCAACCCAATCCCGATCCCGACCAAGACGTAATAGGGCGAGAAACCCATCTTCCAATCCCTCCAACCTCTACGCAGCCAGAGAACCATCCCCCGGCCAGTCACCGGTATTGTACCATACGCCTGCCAAGAGGGAAGCCTCCCTCCCACCTGCCCCTGCACGTGGCCCCCGATATCCCAACCTCGCGCTATTTCCCAAAAGATATCCCAAAATTGCCCTATTGACATCGCGTTACCGATATGGTAATATAGAATTGCTGAAGATCGCGCAGCGGGCCGAGAACCAGAACCGCCGGCCGCCACCGCCGGCCCCGACGTGAGGAAAGAACACCTATGAGCCAACCTACCGACTCCCGAGCCGCCATCCAGGAGCTCCTCGGCAGCGGCCCCATCGCCTACT
>CAZEQC010000092.1:0-13682 GCA_964514285.1 uncultured Anaerolineales bacterium | reverse complement strand
CTTCTTGGCGTTGTCCCAAAGCCCGCCGGCGTTCGACATCAGCAGGGCGAAGATCACGCCGGTGAAAATGCTCCCACCCAGGAAGCCCCCCAGCGCTTCCGGGCCGAGCACAAAGCCCATCAGCAGAGGCAGGGCGATGGCCAGGAAGGCGGGCCAAACGAGCGAGGCCAGGGCGCCCCGGGCGGCCAGGGCCACGCAAGCTGCATAGTCTGGTGTCACCGTACCGGCCAGGATCCCCGGCTGCTCTTCGAACTGGCGGCGCACCTCTTCAATCATATCGAAGGCGTTGTCGGTGACCGAAAGCATCGTCAGGGCGCTGAAAAGCGGTGGGGTTACGGAGCCCAGCAAGACGCCGGCGATGACCACCGGGTTCCGCAAGCTGATCACCAGGTCGATGCCCCGTGCTCCCACGACTTCCGCATAGGCGGCAAATAGGGTCAGTACCGTGAGGGCGGCAGCGCTGATGGCGAAACCTTTCGTGATGGCCTTGGCCGTGTTGCCCGCTGCGTCCAGCACGTCCGTCGTCTCGATGACGTCCTGGGACATGCCGGCCATCTCTGCGATGCCTCGCGCGTTGTCTACGATGGGTCCATAAGCGTCGGAGGAGACGATCATCCCGCTGATGGAGAGCATGCCTACGGCGCTGATGCCGACGCCGTAGACCCCACTGATGCCGGAAAGCTCGGTCAGGTAGAAGGAGATCAAGGTCGCTAACACGATGCCGACGATAGAGGGCACGATGCTCACCAGACCATAGCTGAAGCCGGTGATGATGTTGATGGCGGCGCCAGAGCCGGAGACCCGCGCGGTCTCCACGACCGGGCGGAACCGAGCCGACGTGTAGTAGTCGGAGGTGAAGCCGATCACGATGCCCGTGACCAAGCCGGCGAGGGTTGCCCAAAGCAAGCCTATGTTGTAGTCACCGGCCAGGACGAGGGCCGTGGCCAGGACGGCGAAGACACCGCAGGTGATGATAGTGCCGCTGTTGAGAGCGCGACCTGGGCTGCCCCCTTTGTCCACACGGACGAAACGAACCCCGACCAACGACGCTAGAATGCCTAAGGTGCAGAGCATCAGTGGGAAGAGTACGTGCCGCACCTGCGCTGCGGGATCCGCCACGAACAATGAGGTGCCCAGAAGCATCGCCGCCACGGTGCTGGCCACGTAGCTATCGAAGACGTCGGCTCCCATACCCGCCACGTCTCCCACGTTGTCGCCGACGTTGTCGGCTACAACAGCGGGGTTTCGCGGGTCGTCCTCCGGAATCCCGATCTCCACCTTGCCCACCAGGTCAGCCGCAATATCGGCTGTCTTGGTGTAGATACCGCCGCCAGCCTTGGCCAGGAGCGCCAGGGCTGACGCGCCGAAACTGAAGCCTAGAATGATCTCTGGGTCGCCGGTCAGCAGGTAGATGCCGCTCATGCCGACGACGGCCAGGCCCACCATCGCCAGTCCCATCACGGAACCGGCGTAGAAGGCCACCTGGAAGGCCTCACTAAGGCTCTCCTGAGCTGCCGTCGCGCTGCGCACGTTGGCCTCCACGGCGATGCTCATGCCCATATACCCGGCGATGGCGGAGCAGATGGCACCTGCCACAAAGGCGGTCGCCATAGCGAATCCGCGTCGTGGGGCGAGAGTGACGGTCTCGGCGCCCAGATGCTCGATGTCGAAAGCGAAGACAATGGCGATGATCAGGCCCATGATCAGTGCCACCGTGGTCAGCGTCAGATAGAGGCGGCGCAGATAGGTCCGCGCGCCCTCCCGAATCCATGAGGCGACCTCCTGAGCTCGCTCGGATCCGGGATCCTGCTGCTGCACCCAACGGTAGAGCCAGACGGCGACGCCCACGGAGATGAGGCCGGCCAAGAGCGCGATAGCGGCCCATACTTGAGTTTCTAGCATAGTGTTTCCACTCCTTCCTTCTTTAACGATCGAAAGCGCTCTACGTCGACCAGGCTGAGCGCCACCAACGATAGTGATGGGTTCGTAGGTCCTCCGCATTGGGGAACGGGAAGAACAGGAGGTCGGCTTCGTTACCCACAAAGATGCCACTCTTGATGGTGCGGTAGGGGAACGTGGCCGGCTCGGTGCGGTTGACCATCTTTGCATCGACGGTCTTAGTCGCGAGCTCCGCGAGACACTGTCGCAAATGCTCGATTCGTGAGTAGGGTAGATCCCCTATGTTGCCATGTTCCGGCGCCTCCGCCAGCTCGCCCAGGCGCAGCTGTGCAAAACAGATCGCCGGTAGGCGGATGAGGATATTGGGACTCTTGACGATCAGCTCATAGAACGGCTTGGGGCCCAGAGAGCTGACAACCAGCGGATTCACCGGTGCAATCTCCTGGTAGAGATGGAGACCGTTCGTTCCCTCTGGCACGTTATCGGCAGCATCGAGGGCTAGGACTCGGCCATCCGCCGTTGCTAGATATAGCCTGCCTAACGCCTCCAACGGGACGTGCTCCAGCACCCGATAGACGGAGATGTAGATGGAGGCCTTGGGACTTCCGTCCTCGTGGGGGACACAGCGATCTATGCCCTCCTCAATGCGGAAGTAATCGTGTCGAAAGTCTGGATCGACCTCGAAGAACATAGCTTGCCCACGGGCCTTCTTGGCGGTACCGACGGCATAGTAGATGCCAAACTCCTCGGGGGTGAGCATGGAGGCGATCAAGGATTCCGGTATCAGCGATAAGTATAGGTGGACGTCTCTAGACATCATCTTCCTCCCGTTTGTCGAAAGCGTCTTGCGGCCTCATATGTATCGTTCAATTTGAGCGCTAAAGAACTGGGCTACCTGATCGATGTCGAGGGGCCACGCCAGCGCCTTTCCAGAGCATGTCGTTTCTCCTCGCTGACGATGCTTCACCCCAGCTGCATGTGGAGGCTGAAGAACTCCCCCAGCTTACGTTTCGGTAAGTCATGGGGTGGCGTTCCGCGCATGGCGAGAACGATGCTTGTTCTCATAACGGTTGCACCTGTATTGGTGAAGCTGCTCTGATGACGATGAATAGGGCCCGGCTGTCAGGGCTCTGGCCTATTACGTCACCTGCACGAAATTCTCTGCCTTGTCTCCCTCCTTCCACTTCAGCGTCAATTTGAGCTGGTGCTTCGTCTTCCTTTTCTTGATCTTCTCTTTGGCCTTTACCTTGAAGGTGATGCGGTCGGGGACCTCGATACTGATCTCTTCGTCGCCGCGCTCCAGGGCAACCTCATTCTGCTCCAGTCGATCTGCAAGCCGCCGCAGAAAGACGGCCACGTCCTGGACGCTCCTTCGCTCTTTGGTCTTAAGCAGGATGTTCTTCTTCGCCATCGTCTGTCTCCTCCTATTGACGGTGCCTTGATTTCGAGACCCCCCGTCATCTTCAGCCTGATTTCAACCACTGAAGGGTGGGCCAAAAGCAGTCCTTGTTCGATTCTGTGAGAGAAGTCGTTGAATACCCCGTGTCTGTCAAAGTATCAGGATAACGCCGAAGACGATCTCTACCGCTAGGCTGATCAGGTTCGATGGTTCTTTCAGCGATTCATCGACCACCATCGAGATGAAGCGGACAACGGCGATGGTGAGGTACATCACGCCCAGCATGCGGTACGTCTCCGGAGCGCCGGCGATCAGGGGGAAAGCACCCACCCCGATGAACAGGCCCCCAAAGATGGATCGGATCTCTGTGACGCCGCGGGGCCCTGGAGCCTCCAGGCCGGTGAACCCCGGCACCGCCGACGGTCTGATCGCTGCCAGCAGTCCGGTACCGATGGTGCCGATGCAGCCAATGATCTTGAGGACTCTTAGGATCATATCTTGCTCCTTTCTCTCAACGCCTTAGGTGTACCGCTCCTGGAAGAAGCGGGCGTAGTACCAGGCCCAGTCTGCGCCGGGCGCTCTCACTTGCTGCTCGTTGGACGCCGTGAGGAGAAGATAGACCAGCTGACTCTTGGTGAAACTGACGTTGAGTAGCTCCTTCAGCTTCTCCAGCGCGTGTTCGGCATACCAGAGCGGCCACTCAGGGTCCTCGCCACCAGATTCGACGAAGGCCTCGTGGTGGGCCTGACCCGTCTCTTGAAACAATGCCTCAAGTTGTTTGATGAGTTCTCGATCGCTCATACCACCTCTCTTCGCGTGCCTCAAGGGTTGGGGCGTCGGTCGGTCTCTAAGGACCGATGTAGTTCAGATAGGGCTGCTGCCGCTCAAGCATAGTATCCAGCAGTGCCTCGGCACGTTCGACGCTGTCGATGACCGGATCGACCAGAAGTGCCTGTCGTGCGAGATCCCGCGATCCGCTGAGCGCTGCCTCCACAGTCAGGTCTTGGACGACAGCCTGGATCCTCATCAGACCAGCGATTCCTTTTGGAAGCGCACCGAGCTTTATCCCGTGCACACCGTCCCCGTCTATCACGGCCGGAACCTCTACGACCAAATCCTGTGGCAGGTTGTCGATAAGATCCTGATTGAGAATATTGACTGCCATCTCCTTCCGTTTCGAATCGGTGAGGATACTCTCCATGATGGGCACTGTTCCCCAATGTTCCTCCTCCAGCATCACCTCCAGACGGGAAACCGTCGATCTCTCCGATGACCAGGCTTTGTACCAGGTGTAGAAATCGAGGATGCCTTTGTGGTCGACGACGTCGTAGGCCCAGTGGATGTACTCGCCGAAGTGACTGTCCTCTGTGATGGGAAGGTAACCGAATCGCTCCAGGATCACTTTGAAGAGCTCTCGATCCGCCCAACGCTTGCTGGCTGCCGTCTTGGGAAGCTGACCGGAGAAGCCCTCGCGCAGTGTCTGCGTCAAGGGCGGCAAACTCTCGAAATAAGCCGGTGCTTTCTCCCGGACGTCGGGGTAGGCGTCCTCGCCCGTCTCCTTGTAGCGCACGTCGAGCAAGACGCTGAAGTGATTGAGTCCACCAGCTGTGAACGACAGATCAGCGAGGGGGGTATCGAGGATGCGAGGGAGGTGCACGGGGAGCGACTCAATCTCGTGACAGAGTCCAACGAAGCGAAGGCGGGGGTATGCGCGCTTCACAGCCAGACAGACCCGGCTCATTGGGTTGCTGAGATTGATAATCGTCGCCTCGGGGCAGAGGGTCGCGATGTCGCTGCATATCTCTATGATGGGAGGGATAATGCGTAAGGCGTGGAAGAGCCCTCCCGGGCCGCCATTTTCCCCGAATATCTGTCGGAAGCCGTATTGAAGGGGAATCTTCCAGTCCTGCTCCCAAAGCTCGAAGCGGTCTCCGACCTCGATCGCGATGACGCAGAAGGTCGCGCCCTCCAGGGCCTCCGGACGCGACGGGGTGGCCAAGAGCGTATAGGGGAGGGCATGCTTCTCCAGATATCCTCGAGCGATGCTTTCTACCCTTTGCAGAGCTTGGGGGTTGATGTCGTGAAGCACGACAGTGCTCCCTCGAAGGGCTTCGCTCTGGAAGATGCTGCCGAGGGTGCGCAAGCCAAAGGTAGCGCTGCCTGCGCCGATCAAGACAATCTTAGGTTTCATACGGTTTCACGTTCCTTGAAAAGGTGGGTCTTATCGAGTTCAAGAGCGCCAGCTCTCGCTTTCCCAACGCTATGTCATCCCGTCGCGTGCAGGGAAGCTTCAGCCACGGACCCGCACCGTCCAGGGCGCCATAGCCCACACGCGCTCCCGCGTCAGACTGTGCAACGCGTCCCGCAGCGCCGTCCAACCCGTTTCGTCGTTGGTGGGGAAGGGGAGGGGCAGCACCTCCTGGCGGGGAGCCGTGATCTGCACTACGGTGTAGTCTTTCTCTGGTTTGAACCCGGCCCGCTCCTTTGCCGCTTTCAGGGCCGTCTCGAAGTCGCCCAGCTCGTCCACCAGGCCGATCTCGGCAGCCTGCTCGCCGGTCCACACCCGGCCGCGCGCGATCTCCTCCACCTCCTCCTCCGTCATACTGCGGCCTTGGGCCACCACCCGCTTGAAGCGCGCATAGGTGGCACCCATCTCTTGGCGGACCTGCTGGCGTTCCTCCTCATTGAAGGGCCTGAACTCCGAGTAGAGATCGGCTCTGGCCCCTCGCTGCAGCTCACGGTGGCCTATCTCAAGTCTGTCGTATAGCTCCCCGATCACGAACTTCCCGCCCCAGACGCCGATGGAGCCCGTCATCGTGGTTGGACGGGCCACGATGTGGTCGGCGGACGCCGAGACGTAGTAGCCGCCGGAGGCGGCCTGTTCGCCCATCAGCACCACCACAGGCTTCCGTTCCCGCAGCCGCTGCACCTGGCGCCAGATCAAGTCGGAGGCCAGGGAGGAGCCGCCGGGCGAATCGACGTGGAATATGACAGCCCTTATGTGTGGGTCGGCCTCGGCCTGGCGCAGTGCCGCGGTGAGGGTCTCTGCGCCAGCCTGGGCTTCGATGGGCAGGGGCAGAGGGGTCGGCATACGGCGGCTCTTGCCTGGAACGATCATCCCCTCCAGCGACACCACGCCGACCCGCTTGCGCGTTGTCCAGCTGGCAGGGTGCTTCAACCATCGCGCCGCATTATGCCAGGTGATCAGGGTTGCGTGATCGTTGGCTGGCTCGCTCACGTCTGGTGCGGCATCTGCTGCGATATCTCCTGCAGCATTTTCGGCAATCCCGAGATGGGCGGCCAATTCGTCCTGGTAGAGAATGGCGTCGATCAAGTCTGCTCTCAGGGCGTCATCGGGCGTCATTGGCATTTGATCAATCAGCTCATGCACCCGTTCCGCCGTCATCCCCCGTTCCTCGGCGATGGCGGCGGCGAAGTGTTCGAAGATCGAGTCTAGGAGGGCCTCGAGCATCTCCTGGTGCGGCTCCGTCATCGACGTGCGCCGAAACATGTCGGGTGTCACCTTGTACTCGGCGATCGATTCCAGGTCGGCCTTGACCCCTGTCATCGCCAGGGTGTCTTTCAAGAAGAGAGCCTCACTGCGCAGTCCCAAGGCGTTGATCCGGCCCGATGGCGGGAGGACGATCTCCTGGCAGGCGGAAGCGAGATAGTAGTCCCACGTATCGGCGGAGGGGAGCCAGGCCACAGTCCGCTTCCCGGCTGCGCGGAGATCAAGTATCATGCGCCGCAGCGTATGCCGCGTGGCGCTTCCTGCCTGAATCCCCCGAATGTGGAAGACCACGCCGCGCACACGCTGATCTGCCCTGATCAGATCCAAAGCATGCCGTACTTCCTCCAGACTGACCTCGGAGGGAAACATAGGCAGCATGTTGAGCGGGAAGGGGAGCGGGGTCTGTCGAGATGTTCGCTCCGGGAAAGAGCCTTCGAGCGGGAAGACGACGATGTCGAGCCCTTTCCGCCGCAGGGAGCGAATAGCGTTGCGGATGGCAAGAATACCGTTGCGCGGGATGTCAAACAGATGCATGACGAGGCCTCTTCTTCCGTAAACAGATCCAGAAGACAGACTGACTCGATCTCGCCATCAGTCTATCCATGGTACGCGTCTTCATCCAAAGATTCTCTTATCCCAGCTGGAGGCCGGTCACGACATCCAGGGCCAACGCCGTTCGATCCTGGGTGCTTATGTCCCCGGCTACGAGATGTTGATGTGCACAGGCGCCGACCATGGCTGCGTTATCGGTGCACAGAAAGATGGGCGGGTAGTAGACGGGCACGTCGACTCGCTCTACGGTGGTGGCGCGGAGCGTCTGATTGGCCGTCACGCCTCCCGATAGCAGGACGGCGGTCACGTCGAGGGCCTCGGCTGCCCAGGCTGCCTTGGCAGAAAGAACGTCCACCACCGCGGCCTGGAAGCTGGCAGCGAGATCGGCCAGGAGCCGCCCGCGGGGAGGGTCGCTGTATTTCTGCACCTGTCGCAGCACGGCAGTCTTCAGCCCACTGAAGCTAAAATCCCAAGTATGAGGGCCAGTCCCAGACTGCGGCGTGCGATGGCCATCGTCCAGCCAGGCTCGCGGGAAGTCGAACGCCTGGGAGTTCCCGTTCTGAGCCACTCGCTCGATCTGGGGGCCGCCTGGATAGGGCAGCCCCAATAGCCTTCCCACCTTGTCGAAGGCCTCGCCGGCCGCATCGTCGAGAGTGCCGCCCAGATGCTCGTAGTCACCGTGGTCGTTGACCAGTGTGAGCTGCGTGTGGCCGCCGGAGACAAGAAGGGAGAGTACTGGGAACGTCAGCTCGCCCTGAGCTGCGCCCTCAACTGGTTCTCCGCTTTCGTCCTCCACGTCCAGCCAGTGGGCGTAGATGTGAGCCTCTAGGTGGTTGACCCCGATCAGAGGCAGCTCTCGCCCCAGAGCCAGCCCCTTAGCTGCGTTGACCCCCACCATCAGCGAGCCTGCCAGGCCCGGCCCATAGGTGACGGCGACGGCGTCCAGGTCGTCGAATCCCAGATGGGCTTCCTGCATGCTTTGTTCAATGACGGGGACGATGGCCTTGACGTGGGCCCGGGAGGCCATCTCCGGGAAGACCCCACCATATTGGGCGTGCAGGTCAATCTGTGAGGCGACGACGTTGGATAGGATGTGACGCCCGTCCTCAATCACTGCTGCAGCAGTCTCGTCGCATGAGGTTTCAATCGCTAGGATACGTGTCATCTCTTCCTTCTTTTGACTTATGATCGGCCTTGTGGGTTCCGTGGCTTAGGACGTGGGTTGCTGGATCTGGAACGGCGAGCTAGATCTCGATCACCAGGTCCTTCGGGAAATCAGTCAGATTGTGCACGGTGCCTTCGTCGTCGATCCATATCACGTCCTCGATGCGCATGCCAAACCCTAGGTCGGGGTAGTAGAGTCCTGGCTCGCAGGTGAAGGCGTGACCAGGTTGCAGCACGTCGGTGTTGGTGGGATTGTCGCTGAAGCGGGGCTCTTCGTGCACCGCTAGCCCGAGTCCATGGCCCACGCTGTGTACGTAGCCCCTCTCGGTCTTGGAGTCGCTGGCGACAGTGGGATGACCGCGCTCTTCAAAGAACTCGCACGTCATCTGCTGGTAGCGCCGCGCCTCCTCGCCTATCTGATAGGCTTCGATCAGCATCTCCACGCACGCCTCCACGTCCTGATAGGCGTCTTTGACGTTGGGCGGCGCATATCCCAGACAGAAGGTGCGGGTCATATCGAAGAAGTAGCCGCCGCCAGCCTCGCGCGGGAAGATGTCGAAGACGATCGTCTCACCTAGGGCCAACAGATCCTCCGCTCGTCCTTTACTGTGCGGCACGCCAGCATCCCGTCCAATAGAGAAGATGAAGCCCTCCGGATCCTCCAGGTGTTCTTCGGCGATGAAGCGGCTGATCTCGTCGTGGACGCGCCCGATCGTCAGTGGTGTGCCGTCGGTCTGGAGGAGCACGTCGTCGCCGACCCTGTGGGACCGGAGGAAGTCAATGGTTCGCTCCACGATGGTGCACGTACGGCGCCCCATCTCTTGGATGCGCTCAGCTTCCCATCCGTCCTTCGTCGCTCGGGCCTCGTCAACGGGCGTCGTCCCGAAGTCGCCGTAGACGGTGACGTTGTCCAGCTGGACGTTGAGAGTATTGAGCAGCAGCCAGGCTCGCCCTTGATCCGCTTTGCCATAGAAGCCAACTTGACCGCTCACCGCCAGATCGGCGAAGATCCGTCGATACAGCTCAACCGTCGCGGCCAGCCGATCGCCTTTATCCCGCAGGATGCTCGTGAAATCGTAGTTGTTCAAGGTCACCACTGTGAGACCGCTGGCGGTAGCCTCATCCCGTTCCATCGGGGAGCAGAGCAGGATGGGTTCCTCGCCCCGTTTCTTGACCACATAGCCTTGGGTCAGGTGGGCGCCGTTGGTCATATACGTCATCGCCGGGTTGTCACGGGCTGGCCCACTCACGACGAGAGCGTCCAGGTCTCGTTTCTCCATCAACTGATCTAGGTCACTCTTCACTGTGTTGTCTCCTTGAATCCAGCTGTTACTGCTCAAGTCTGCTTCAATTGTCTGCCCTTCCATAGGTGGGATAGGAGGGAGTTATCTGGTCTCTCGATCTAAGCCTTGTTGCTTGCCTCTACTTATAGCGCTGATATCGCTGGAAGATCTCACCTACACTGCATCCCTCGTGGACTCGTTGGATGACCTCGGCCAGGAGTTGGGCTACCGAAAGAACGGTCAGGTTCGGCAGACGCTTCTCCGGTGGCATTCGGATGGAGTTGGTCGTCACGATCTCCTCGACCGGCAGCTCTCGCAGCCGCTCGACCGCCGGCGGGGAGAAGAGCGCGTGGGCAAAACAGAGATAGATGTCACGTGCCCCGTGAGCTTGGACCATGTTGACCGCGCTGGTCATCGTTCCACCGGTGTCCACCTCGTCGTCGACGATGATCACGTCGTGGTCATCTACTTCGCCCACCAGTGTGAGAGCCTCTGTGTCGACGCTGATTCGTCGCTTTTCCACCAGGGCCAGTGGCATATCTAGCTCAGCGGCCAGATTGCGTGCTTTCTTTGCGAATCCTAGGTCTGCCGCCACGACCACGGCGCTCTTCAGGTTCTTCTCCCGCAGGTAATCCGAGAGGATGGGGAAGCAGGTCAGTGCGTCTCCCTGGATGCTGAAGAAGCCCTGGATCTGATCGGCGTGCAGATCGAGCGTCATGTATCGATCGGCCCCGGCGGCACCGATGATGTCGGCCATCAGGCGGGCTGTGATTGGCACGCGAGGTTGGTCCTTCTTGTCGGAACGCGCGTAGGAGAAATAGGGGATCACGGCGGTCACACGATCTGCCGAGGCGCGCTTGAGTGCGTCTAGAAAGATGAGCAACTCCATGATGTTGTGACTGACCGGTGGGGCCATGGTCTGGACCAGGAAGACATCCTGACCCCGTATGCTCTCTCCCAGCTGGATGAAGATATTCTCGTTGGGGAACTGGGTGATATCCCGCGGCGAAAGCGGTACGCCCAGGTGTTGGCTGATCTCCTCGGCCAAGTCGACGGATCCGGTTCCAGTGAACAGCTTGATCTGGCCGTGCATACCCCCCTTGATGTCACGCATCAGGATCGAACTCCGATTTCAGGATGCTCATCACGAATATATCGTGGTAGACGCCTTCTCGGAACACGCTCTCTCGCAGTGTTCCCTCTTTCTGGAAGCCGACTTTCTGATAGCAGTGGACACCTCGGGCGTTGTCAGCGTGCACACGGAGGAAGATGCGGTGCAGATTCATCTCGCGGAAGGCCACGCGTAACATGGTGCGGATGGAGTCGCTGCCGTAGCCTTGTCCCCAGTGATCCTTCTCTCCAATCGTAATGCCGAGCTCCGCGTGACGGTCCTTCCAGTTGATGTCGAACAGGCTGATATTGCCGATGTGGGTTCCAGCGCTGGTCTCGATGGTCAGCATGACCAGTTCTCGCTTCTCCATCCGTTCCTGGACTTGCTCGAACCAGCGTTCCTCCTGAGCCAGGGAGAAGGGGAGATACATATCCAGGTAGCGACGCACATCAGGGTCACTGAACCATTCGACGAAGCGTGGCAGGTCGTCTCTCTCGATGGCGCGCAGTCGTACTCTCTTCCCTATGATCATTACTCAACACTCTCGTCAGATTTCATCTCACATAGCGCCTGCGTCGCCGTGTATACGTCCACTTCCCGGGCCACGATGCGCTCAATCCACGCCTCGAGTCTTTCCTCTCCCACCTGGGATACCAGCCGCGCGAGCAACTGACGTTGGAGCACGTTGAGCAACTCGGCCTCGATCCGCATGCGCTCCCTCTTGGCGAGTAGTCCGCTGACACACAGATACTCGCGGTGCTCTTCGACGGCGCTCCACAGCTCGGGAACCCCGGAACCATCGAGAGCGACGGTCTGCAGGATGGGGGGAGGCCAGCCGTCGTCGTCGGCTGAAGCGTTGCGGTTGATGACCATCTCAAGTGCCCGGGCCGTACGTGCGGCGCCTGGTCGATCTGCCTTGTTGACGACCAGGATATCGGCGATCTCCATCAGACCTGCCTTCAGGGCTTGGACCTCGTCACCCATCCCGGGCGCTTCCAGCACGACGGTCGTGTGGGCTGTGCGAGCGATCTCGACCTCAGACTGACCGGCCCCTACCGTCTCTATGAGGATGACGTCGAAGCCCGCGGCGTCGAGGATCTTGACCACGTCACTTGTCGCCTGAGCCAGGCCACCGAGGCTGCCCCTCGTCGCCATACTGCGTATGAAGACGCCAGGATCGCCGGCCAGGTCTCGCATGCGCACTCGATCGCCCAGCAGTGCGCCTCCGGTGAAAGGGCTGGTGGGATCGACTGCGATGATGCCGACGGTGATCTCCCTGCGGCGCAACGTCTGGGTTAGCGCGTTGACCAAGGTGCTCTTGCCCGAACCTGGTGGGCCCGTCACGCCCACCAGGTGGGCTTGTCCGGTGTGTTCATAGAGCGCAGTGAGAGCGCTGCGAGACGCCTCATCTCCGTCCTCGACCAAAGAGATAAGACGCGCCAAGGCGTAACGGTTGCCATCCAGAGCTTCACGTACCAGATCCACGTTGCCTCTCGGTTAGCTGCTCTCTGATGAAGGTGCTGACAACCTCGGTGTTAGCCCCGGGGCCGAAGATCCCTGCCACGCCTATCTCCTCCAGCACAGTCTGATCTTCAGCGGGTATGATGCCGCCGACGAAGACCTTGACGTGGTCCAACCCCATCTGTCGGAGGCCTTCGAGGACGCGAGGGACGAGGGTCATATGCGCACCCGATAGGATGCTCAGCCCGACCGCGTCGACGTCCTCCTGCAGCGCGGCCTCGACGATCATCTCCGGCGTTTGGCGTAGGCCGGTGTAGATGACCTCCATGCCAGCGTCGCGCAGGGCGCGGGCGATGACCTTGGCACCCCGATCGTGACCATCTAGGCCCGGCTTGGCGATCAAGACACGTAGTTGTTCCGTCATCAAACCCTCCTATGGTTGGCTCCGTCTTGCTCGTGCGATTATACAATAGTTCACATGAGTTGGAAAGACCTCTGGTGACTTGACACCCTCTGGAAGCCTGGTACAATTTCGCACTCGTTGAGGAGATCGGCTTCTGGAGCAAGCAGGAGAGTTCCCCGAGACATTGATGAGTTCCTTGACAAGATAAGCCGGGTGTGTTAGAATCCTCAGCCCGATGAGGGGAGTGGCAGCAGACAGAGTAAGCTCCTCGATGAGAGTGAGTAGTACCTTGACAAGGCGAGCTGGACGTGTTATAATCTCGCACCCGATGTGGGAGTAACGAGAAGGATAGAATTGCTCCCGGGCGAGAGTAGTACCTTGACAAGTTAAGCAGAGTGTGCTATGATTGCTCTTCGCACTGAGGGAGATTAGACGCTAACAAGCACTTGACATAGCAGGTTGAGTGTGTTATAATCCGGCTGAGTGTGAGCAGGACCTTAACAACTGAATAGTGATAGGAAGGTAAAGCGGAATTTGGGTCAACGACAATGATTACCGACCGCAACGGTTAGTTGTGGTTAAGTAAACTATGGAGAGTTTGATCGTGGCTCAGGATGAACGCTGGCGGCGTGCCTAACACATGCAAGTCGAGCGATGAGGCTCCCTTCGGGGAGTACATCAGCGGCGGACGGGTGAGTAACACGTGGGTGATCTGCCCCAAAGACGGGGATAACTTCTGGAAACAGGAGCTAATACCCGACGAGCTCGGTAGTTCGTTCTATCGAGTAAAGGTTACGATGCTTTGGGATGAGCCCGCGGCCCATCAGCTAGTTGGTAGGGTAAAGGCCTACCAAGGCGAAGACGGGTAGGGGGCGTGAGAGCGTGACCCCCCACACTGG
>CAZEQC010000091.1:0-13688 GCA_964514285.1 uncultured Anaerolineales bacterium | reverse complement strand
ACGACGTCGCCGACCTCATCGCGGTGATCCGGCAGGAGCATCCGGACGCCGCACTAACCGTGGGCGGCCATTCCTCCGGCGGCGGGCTGGCCGTTCGCTTCGCGGGCAGCCAGTACGGGCAGCAGGCCGATGCCTACCTGCTCATGGCGCCGTTTCTCAAATACAACGCCCCCACCACCCGCCCCAACTCCGGCGGCTGGGCGCGGGCCTACACGCCCCGCATCGCCGGCCTGACCATGCTGAACAACGTGGGCATCCACTGGTTCGACCACCTGACGGCCATCGACTTCAACATGCCGGAGGAGGCGCGCGACGGCACCGAGACGCTGGCCTATAGCCACCGGCTCAACACCGGGTTCGCGCCGCGTAACTACAAGAAGGACTTGGATGCCATCACCCAGCCGCTCCTTGTCATCGCTGGCACGGACGACGAGGGGTTCTACGGCGACAAGTACGAGCCCGTCATCTCCCAGTACACGGAGGCGCAGGTCGAGCTGCTGGAGGGGGTGACGCATATGGGCTCCGTGGTCGACCCCAGCGTGCGGCCCCTGGTCAAGGCCTGGCTGGAGGGCCTGGACGCATAGAGCTGTGAGCAGAGTCCAACCTTGCGAAGGCCCAAATCAACCTTCGCAAGGTTGTCGACGCAAGCAACGAGGAGATCAAACAGATGACCAAAAAGAGAGACGTTTCAAACCGCCGGACCTGGTGGATGCTCGTCATCCCACCCGTTTCCTTTCTCGTCCTGACCATCCTCGCTTCGTTGGTGATCGGTTTCGCCGTGCGCGGCGATCCGGAGGCCATCGAAAGCGGGATCACGGGCGCGATTCCCTACGTTCTGCTGTTGACCCAGTTGGTGATGCTGTTCTTCCTATGGCGCTTTATGAGAGCCGACAGTCTCACCTTTGCCGACATCGGCTGGAAGACCCCTGAGGGGCAGGAGCTGGGCACAGAGCTGCTGATCGCCATCGGGGCGGCCATTCCCCTGGTGCTCCTCAACCAGTTTGTGCTGCTCCCGCTCACCGAATGGCTGCAGGTCACCGTGGGCGACTATGTACCCGCGGGAACGGTAGGGGAGACGTTGGGAGCGACGGCCGTCATCACCGCCCTTTCCGCGGTACTGCTGGCCCCGTTCGTGGAGGAGAGCCTCTACCGCGGCTACGCGACTCAGCGGCTGCGCAAGAGGCTGGGGCCGGTGGCCGCCTTCCTGATCGTGATGGTCTTCTTCGCCCTGCTGCACTGGGCCCAGGGCTTCTGGCCCATGGTCTATACGATGGTGGCGCACGCTATCTTTGCCGGGCTGGTGCTCTGGCGCCGCAACCTGTACGCCGCGTGGATGACGCACTTGCTGTTCAATGGGGTGGAGTTGGCGTTGCTCCTCGTGTAGAAGAGGGTGTCTTCGGCAGTATCGCATAGGGAAGGACACGGCGATTGGCGCAAATAGCCCTTTGGGTCTATACTTGGACGTGACCAGAGCGTGGCTTTCGACGTGAATCCGTCTTCGGCCACATCATCAACCGCACGCGAACCCATTGGAGTTGCAGGAGGCCCTTTCCTGAGGAGAGTCTCGTGACTGCCATAGACGTCCGTCCCGTCCGCACCGCCCGAGAGCGCCGCACCTTCCTCACCTTCCCCTGGCGCATCTACCGTGACGACCCGCTCTGGGTGCCGCCGCTGCTTCCCGAGCGCGCCCGGGCTATCGATCCGCAGCGTGGTGCCTTCTTCCAGCGCGGCGGCGAGGCCGAGCTCTTCATCGCCTGGCGGGATGGCGAGCCGCTGGGCACCATCTGCGCCGGTGAGGATACGTTCGCCAATCGGAACCGCGGCAAGCGGGAGTGCGTGATCGGTTTCTTCGAGTACGTCGACGAGTACCGGGTGGCCGAGGCCCTCCTCGACCGCGCCGCCGCGTTTGCCAGGGCGCGCGACCTGAACGCCCTCTGGGGGCCCTTCAATCTCGACTACGAGGACAGCTACGGCGTGTTGATCGAGGGGCGCGACCGTCCCCCGGCCCTCCTCTGCGGTCACACGCCCCCCTACTACCAGGACACCATGGAGCGGTACGGCTTCGGGCCGGCGCGCGGGGACAACATCGCCTTTGCCCTCGATCTCGACCCGGCGTCGCCGGCCCTCCAGCGGCTCTCCCGCCTGGCCAGCAAGGTGCGGCAGCGGAGGGCCATCACGGTTCGACAGGTCGACCTGGCGCGCTGGGAGGAGGAGCTGGACGCCATCCACCGCCTGCTCAACGTCGCCCTGGCGCATCTGCCCGACCACATCGGCTGGCATCGCGACGCCTTGTCCTCAACGCTGACATCGCTTCGCGAGATCGCGGACCCGGAGCTGGTCCTCTTCGCCGCGGTCGACGGTGAGACCGTGGCCTGGTTCCCCGGCATCAAGAACTTGAATGAGGTCTTCATCCACGTCAACGGCCTGCGCTACCCATGGGACTACGTCAGGCTCTGGTGGCACATGCGGCGCCAGCCTGAGTGTCTCAGCATCAAGAGCGCGCTGGTGTTGCCCGAGTACTGGGGCTCCGGCGTGGCCGTGGTGCTCTTCGACGAGATGGCCCGACGGGCTGCGGCGAAAGGGTACACCTGGATCGATGCATCGCTCACGTCGGTCGAGAATCCCAACACGCCCGATCTGGCCAAGAACCTGGGCGGCGAGATCTACAAGCGCTACCGGGTCTACCGCCTCTTCCTGTAGATCACGCCAACAGCAGCCGGGGCCTCTGGCAGGCGAGACGTTCTGTCCACGCTGCTGTGACCAACGGAACGCCAACCTTTGCCAACCAAACCCAAAGCGACATAGCACCGATCCCGGCGGCTGGTCGATGTCCCTCGTGGTACAATAGGGATGTTGGACTCGATGGGGCTGGCTGCCCGTGCGACTTATGTCACGGACGCTTCATCTGTTCTCTGCTATCATAGGTCCGAGAAAGAGGGTTGGAGGCCTGGTCTGACCTGAGGCCATGTCGTTGCCCTTGGACCAGGTCAACAGGCTGCCTGATCGGAGGAGGCTTTCCCTATGGTTGAGATTCATCTCTACGGCAAGTTGCGCCGCTATGCCCCGGACGCCCGCGCCAGCGGGGAGAGCGTGATACACTTCGAGCCGCACGCCGACGAGACGGTGCGGACGGCGCTGGAACGCGTCGGCATTGCGTCCGACGACGTCTACCACGTCTTCCTCAACGGGGCGATCCTCCGCACTCGGAACAGCATGGCGCCCTGGCTGCGATATCAGGAGGCTGAGGGGACTGGGTTGGATACACCTGTGACGGAAAACGATCGCCTGGGGCTCTTCGCCAACGACATGGCCCTGCTGGTGGTCTGACCGTTAGGGCGTGTGGCTATGGTGCATAGGAGGACTACTCTATAGCGATGAGAGGGAAGAGGATAGGAGAACGAGGTGTGCTAGCAGCCGACGAAGTGGTTCCAATGTACGACGCGTTCAGCGTCGACTACGACCGTTTCGTCGACTGGGACGGCCGCCTGGCGGCCGAGATGCCCTTCATAGAGCGCCAACTGGAGGCCGTAGGGGCCCGGCGCGTGCTGGACGCCGCCTGCGGCACGGGTATGCACGCTATCGCGCTGGCCAAGAGGGGATACGAGGTGGTCGGCGCCGATCTAAGCGCCGGCATGGTCGAGCGGGCGCGAGAGAACGCAGCTGGGAGCGGGCTGGCAGCGGGTGATACCGACGGAAGCGCCATCAGCTTCCACGTGGCGGGGTTCGGCGAGCTGAGGTCGCAGGTGGACGATGGCTTCGACGCTCTGCTCTGCCTGGGCAACTCCCTTCCCCACGCGCTGACGCCGGAGGCGCTGGCGGTGACCCTCGACGACTTCGCGGCTTGTCTGCGGCCCGGGGGCTTGCTGCTCGTCCAGAACCGCAACTTCGACGCCGTGCTGGCGGAGCGCGATCGCTGGATGGGGCCGGAGGGCCATCGGGAGGGGAAGACCGAGTGGCTCTTCCTCCGTTTCCTCGACTTCGAGCCGAGCGGTCTGGTGACCTTCAACGTCGTGCGGCTGCGGCGTGAGGATGGGGAGACCTGGCAGCAGCGGGTCACGTCCACGCCCCTTTGGCCGCAGACCCGGGCTGAGCTGACCGAGGCGCTGGGCGCCGCTGACTTCGGGGCCGTCACCTGCTTCGGGGATCTTGGCGGCGCCGCCTACGACGCCGAGAGCAGCCCTAATCTGGTCGTGACGGCGCGTAGCCCCGTCTGAAGCATCTGCACACGCTTGACCCGCTGCGCTTGTGGGGTGATGCCGCCGGACGTAGAACAGCGAATGGGGAAAGGAGCGAACGAACGACGAGGCCTCGGCCTGCTCTATTCGCGGTGGCGTTCCGCTTCCTCTCGAACCCGATCGGCCTCAGCGTCGCGACCCAGCGCTCGGTACAGATCGACCAGGTGGTCGTAGGCCATGCCGTCGGTGGCGTCGAGGGCCACGGCCCGCTCCAGCTCCAGGGCTCCCTGGTCCAGCCGTCCTTGTTGCGCCAGCACGATGCCCAACGCGGTATGGTAGGTGGCTACGTTCGGCGAAAGCGACACCGCGTGCCGGAGGGCCTTCTCCGCTTCCGCGTACCAGGCCGGCCTGGCCCCGCCCCACGCGGCATAGATCTCGCCCCTGGCGGCCCAGATCTGCGGATCGCGAGGGCTGAGCCGGTCGGCCGCCACGAGCTGGGTCTCGGTCCCTTCCTCATCCCCAAGGCCGGCCAGCAAGCGGGCCAGCCCCAGGCGATACACCGGTTCGAGGGGCCAGAGACGCACAGCTCGCCGGGCGGCCTCCAGTCCTCGAGCCGCCTGCTGGGCCCGCCAGGCGGCGACGTCGGCCAGCAGAGGGCGCCCACAGAGCAGAAAGACAAGGGCCAATATGACGAGGGCCGGGGGTAGATAGGGGAGCTGGTCTTGCAGCCTGATGGACGATGGTTCTTCAGGCCCAGCGGTCTGCTGGCGACGGCGCCCGCGGGCGACGATCAAGGTCAGCACCAGCCAAAGAACCGTCCCGCTGCTGGTCAACTCGAAGCTTGCCTGGAGATCGGCCAGGTGGCCGGCCAGGGCTGCCGCCAGCGCGGCCCAGGCCGCGCCCTCCCTGGCTCCTTCTGCCTTTCTCAGACCTTGCCAGACTAGCCAGCTAGCCGTCGCAGCCAGGGCAGCGAAGGCGACAACCCCGACGGCGCCCGCGCTCATCCCCAGGTCCAACCACAGGTTGTGGGCCCGATCTACGGTCACGTGCCGTCCCTGGTAGTAGACCAGTTCCGGTGGGAAGACCCGAGCGAAGACGAGCCGCATACTCTCCGGGCCGTATCCCAGCCAGGGACGGGCGGCGATGAGAGGCAGGGTGGCCCGCCAGATAGTGATCCGCGCCGCGATCGATCCCCCATCGGCGTCCATGAGGGCGGCCAGACGGTCCAGGCCGGGGAGCCGAGCCAGCGGGGAGAGCGGGCCAGCCGGCAGAGTCAGCAGCACCAGCAGCCCTACGCTCAGAATCGTCAGGGCGAAGGCAGCCAGAGCCGGGCGACGGTCTCCGCTGGTGACGCTCCAGCTGACGAGGCCCACCGCCAGCGCCACCCCGGTGCCCAGCCACGCGCTCCGCGCCTGAGTCAGCGCCAGGCAGGTCAATTGGCCTGCCAGCAGGAGCCCGCGCGGCCAGCGATGGTGCGGCTCCACCAGACCCGTCGCCGTCAGGGGCACCACCAGCACCAGGTAGGAGCCCAGGAAATTGGCTCGTCCCACGGTGGACAGCACGGGGGACGCGGCGTCCGTCTCCCAGGCCAGTGGATCCAGCCCGGCGGCCTGCGCCAGGCCGTAGGCGACGACGGGCGCGCTGCCCCAGACCAGGGCCCCCCAGAGCCTCTCCATCTGAGCCTGGCTGCGCAGATTGGCGGCCGTGAACACGAACAGAGCCAGGTAGGCCCCCCGGGTCAGCAGCCCTTGCTGGCGCTCGTATGAGCCCCAGAGGCTGACGCGCGGGCTATCGGAGAGCAGCGTCGCCGACACGTAGCTGAGGCCCAGCATCAGGGCGGGCCACAGTAGAGGCCCCACAAGCCGCCAGGGTGGGGCGCTGGGCGACCGCTTGGACGTCTCGGCGGCCTGCCCCAGCGCCGCCAGACCCATCAGCAGGACCAGGCCCCGCAGCAGCAAGGCTTTGGGCAGCTCGAAGGGATTCTGGCCCCAGGGATTGACCGCCAGCGGCACGGCCAGCGCCGCCGTCAGCCAGAGGGCCTCCATAGCCCGTGTGAACCAGCGGCGCATGGGACCCCGTGCGGAGCCGGCGCTGGAGGGGCGGCTGCTGCCTCCTTCAGCACGTTCTTTCATCGGGGTTCTCCATGCGGCGTTCTCCCTCGCCCCATCCCCCGCCGCCTGGCGTCTCGATGATCAGGCGGTCGCCAGGCTCCGCCGCCAGCGTTGCCTGGCCAGGAATCGAGCGTTCCTCACCGCCTCGAATCAGTCGGTTCCGTCCGGGCCTCCCCGGCTCGCCGCCCTGCAGCCCATAGGGGCCCTCCCCCCGCCGCTGGCTGTTGATCGTCACCGTAGCACGATCCAGAAACTCGTAGACGCGGCGAATGCCGTCGCCGCCCCGGAAGCGTCCCTCGCCGCCGGAGCCCTCGCGCAGCCCATAGGCCAGCACGCGCACCGGCAGGACGTGCTCCATGGCCTCCACGGGCGTGTTACGGGTGTTCGTCATATGGCTGTGCCGGCCGCTCAGCCCGTCGCCGCCGGGCCCGGCGCCGTGGCCTCCGCCGATGGTCTCGTAGAAGACGAAGGGGCGCCCGTCGGTGATCCCCCCGAAGGTGACGTTGTTCATCGTGCCCTGGCTGGCAGCCGGTATCCTCTCCGGCAGCGCCTCGGCCAGCGCACCCAGCACCACGTCCACGATCCGCTGGCTCGTCTCCACGTTCCCGATGGCCACGGCGGCGGGGAAGTCGGGGTGGAGCACGCTGTGCTCCGGCACCCGCACCTGCACCGGCTGGAAGCAGCCGTGGTTGACCGGTATGGCGTCCGGCGCCAGCAGACGGACGCAGTACCAGGTCGCGGAGCGCACCACCGCCTCGACGGCGTTGAGATTGCCGGTCACCTGCGGCGCGCTGCCGGAGAAATCGACCGTCATCGTCGTCCCCGCCACGTGGATCGCCACCCGGATAGGGATCCGGCTCTGGCCCTGCCCGTCGCCCTCCAGCGCGTCCTCGAAGGTGTAGCGCCCGTCGGGCAGGTCGGCGATCACCGCCTCCGTCATCCGGCGTGAGGTCTCCATCAGCGCTGCGGCGTGTTCCTGGACGCGGGCCTCGCCGTGCGCCGCCACCAGCTCCAGCAGGCGCCGCTCGCCCACCCGCTGCGCCGAAAGCTGGGCCTCCAGATCGCCCCGCCGCTCCTCTGGAGCGCGGCTGTTGGCCGTGATCAGCCTCAAGACGCCCTCGTTGCGCACACCGCGCTCGACCAGCTTGACCGGGGGGATGATGACGCCCTCCTGATACAGCTCGGTGCTCAGCGGCAGCGAGCCCGGCGCCATGCCGCCCACGTCGGCGTGGTGTGCGCGGCTGGCGACGAAGAAGCGCACCTCGTCCCCGACGGCTACCGGAGAGACCAAGGTCACGTCGGGGAGGTGCGTCCCGCCGCGGTAGGGGTCGTTGAGGATGATCACGTCGCCCGGCTGGATCGCCTCGAAGGCCCGTAGCGCGGCGCTCACCGAGGCGGGCATGCTGCCTAAATGGACCGGAATGTGCGCCGCCTGGGCCACCATGCGCCCCCGGGCGTCGAAGACGGCGCAGCTGAAATCGAGCCGCTCCTTGATGTTGGGGCTGAAGCTGGCGCGCTGCAGCGCGACGCCCATCTCCTCCGCCACCGAGGCGAAGAGGTTCTCGAAGACCGCCAGGCTGATGGCATCGACCGTCATGATCCCTTCTCCAGAACTAGGTTGTGGTAGCCGTCCACCCGGGCCGTCCAACCCGGGGGGATGAAGGCTGTGCTGTCCATCTGGAAGACCAGGGCCGGGCCGTTCAGGGCGGCGCCAGGGCGCAGCTGGTCTCGCTGGTAAAGCGCCAGCTGGGAGGGGCCCGATGCCCGCAGACATCCAGCCTTCTCCCCCAGACGCGCCTCCCGCCCGTCGTTCTCCACCACGGGCTCCGGCGTCATCTCCGGCCCGGGGACGCGGCCGATGGCCTGGAGCCGCAGGTTCACCACCTCCACCGTGCGGTCCGGCATGGCGTGGCCGTACGCCTCGGCGTGGGCGGCGTGGAAGGCCGCCGTCAGGTCTCGCGCCAGGGGGATGATCAACTCGTAGGACTGTCCTTCATAGCGCGCGTCCACCAGGCCGCGCAGCACGATCGCCTCCGGCTCGATGCCCTCGTGAATCAGTCGCTCCCGGGCCCGGCGGGCCACGTCCTTCAGCGCCGTCTGCAGGCGGCTCGTGGACGCGGCCGAGACGGGCTCCAGGACCGAGCGGCTCTCCTCCAGCACCATGTCGGCCATCAGCATACCCAGGGCGCAGAGGACCCCGGGGTGGCGTGGCAGAAGCACCCGAGGGATCGACAGGCGGTCGGCCACCGCGCAAGCGTGGAGCGGCCCCGCTCCGCCGAAGGCCACCAGGGTGAAGCAGCGTGGATCATGGCCCCGGGCGATGGAGATTCGCCGCAGCGCCCGCTCGATGTTCACGTTGGCCACGTGGATCACCCCCAGGGCGGCCTCCGCTGGCGTCAGCCCCATCGTCTGCCCCAGCGAACGCATGGCGGCCTGGGCCGGCGCCAGACGAAGCCGCATCCTGCCCCCCAGGAAATGGTCCGGGTCCACCCGTCCCAGGACCGCGTGGGCGTCGGTGACGGTCACCTGCCGCCCCCCGCGGCCGTAGGCGATGGGGCCGGGGTCGGCTCCGGCGCTCTCCGGCCCCACCCGCAGCACGCCGCCGGCGTCCAGCCGCGCGATCGAGCCGCCGCCGGCCCCGATGGTCTCGATGTCCAGCACCCGGGTGCGCAGCGGCAGCCCATCGATCTCGGCCTCGGGGCGGCGCACCAGGTCGCCTGGGCAGAGGGCCACGTCCGTCGAGGTGCCCCCTATGTCGAGTGAGATCACCTGGTCGTAGCCGGCCAGCTGGGCCAGGTGGAAAGCGCCGATGGCGCCGGCCGCCGGCCCGCTCAGGGCAGTGTGAATCGCCCGCTCCTGGGCGCGGCTCACGCTCATCAGCCCCCCGTCGGACTTCATAATGCGCAGCGTGAAGCGCTCTCCCAGCCCGGGGACCCGTTCAGGGGCCAGCTCACGCTCCAGCCGCCGCAGGTAGCCGTGCACCACCGGGCGGACGTAGGCCTCCAGCCCCACCGTGCTGGCCCGCTCATACTCGCGGAACTCGGGCAGCACGTCGCTGGAGAGCGCGATCTGCCAGGGCTCCAGGGACGTCCGGGCCAGGGCTCGGTCCCGCACCAGGCGCTCGTGGGCGGGGTTGACGTAGCTGTAGAGGAAGCAGACCGCCACGGCGTCGACGCCCTCCCGCTCGATCTCGTCCAACACGGTGTCCAGCGCGTCTACGTCCAGCGGCGTCAGGATCTCGCCATCGTGATCCAGGCGCTCGGGAACCTCGTAGCAGCGGCACCGGGGGATGAGGGGCGCCGGGCGGCGCGGCTGGAGGGCGTAGAGATCCGAGCGGTTCTGGCGCCCGATGGCCAGGATATCGCGGAAGCCCGCGCTGGTGATCAGCGCCGCCCGGGCGCCCTTCCGCTCCAGGATGGCGTTGGTCGCCACGGTGGAGCCGTGCGTGATGCGCCGCAGGGCGCGCTGTTGAGCGCCGCCCACCTCCGCGAGCAGGGCCCGCAGGCCGGACAGCCTCGCCTGCGCCGGATCGTCTGGTGTGCTCAGGACCTTGTGAATGCGCAGGCCACCGCCCTCGGTGAGGACGAAGTCGGTGAACGTCCCTCCAATGTCGACGCCTAGCTGCATAGTGCCTCCAGCTTCCAGCGGGTCTATGACCCGCGGTGGGCCTCAGTCCACGTCGTGCACCGTGAAGACTTGGGCCAGGTAGTCGTTGGCAGCCTCCAAGGAGCCGCAGGCCTCCACCAGGGCCTGCGCCACGCCGTCGGCGTGCGGAGAGCCGTGGTGGGCGAAGACGACGTACGCGTGCCTCAGGAGCGGCTTGGCGTCCTCGATTCTGCCGGCCTGGAGGTGGATATTGGCGATGCCGACCTGGGCGACGGCGACGTTATAGGTGTCCCCCAGCCGCTCCAGGATCGCCATGCTCTGCGTCAGGGCCTCGAGGGTCTCGTCCAGGGCTCCCTTCTCCCTATGGGCCAGCCCGATGCCGCCGAAGGCCCGAGCCTGCCCGACGAGGTCACCCGCCGCCTCGGCGGCCTTCAGGCTCTCCCGGTAACGCTCGACGGCCTGGTCCCACTGGCCCTGGAGCGTCGACACCTCGCCCATCCGGGACCATACGATCGCCTGGTCCTGATCGCTGCCTATGCGCCTGTAGATCTGCAGGCTCTCCCGGTAGCACGCCGTGGCCTGTTCCCACGCTTCCATCCGGGCGTGCAGCTGACCCAGCGCTTGGAGCCCGGCGGCTACCCCGTGGACGTCTCTCAACCACCGCTTGCCCACCAGACCCCGTTGGTAGGCATCGACGGCCTTCTCCCACGCGCCCTGGTCCGCGTACGCCTGGCCGAGCTTGTACCACGCTTTGGCCACCCTGGGCAAGTAGCCCAAGCGCTTGGAGGCCTCTTTCTCTTCCTGGTAGCAGGCGATGGCCCGCTTCCAGGCCCCTTGGCCGGCGTATAACTCTGCCAGATTGCCCCAGGCGTCGGCCAGACCGAGGAGATCGTCCTGATCCTCGAAGGCCTTGATCCCCTCGTCGAAGGCCTTCCTGGCCCGATCCAGATCGCCCTGGTCCGCGTAGGCGAGCCCCATGGCCACGTAGGCCTGTGCCATCTGCTCCTTGAGCCCCTCGCTGCGCATCGTTTCGATCACCTCAGGATAGATCTCGACGGCCCGGCCTGGTTCACCGGTAGCGACGTAGGCCCCGCCGAGGGTCAGCTCGGTCAGCGCTCGAGCCGCCGCGTCGCCCGTGCGCTTGGAGATGCTGATACTCCGCTGATAGCGCTCAATCGCCAGCTCGGGCGCCCCCCGGGCCGCGGTGATGACGCCGAGGTCGTGCAACAGGGTTGACGTTAGCTTCGGGTCATCGAGATGCTCCTCAACCGCTGCCAGAGCTCGCTCCAACCGCGTCTCAATCGCCTCCTCATAGCCCAGATTGTACAGGTTGTGGATCAATCCCGTCGTCCCGTGGGCGAACGATTCCCACGCCTCTCCTCGCTCCCACTGATCTGCGGCCTCCAACATCTCCGGCGCCGTCAGCCCTCGCTCTGGGTGCAGCTCCTCCTGGAGATAGCGCGCCACCCGCCGATGGGCGGGACGGGGATCCTCCAGCGCCTGCAGCTTGGCGTAGGCCATCTTGCGCGCCAGATCGTGGAGCCTATAATGCTCGCTCGTCTCACGCCAGACGAGCAGACCCCGGGCCACCAGTTGCTCCAGTCCCTCTCTCACATTATCCGGGGTCATGTCCGAGGCCGCTGCGGCGCCCGCTTCCTCGAAGGGGATGGAGAAGACGCTCAGCCGTCTCCACAGCCTCCGCAGCCCCTCGTCGAGCAGGTCGTAGCTCAGGCTCAGGGAGGCCTGCAGCGGATCGAGGTGCTCCAGCCCGTCCTCCAGGCGCTGCACCAGGTCGTTCGGCTCCAGCTCGCCGGTCGCCAGCGCCCTGGCCGTCAGCTCCAGCGCCAGCGGCACGTGTCCGCACAACTCGGCCAGGGTTGCGGCGACCTCGACGTCCAGGCAGGGGGCGATGACGTGCAGTAGATCGCCCGCCGCCTCCTCGCTCAGCGGGCCGAGCTCCAGCGTGTGGACGCCCGGCAGTGGGAGGGGCTGTCGCGACGTGATCACCAGGGCGCACGCGGTGGGCGGCACCAGCGCCCGGACCTGCTCCGCGTCGGCCGCGTCGTCCAGGAGGAGCAGCACCTGCTCGTCGTGGAGCATCCACCGGCACAACTGGGCCCGAGCGGTCAACGACAGCGGGAGGCCCTGTCCTGCGTGGAGAGCGTAGATTACCTGGCCCATCACGCGCACCGGCGTCAGCGGGGTGGTGGTGGCTCCCAGGTCGATGAAGATCTGGGCGTCTGGGTCGTCGGGAGTCAGCTGCTCGACCAGCTTGAGCGCCAGGGCTGTCTTGCCCACCCCGTCCGGCCCGGTGATGACCACACCGCCGCCCTCGCTGATGGCCTCTCTCAGCTCGTGCAGCTCATCCTCGCGGCCCCGGAAGGTCGCTGGCGGCCGGGGGGCGTCGGGCGGCACGGGGATGGGTGATCGCTGCCACTGCTCGTTGGAGGAGGGGCTCTCCTCGGCCCCTTCGGCGGATCCCTCGACCGTCGTCGAGGGCGGCTGACCCGAATCGCCTCCCTGCCTCAGGAAGGCTCTCAGGATCTCGGCACCCTCTCTCCACCCGGCCACCAGGAGGACGAAGATGGCCAGGGCGCCAGCCGCCATGGCGACTGCCTGAGCCCAGAAGGCGAGGGTGGCGTACGTGTGCCGGCGGGGCCACATGAAGAAGGTGACCATCAGCAGGGTGAACAGCCCCGCCAGGGTCGCCAGCGGCCACCGCTCGCGATTTGGCTCGGTCTCGGCCATAGGGCTCCCCCTTCAATGTCTGGTCGGGCTGTGACGTCGTCAGCGGGGGCACCGCTCCCTTCCGTTGCCCGTGCATCACACCGCCCCACTGCGCTCGCTATAGTGTACAATACCTGGCGCAAGTGGTCCAGTTACGGCGGGTGTGCTAACGAACTGTCGCGCCTATCTGTCGGTGCGTTGCACCTGATCAGCGTGTGTCTATGACAACTCGTTCGTGCACCCAGTTACGGCGTGAGATGCAGAGGTTTTGGCGACAGAGACCCCGGGGTTTCAGTTGGAACTGCACAGTGTTGTGCTCCACGTTAACCGGCACCGCTTCTTGGCTCTTCATGCGGCTCGACAGAACCCCGGGTCCAGAATCAGCGCTCCTGGTTACGGCGTTGTGGTTGGCCTACCAAGGAAGCGTTGTTGCTGGTCGGGAGACCAGCAACTCCTCACGCTCCTTCTGAACGGGCCCTTCGCTCGTTGACCGAGAGCAGCAGCCCGAGGCCGACGATCAGGAAGGCCATCACCGGCAGGATGGCCACCCGCTGGCCCAGCTGCTCCGCCAGCGCCGCGCCCCGCTCGTGGGCCCGGAACCAGAGGAACGAGGCCGCCTCCCCCTGGCCCTGGAACCAGAGCGCGGCCTCGGCGGCCACGATGCCGTAGATGGTGGGGCCGATGAAGGACGAGGTGCGGCCGGCCACGGCGAAGAAGCCGTAGAACTCAGCGCTGCGCCCGGGTGGGCTGAGCACGGCGATCATCCCCCGGCTGACGGACTGAACGGCCGAGAGAGCACATCCCGCCACGCCGCCCACGATGAAGAACCCCGTCACCGACTCGTTCAAGAACAGCCCCAGGACCGCCCCCAACATCAGCAGAATGAAGAGGATCAACGTCCGCTTGTTGCCGATGCGCTCGGTGAGTAGGCCGGAGACGTAGGCCCCCACCACGCTCGTCACCTGGACGATGATCATAAAGACCAGCAGCATCTGCTGCTCCAGGCCGAACATGACGGCGCCGAAGATGGCGGCGAAGTTGATGGTCATCAGCACGCCGTCGTTGTAGA
>CAZEQC010000090.1:5028-14014 GCA_964514285.1 uncultured Anaerolineales bacterium | reverse complement strand
TGGGAGCAGGCGGCCCAAGTCCCTTGGGCTTGGCCGAGGTCTGTTCTGTGAAAGATCACTAGCAACAGCCTCATTTGGGCACGCAGAAAGAGGGCGATCTTGAAGGGGAGGCCTACCGAGGCCGCGAGCTGATGCACGGTCCGCCGCGGCCTATCTCGCCCCGCTGGATGATGGGACGATCGACCACCGGAGCCCCCGCCCAGGCCACCGTGCAGCGGACGTACGAGGCCTGCCGGCAGGCCGGCGCTCTTGAGTGGCACACAATGGCGTGATCCGCCGTCCCCGAAATCCCCCCATGTGACTTTCCTCACGGACGGTCGGTCGGGTCTGTGCTATCATAGCGTGGCACAGAAGAGGGACACGCCTCTCTGATCCAAGGCTGACTCAAGAGGATGACGAGTAGTGAACGACAACCTGATTATGATGATGAACGAGGAAAGAACGAAGGAAGCGCCTGCCACCGTCAGGCGTCAGATCGTCCGCATCGATGAGGAGCTCTGCAACGGCTGCGGCGCCTGTGTGACGCCCTGCGCCGAGGGAGCCATCGAGATGGTGGATGGCAAAGCCCGCGTGGTGCGCGAGGAGCTCTGCGACGGCGCTGGCTTCTGCATCGGCGTCTGCCCCACCGGCGCCCTAAGCATCGAAGTTCGGGAGGCCCCAGCCTTCGACGAGCACGCCGCCGAGGAGCAGATGGCGCAGCGCAGCGAGACCTATCTCGAGCAGACCTGCCACGTCTGCGGGGCCGGCGAGGACAGCCGCGTGCTCTTGCCCTGCCGCAAGGCTGGCGAGAGCCTCTGGGTCTGCACTGGCTGCCTGCCGCAACTCATTCACGGCTGACGGCGCATCCAACGGAGGAACGACGGACGGCTCGCTAGGGCAAGCAGCAAGGAATGAGCGAGGCTACTCTACGTCCGGGCCTCGTTCAGGCTGCCGCTGCGAAAGCCCTGCAGGTCGACAGTCACGTAGCGGTAGCCGACCGCTTGCAACGCAGCCACCACGTCCTCCCGGACGTCGGCCCGCGATAAACGCTCGATGGCCTCCTCCGGGACCTCGATACGAGCAACCGGGAAGTGATCGCGCACGCGGAGCTGCCCCAGCGAGAACCGGCGCCGCAGGGCGGACTCCGCGGCGTCGATGCGCCGCAAAGCCTCGGCCGTCAAGGGGGTGCCGTAGGGAATCCGCGAGGCGAGACAGGCCGAGGCGGGGAGGTCCCACGTGGGAAGTGCTCTGGCGCGCGACAGGGCCCGGACGTCCGCCTTGGTAAGCCCGGCCTCTTGTAGCGGCGCTCGGACGCCCAGCTCCTCGCCAGCCCGCATCCCCGGGCGATAATCGTCAGCATCGTCGGCGTTCGCGCCGCGGACCAGCGCGCTCAGACCCTCTTCCCTCGTCACCTCCAACAAACGCGACAGAAAGGCCCGCTTGCAGTGGTAACAGCGATCAGGGCGGTTGACCTTCACGTCGGGATGGCCCAGGAGGTCGAACGTCACCTCCCGGTGCCGAACGCCCAGCCGCTTCGCGATCCCCGACGCTCGTTCCCTCTCCGGGGCCGGGACCATGGGCGAGACGACAGTGAGGGCCAAGACCTGCTCGGTACCCAGCACCTCCTGGCAGACCGCCAGCAGCAGCGTGCTATCCACGCCACCCGAGTAAGCAACACCAACGCCGCCCAGCCCTCGGACCAGGCGGCGCAGATGGTTGGTCTTCTCTTGCAGGTCAGGCGAAACCATCAGCTGCACGAAAGGGGATCGTCACGTAATATCCACAACAGCTGCGGTGACCACGGGATCTCGACGCGTCTCGCGCTGCAGGAAGTTCGACAGAGCGCGTTCGATGCTCTTCTCCACATCCGCCGGCTTCGTCCCTGGCGAGACCATCGCCGCCGATCGAACCACGTCCTGAGCCCGCGTCAGCAGATCCTCAGACTCGGGCTCGAAGACGAAGCCCCTGGTGATGATGCGCGGTTGGTCGCTCGCCCGCCCCGTTCGGGGGTTGAAAGGCACCACAGCGGTCACGAAACCCGCCTCCCCCAACTCCCCGCGCTGCCGCATCACTCGAGGGCCGATCTCCCCTACCATCGTGCCATCGACGTAGACGTAGCCGCCCGGCACGCGCTGGCCAATCTCCATCTTCCCGTTCTTGAAGTTAAGCGTGTAGCCGTTCTCGATGGCGGCGATGTTCTCGTCGGGTATCCCGAGGGCGCTGGCGACCTTGGCGTGTTGCCTCAGATGGCGCATTTCGCCATGGATGGGCACGAAATAGCGCGGCTGCAGCATGTTGATCAGCGTCTTCTGCTCCTCCTGGCTGGCGTGTCCCGAGACGTGCACGTCGGCGACCGGATCGTAGTAGACGTCGGCGCCCTTCTGGAACAAACGGTTGATCACCTCGTGGATCATCTCCTCATTGCCCGGGATGGTATGGGATGAGAGCACAACGGTGTCGTCCTTCTGAATGCTCAGCGTGTAGTGGCGCCCCGTGGCCAGTCGATTCAGCACCGCCATAGGCTCGCCCTGAGCGCCCGTGGCCATAATCACCACCTCGTCGGGCGGCAAGCTGTCGACATCTCGCAGGTCAACCATCATCTCATCGGGAATGTCGAGGTAGCCTAGCTCGCGGGCCATGGCTGTGTTGTTGACCATGCTCCTCCCCGCCACAGCGATCTTCCGGTTATGCTCGGCTGCGACGTCCACGATCTGCTGCACGCGCGAGATCAATGAGGCGAAGGTAGCCACGATCAAGCGGCCCGGCGCCTCACGCATGATCTGGTGGAAAGCATCGTAGAGCGCAGCCTCCGAGGGCGTCCGTCCCGGCGTGTCCGCATTGGTGCTATCGGATAACAGCACTAACACGCCCCGGCCCGTGAACTCCGCCAGCTTGGCGTAGTCGGTGGGCCAACCGTCAACCGGGGTATGATCGAACTTGAAGTCGCCACTGTGCACGATCAGCCCCTCGGGCGTCGTGATGCCCAACCCCACTGTATCCGGAATGGAGTGACAGACGTGATAAGGCTCGATGGTGAACGGACCGATCTCAAACGTATCGCGAGGCGTCATCGTGTGCAGCGTCGTCTTATTCAGCATATCCCGCTGCGCAAGCTGGACCTCGATCAGGCCGCGCGTCAAGCGGGTGGCGTACAACGGTACGTTGAACTCCTCCAGGAAGTGAGATAGGGCCCCGATGTGATCCATGTGCCCATGCGTGATGATCGCTGCACGCACCTGGTCCTTCTTGTCTCGAAGATAACTCCAATCTGGGAGGATATAGTCAATCCCCAGCATACCTGTCGTTGGGAACATCATACCGACGTCCACGATCAGGATGTCCTCTCCGTACTCAATACTCATCATGTTCTTGCCAACTTCCCCCAAACCGCCCAGGGGAACAATTCTCAGATAATCGTCCATCTTTCTACTCCTATGTCGCTAACCATCTACCATAAAAAAGCACCCACCGACCACCCGGCTGCGGTCTCGACCAGGGAGCGCGACCGACGTGCGCTTGTACGATGCCCGCACCTGGGCTCGGGGGGTGCATTTGATTCCACGAGCTCAATTGACGCCAGTTCAATTAACAACGACTAGTGTAGCATAATAACCGTTTATGTCAAGTCTACGTGCTCCAAAAGACAGCGCAGCCGCCAGGACGACCAGCATGCTCAAGCTGATGCCCGCGCCGATGCGCTGCAGGGCGGACTGGAACGTGAATACCACACGATGGTGGCCGGGCTCCAGCGCCACGGCCCGGAACAACAGATCGGCCCGACAGATCGGTGCGGGCTCGCCGTCCACCGTCGCCTGCCAGCCAGGATAGTGCGCATCGGTCAGCACCAGATAGCCTGGATGGTCCACCGTCGCCTCCACCACCACCCGTTCCGGCCCGTAGGCCGTGATCGTCGCGCTCGCCGCTGGTGTGACAGCCGTCGGGCTCTCCCGCGATGAGACGCAGGACGGGGAGGCACCGCTCAACACCACTTGCGACGAGGGATCGAACGTCGGATCCTGCAGAACCCGCAGAGCCGTCTCGTCATCGCCCATCACCTGGGCTCGGGTCACGAAGAAGGCCCGGGGGAGCACCTCCAGATTCTCGTAGATCTTCACGTCCCCTGAATGGACCAGCCGGAAGCGGCCGCGATCCGAGAGCACCAGCGACTGGAAGCTCCCCGTCCGCTCGTCGATCAGGCTTACGCCCTGAACGGCCCACGCGCCATCGGGCAGGGCCGCCTGGACGGTGACGGTCAGCGGCACGCTCGGCTCCGACCACTGCAGTCGCGTCACCGTACGATCCCCTCGACTGTGCAGAGAGCCCTCCTGTACGTGCTCACCGGCGCGCATCTCAAACGCACGCACCGCCCCATCGTCGAACCCCACCCTCACCAGGCCCACCGGGGAGCCCTCGGGCACCGCCGCTCCCTGCGCCAGGTGAGAGACCAGGCCCAGGGCCGTCGCCTCGAATGTCGGCACCTCCCCCACGGCGGCGATCTCGCCCTGGAACAGACGCGCGCCGAACTGAAGATCATAGAAGACGTCGTCAATCCAGGCATCCCGCAGCTTGTCGGTGATGACGTAGCGCACGTTGAACAGGCTCAGCCACCGCCCCGCCGGGATCCTCGTCAGGTTCTCGCGCAGCCGTCCATCGATAGAAACCTCCTGCGGCGGCAGGAAGGCACGCTGGAGCGACACATAGCGCTGCAAGGGCAGCAGCCCCCCACCGTACCCATCCACCGCCGGCACGTCGAAGGCCAGAGGCAGGTTCGGGCTAAGGATCTCCTTCTGCTTGGTGGACACGACGTAGTCATAGAGCTGCTGGTCCGACAACTGAGGACCAAAAATGCTCTTGATCAGAGAGAGGTCACCGGGGTCGAACGTGGTATCCGACATGCTGAGGAAACGACCGCGCGGGGCCGCGCTCGGGCTCTCGGAGGCCAACAGATGGGCGATCGCCGGGCGGAGGCTGGTAAAGGCCTGCGGCGCGGTCGCGCGGGTCTGCGGCAGCGCTCGGCCAGCCAGGAGAAGCTCTCCCGTCAACAACAACAGCAGGCCCACCGTCGCCGCTCGCAGGCCCCGGCGCGCGACCAGGAGCAGCCCTAGGGAGCCCACGACTGCGCCTGCCCAGCCCACGAGGCCCACCGGATCGACGTCACCGTCGCCGACGAGCCAGACGCCCGCTGCCCCCCAGGCGATCAGAACAACCAGCAAACCGGCCACAGGCGGCACGAGACCTCTGGCCGGCGCCCTGCGGGCCCACAAGGCCTGCACGCCATGGCCGGCCAGCGCCGCCACGCCGATCACGTAGAGCGCCAACCAGCGGGCTGGCACCCGAAAGTGAGCGAAGCCGGGGACGTAGCGCGCCAGGAGGACGTAGAGCGGGTTGTAGAGACCCAGGGCGAAGGCGAGACCCAGGAGAACGATAGCGTAGACGCCTCGATGCGCGTCCCCCGCTCCAGGTCCTTCCTCCCGGCGACGGCGCAAATCCGTCAGCAACCCCACCGACGCCAGAGCCAGCCCGGTGATACCCACGTAGGCCACGTGCTCGATCTGCTCCGGGGGGATCCTTCCCCCAAGAGGCGGCAGAAGCGCGCGCCCGACGTAGAGCGGTGACAGGGAGAAGGAGACCCGTTCGTTGAACGGCAGGCCTCCGGCACGCACGGACAACCGCGACAACTGCCAGGTGGGAAGGAGCTGGACCGCCGCCAGCGCCACACCGAGCAGCACCCCGGCGCCAAGAGGCACCGCCCCTCCCACCACCGGCCGCCAGCCGCCGCCGCGGAGAGCACGCCATAACGGCGGCACCAGACCGTACAGCGCCGTCCCCAACAGCGAGATGAAGGCAGTCTGTGTGTGACCAGCCAGGAGGATCAGGCCGGTCACCAGCGCCAGGGCACAGGAGGCCCGCAGACGCCCCCGCCACAGCCGGGTTCCTTCCGCCTCGCACCCAGGATCGGCCTTCGAGACAGCCCGAGCAGCTGAGAGACGAGCGATGTGACCCGCCATCGTCAGCATCAAGGGCAGCCAGGCCAATCCCTGCAGTTGATTAACGTGCTCCCCCTGAGCGCTCAGGTAGCCCCCCAGCGCGAACACGGCGCCGACGGTCCACCCACCCACCCGCCCGAGGCGGAGCGACGAACGTCCCCACACGTAGGCATTGACCGCCGCCAGACACAAATGCAGCACGATCGTCACGTGCACCGAGCGGTGCGCCGGCAGGAGCAGCCATAGCGGCCAGTTGAGAGGGTAGAAGAACCCCACCTGGCTGTTGGCCAAGAAGGGTACTCCCATGAAGAGGGAGGGATTCCACAGCGGCAGCCGCGCGGAGCGAATCGCCCGCGTCGCCTCGGCCCAGTAGGGGTAGAAGTAGGTGAAGACGTCACCGCCGGCCAGCACCCGCCCGGCCAGCGTGATCCGCCAGGTAGCGGCGATGACCAGGAGACAGAGGAGCGCCACAACAGCGGCGTCGCCCAGCAGACGGCCTAAGCGCTTCATAGGGCGGATAACGGCACGACCCGATAGACCACGAACGCCCGATCGCCACCGTCGCCCCTGACCTGCAGCGCCGGTTCCAGGCCGTAGCCGACGTCGGCCAGCGCCCGCTCAGCGCGCGCGCTCGACGCCCAGGCCGGGAACGCCACGTACCGCGGCTCCCGCCGTCCGAAGGCCTGCACGTCCCGAGCCAGCCACGCCGGGGTCGGCCAATAGGCCAGGTAGACCGGGCCGTCGAACAGCCCGTAGTGGTAGTGCCAACCGAGCCAGTGATGGTAGACGACCGACCCCTCGGGCAGTTCGCTGAAGAAGGAGACGACGGCGTCGATGCCATCGTAGGCAAGGCCCTCCTCAGCCAGCGAGGTCCGGCCCGCGCTCGCCTCCCGGGCCGGCAGCGCCAGCAGAAGGACCAGGAGCAAAGCGCCCACAGCCGGGCGCAGGCCGCGCTGCCGACGGCCCGGCCTGGTAAGGAAGCCCAGTCGGACAACCCGCCCCAGCAGGACGGCCAGAATGGGCGCCAGCGGCAGCAGATAGCGGCTCCAGACGGGAAAAGCGACCAGCCAGTGGAGGAGCACGTAGATGATGGAAAAGGAGGTTAGGAGCAAGTCAAAGAGAGCGCGGCGCGTCCCCGGGCGCCGAATCAGCCCTTTCCAAAGCAGAACGGGCAAGCCCGTCAGCAGGAGCCCATGGACCACCGGTGACGCGAACAGGGCCCTCATCGGACCGGCCCACGTCCGCAGCCGAGGCCACAGCTCGTGGGACCAAATGAGACGCAGACCGCCGTAGCCGACGACGCCGGCGGACCAGAAAGCGCCCCCGCCCAGCGCCACCCGGACGGCGTCCCAAGCGAAGGTCAGCAAGGCCGGTGCCAGGCAGGCGATCAGAAACCCGGATATCCGCGCGCCCCGCGCACGAGATCCCCTCCCCGCCCCTCGAGCCAGCATCAGGCCCAGGGCCAAAGGCAGCCACACCAGCCCGGTCTGCTTGGTAGCGAAGCTCAGCCCCGCCAGCAGGCCCGCCCAGCGCGAGCGCCCCCACGCGGCCGCCACACACGCCCCCAGGCCCAGCGCCACCATCAGGGGATCCGGAAACGCCGTGCCGGAGAAAGTGATGGCGAAGGGAGAGAGCGCCGCAGCGACTGCCGCGCTGGCGCCGGCCCACGCATCGTCGTACAGCCCGCGTGCCAACGCCCCGCTCAGGGGTATGGTCAGCAGCCCGGCCATCACGCCGGGCAGGCGCAGAGCGATCCTCGTGTCTCCGAGGAGGAGCTGGAAGGCGGAGACCAGGTAGGGCCACAGGGGCGGCTTGTAGACCGGGCCGCTGGTCAACCAGGGATCCCGCCCTCGGCCGATCAGCAGGCCCCAGTACCCGTAGAGGGCCTCATCTGGGTGGAGCGGACTCCGCAACAGGGGCGGCAGCCGGAGCGCCCAGGCCAGGAGCAGCAGCCCCACCAGGCCCCACCGAAGAATGCCCCAGCGATGACGTCGTGTTAAGGGCCTCAGCCCTTCCTCGGTCACGGTAGGAAACGATACTTGACCAGCGTCCAGAGCACCGTCAGGCCATCCCGCCACCCGATTTTCTTTCCCTCGTGGAACTCACGGCCGGTGTAGGTGATGGGCACCTCGTAGATGCGGTAGCCCAGCTTCAGAATCTGAGCCGTAATCTCCGGGTCAAAGCCCCAGCCAGACGCCTTCAGGTCGAGTTGACCGGCCACCTCCCGAGTGAAGACCTTGTAGCACGTCTCCATGTCGCTGAGAATCGAGTCGTAGAGCACGTTGGTCACCAGCGTGAGGAAGCGATTGCCAACCATGTGCCAGAAGAACATTGCCTTTGTCGGTCCCCCTCGGAAACGGGATCCGTAGACCACCTGAGACCGACCCTCCAGGATAGGCTGGAGCATCGATGGGTAGTCGCGGGGATCGTATTCCAGGTCAGCGTCCTGGATCAGCATCACGTCGCCGCTGGCCTGCTGGAGCCCGGTGCGAACCGCCGCTCCCTTGCCCTGATTCTCCTGGTGAAGCACGAGCTTTAGGTCTGGATCGTCTTCCATCCCGCGAAGGATGTCTCGCGTGCCGTCGGCGGAGCCATCGTCCACTACCACGATTTCGCGCCCCAATTCGACGACCGACCCATCCTCCAGACCGAACCCAATCGGCACCGTCAGATCCACCGCTCGTACGCGCCGCAGGATCTCGGCGATGGTATCGATTTCGTTGTAGACCGGCACAATGATGGATAATCTCATCCCACCTCCAAGGGACATCGCAATCGTGGCTCTACGCAGATTCTTGACACGCTCCAAGCGGGTTTGTCACCCACGCTCCGAATCCGCGTCGCCTCATTATAGTTGACGCCTTAGAGGCTGGCAAGCCGTTGCGCGCGACGACGACTTGCGTTAGAATAGACGACGTAATTCGTAGGCCAGTCGCACCGGACAAGGAGGTATCATCACCGTGACCCATTCGATAGACCCTGCGGCGAGCTCGGGGCGGCCCTTGGGGCGGCCCTTGGGG
>CAZEQC010000090.1:0-4928 GCA_964514285.1 uncultured Anaerolineales bacterium | reverse complement strand
GGGGCGGCCCTTGGGGCGGCCCTTGGGGGCTAGGCAGATCGCCGCTGTCATCCTCGCCGGCGGCGCCTCGACGCGCTTCGGTCGGCCCAAACAGCTTCTGGACTGGCAGGGGTCGCCCCTGCTGGCCCACGTGACCGACGTGGCGCTCCGGGCCGGGCTGGACCCGGTGATCGTCGTGCTCGGCGCCGAGGCCGAGGCGATCTATCCCGTCCTTGGCGACCGACCCGTCCAGACCCTGGTCAACTGGCGCTGGGAGGAGGGTATGAGCACGTCGGTGCAGACCGGCCTGGCCGCCGTTCCATTGGATGCCGACGGCGCGCTCTTCCTCCAGTGCGATCAACCGGGCGTCACAGCCGACCTCCTGCGCGCCTTGGTCCGTCGATTTGAGGCATCCCAGCGTCCCATCGTTCACCCCGTCCACGACGGGCGCCGCGGGACGCCCGCGCTTTTCCCGCGCCGTCTCTTCCCGGAGCTATCCGCCGTCAGGGGCGACGAAGGGGGGCGCAGCCTGATCGAGCGTCACCCAGAGGCGGTCGCCACCGTTCCGGTCGCTGATCCCAACGTATTGGCGGACGTAGACACGCCGGCGGACTACGACCAACTGCTTGCCTCGATCGATGCATCTCCCGCACCCCGGCAGTCGTCTCCAGCCTCGGTGCTGAGGCCGATCCGCCATCTGCTGATCGACATGGATGGCGTGCTGTGGCGGGGCGACGAGCCCCTTCCCGGGCTGAAGCGGTTCTTCGCCTTCCTCCGTCGCCACGACATCGCGTTCACCCTGGCCACCAACAACGCCAGCCGCACCCCGGAGCAGTACGCGGCCAAGCTGGCCAGCTTCGGCGTGGAGGTACCCCTGGAGACCATCCTGACGTCCTCCCTCGTCGTCGCCGCCTACCTGAGCGATATCGCGCCGCCCGGTTCTCGTGTCTATAGCATCGGCGAGGACGGCCTGGAACAGGCCCTGGAGGACCAGGGCTTTATGCTGAGCGACGAGGACGCGGGCTACGTCGTCGTCGGCTGGGACCGCGAGCTAACCTGGGAGGAGCTGACCACTGCCTCGCTCCTGATCCACCACGGCGCCGCTTTCATCGGCACCAACCCAGACGTCACCTTTCCTACTGAGCGGGGACCGGCGCCGGGCAACGGCGCCATCCTGGCCGCCCTGGAGGCCGCCACCGGCGTCACCCCCACGGTCACCGGCAAACCGGAGCCGCGTATGTACGAGGAGGCCCTGCGGCGTATGGACGCCACGCCGGAGACCACGGCTATGATCGGGGACCGCATCGACACCGACATTGCCGGCGCAGCGAACGTGGGGCTGACCACCGTGCTCACGCTCTCGGGCATCACCCAAGCGGAGGATCTAAGCGCCTCCTCCCTCAAGCCTGACCTCGTGTGTGAGGCTATCACGAACCTGATTCCCATCTGGAAGGAGGTCCTGTCGGAGAGCTGATGCAGCGAACCGCTCGCCAGAAGCGAGGCCCCGTTCCGCCTCTGGGACGTCGCTTCGTGCCATCAGCGTGCCGAAGGAAACGAGGATGAAGAGAGCAGACAAGACTCGCGAGCCGATCCATCTTTACGACCTCGATCTACCCACCCTAAAGGCCCTCCTGAAGCGGTGGGGCGAGCCCTCCTACCGCGCGGAGCAGGTCTGGGAGTGGCTCTACGTCCACCTGGTCGATAGCTTCGACACGATGTCCAACCTGCCGAAGGAGCTCCGCGCCAGGCTGGCGCAGGAGGCGATGCTCGACCTGCTGGAGGTCGTCGACACCAGCCGCACCGCGGACGGGCGGACGCGCAAGGATCTGCTCCGCCTGTCCGACGGGGAGACCATCGAGGCGGTCCTCATGCGTTACGAGACCCGCCGCACCGCCTGCCTCTCCACCCAGGTGGGATGCGCCCTGGGCTGCCCCTTCTGCGCCACGGGGCAGATGGGGTTCCGACGCGACCTGAGCAGCGGCGAGATCGTCGCCCAGGCCCTCCACTTCGCCCGCCGCCTGAAGAACAGGGGAGACCATCTCACGAACGTGGTGCTGATGGGCATGGGCGAGCCGTTGGCCAACTACGACAACGTGCTGGCCGCTATCCGCCGCCTGAACCACCCCGAGGGCTTCCGACTCGGCCAGCGCCACATCACGCTCTCCACGGTGGGCTTGGTGCCCGAAATCCAACAGCTGGCGCGGGAGGATCTGCAGATCACCCTCGCCGTATCCCTCCACGCCGCCACCGACGACCTGCGTGACCAGATCGTCCCCCTCAACCGCCGCTACGGGCTAGACGCTCTCTTCGACGCCTGCTCGGCCTACGTGGACCGGACGGGACGGCGCATCAGCTTCGAATGGGCTCTGATTGAAGGGCTTAACGATACCCCCGAGCAGGCCCACGCCCTGGCCGACCGATTCTACAGCTCAGAAGGCCGCCTGTTGGCCCACGTCAACTTGATTCCCCTCAACCCATCACAGGGCTTTGACGGAATCGGGACCACCAGGGATGCCATAGGCACCTTCGCGGCCGTCCTTGAGCAGCGCAGCGTGCCCTACACCATCCGCGTGCGGCGTGGGGCGGCGATCCAGGCCGGCTGCGGCCAACTGCGCCAACGAGACGATCGTGGGTGATCCCATTGCCTTGCCCAACTCGACGAAGACCCTTATACTGACGTTGCACCTTCTATCAAGAAGCAGTGGCTGGTCAGGGGACCTGCCACCTAGACGATAAGGAGGACCGATGCCGATCTACGAGTACGAATGCGAAAGCTGCGGCAACACCTTTCAGCATCTCTACATGTCACCCGAAGACCGACCTGACGAGATGGTCTGTCCAGAGTGCGAGAGCACGGACGTCCACCAGCTCTTCTCGCCACCCACGGTACACAGCGGCGAGGCGACGGACGTCGTCGAGGAGACGGCAGAGCAGGTGCAGGAAGGAAAGCAGCGCAGGCCGCGCGCCTTCGATCAGCGCGACTTGAACGAGGCGCTCTAGGCAGGCGTTCCCGGCAAGCGGTCCCCAGAGCCTTGACGCGACCCTTACCGGTCCGCCCAGCATCGCCCCCACGCTCCTGGCGGGTCACAGACCCGCCAGTCCACAACCTGTCTTGGAGTGAGCTATGGAAGACCAACAGACCTTTCGGACCCCTCAGGAGAGGAGATTCTACCGCCGGCTGCGGGACCGGGTGAAGCGCTGGGCCGAGAGGCGCGACATCCCGGAGAAGCGTCTCGAGTATCTGCTGGCCGCGCCGGACCTCTTCGTCCTGCTGTCCCGCCTGGCGCTCGACAGCCGGGTGCCGCTCCGGGCCAAGGCGAAGGTGGCCGCCGGCATCGCCTACTTCGTCACGCCGCTGGACATGGTGCCGGACTTCCTCGGTCCACCGGGCTACCTGGACGATGTCGTGGTGGCAGCCTGGATCCTGCAGAGTATCGCCATCGAGCTCAATCAGCTCGACCCCGCCATCCTGGAGGAGCATTGGGAGGGGCAGGAGGACGTCCTCCAGCAGATCACCACCATCGTGGATCGTGCGGAAGACGTCCTCGGCCGCGGCCTGCGGTTCGTCGTGCGCCGCCTCCGCTCGGGCAAGGGGCCCGGCCAAGGGGGACGTTAACCCTATGAAACGACTCGGACTGATCGTCAACCCCATCGCCGGCATGGGCGGCAGCGTCGGGCTCAAGGGCACCGACGGCGAGCTCTACAAGAAAGCCCTCGACCTGGGCGCCGATCCGGTGACGCCGGACCGAACGACTGCCTTCCTGGCTCACCTGGAGCATAGGGACGAGATCACGATTCTAGCAGCGCCCGGCGAGATGGGCGCCCACCACGTCGAGGGGACCGACATCGACGTCACCGTGGTGGGGGAGATCAACGACCAGACCTCCCCTGCGGACACCAGGCGCATCGCCCGCCAGATGGTGGATCGAGGCGCCGAGCTGCTGATCTTCGTCGGCGGCGACGGCACCGCGCGGGACATCTACGACGCCATCGGCTGTCAGCTACCTGTCGTCGCGGTGCCCGCTGGCGTCAAGGTCTACAGCGCCGCCTTCGCCCTCAATCCTAGGGCGGCGGCCGACCTGGTCGACGCCTTCGTGGAGGACAGCGTGGGCGGAACTCTGCCCGTCACGGAGCAGGAGGTTCTCGACATCGACGAGGAGGCCTTCCGCCACGATCGATTGGCGTCCAAGCACTACGGCTACCTCCTGGTCCCCCACGCTCAGCGCCATCTCCAGCATGGGAAGGTCGCCTCCAGCGGCAGCGCATCGGTCGAGGAGGCAAAGAAGGAGATCGCGGCCTTCATCGCCGAGACGATGGACGAGGAGACCCTCTACCTCCTGGGCCCCGGCACCACCGTCAGAGCCATCACCGACGCCCTGGACCTGCCTAAGACGCTCTTGGGCGTTGACGCCGTCCACGCCGGGTCCCTGGTGGGCGAGGACCTGAACGAGCGGGGCATCCTCGACCTGTTCCGGGAGCATGAGAAGCGAGTGATCATTGTCACGCCGCTGGGAGGCAACGGCTTCATCTTCGGCCGGGGGAACAAGCAGTTCACGCCGCAGGTGATCCGGGAGACGGGAGCGGACCACGTGCGCGTCGTCGCCACGCGCCAGAAGCTGCAGCCCCTCGACTGCCTGCGCGTCGACACCGGCGATGTCGAGGTGGACGAGATGTTGAGCGGCTGGCGGACCGTCACCGTCGGCTACCACGAGAGCCGTATGATCAAAGTCGAGATGTAGGTCGGGCTCGTTTCCCAACAGGGGCTGGGAAGGCGGGTAGCCAAAACGCCTATATCCACGTCTCCCCGGCAACTCGGCCCTCACCCAAGGTGCCCCCATCGAGAACGTGAAACGGGGCTGGAGGTTCTCTCCAGCCCCGTTTGCACTGTCGCCTCCCTAAGTTGATCGCCTAGAGCCAGTCCCTCCTCTTTCTCCAGACCAACCCAGCGC
>CAZEQC010000089.1:8628-14034 GCA_964514285.1 uncultured Anaerolineales bacterium | reverse complement strand
GACAAGGGCCATGGCAACCTTGATCGCCCATCTGGTCATCGGTGAGCGCGTCTCGGCGTCGCTGCGGCGTGTCCGCTCAAGCTCAGCGGTCTACGGTGCCTTTCTGCTGGGTAGCGTGCTGGTCGACGCAAACCACTACGCCGATCTTGAGCGGCACCAGACGCACCTGGTGAAGCTCTCAGAAGGGGAAGGCAGAGGAGCGACGACAGGAAGCTCTGCCACCTTCCTGAAGCAGCGCGATGCTCTATTGTTACGCCGCTGGTCCACCCTGACGGAGCCGGAGCAGGCGTTTGTGGCCGGCTACGTAGGCCATCTGGCAGCAGATGAGGCATGGTTGGAGGTGAGCCGGGGTCTTCTGAACGACCTGGGCCTCGAGATGTGGGAGGACCTGCCCGTCCCGGGAGAGGTGATGGTCGTGACGTTCAACGCCTTGAGCCAGGATCTCTTCGACGACTTCCCGGCCGTGGCTTCAGCCTTGGAGGCTGCACCCACTCCCGACGTCTTTGCGTACGTGTCGCAGAGCACGTTCGAGAGGATGTGGGACGTTGCCCGAGGGTACGTGCTGGCCGGCGGCGGGCTCGAATCGTACCTCGGACTGCTGGAAGGCCAGGGTAGACCCGAAGCACACGTGGAGACGGTGCGCGAGCACGTGGACCGGTATGGAGGGGAAGCAACGGCTCTGATCCAAGCGGCTGGCGGCATCGAACGATTCGTCCAGCCCGCAGTCGAGCAAGCTGTGCACGTTGTACCTCAGCTATGGCACGAGAGATCATCCAATCGCTGGCGTTGAGCGCTGCTCCAGGGTTTCGCCCTGGGCGTTCTTCTGCCGCGTAGCAGGGAGTAATCGGGCGGATGCGCGTCTACCACGGTGACCCAGCCAAGCTGGCCGCCCCCGAGCCGGTCTTGTCTTCGGATCTCCTGGCGTTCATTGCGGACCGATGGGGCTTACGCGTGAGCAACTCGCGAGACCTGGGCGGAAGCTTCACCCTGAACGTGCTGCTCGACGGCCACGTCGTGCGCGTGTACGGACCGTGGGTAGTGTAGAGCGGCTCCAAGAGCTCCAACGGATTCGCCGGACGCTGAAGGCGAGAGGCGTGCCAATCCCCGGTCTGCGGCCCGCGCATCGATGACCTGGCCCTGCCGCTGGCCCATCTGCTCCAGAAGGGCGCTCGGCTGACCGAGGTACGCGCGCTTGTCGACGCGTATGACGCGGGCTGCGCGAGACGGCTCTCCGAGCGTGAGCGACGGGCGTTGCCCTTCGCCATGGCACGAATGGCGCTTTCGTTTCTGCAGTACCTGATGCTGCCGGGCGACGAGAAGTACGCGCAGAGACTGCGCCGTGAGTTCAAAGAGGAACACGGCCCCGCGTGCGAATGGTGGCTGGACAGCATCCGAGAGGGCACCTTGCGGTGATGTCGTGTTTCTCCAACTCTCACGTACGATCTGGCTCACCTCCCTGGCCTTCGGCGTGATGCATGTCCAGTACCACCGTTTCCAGATCCATCCGGCATCGATCGCGCAAGTGACATACGCCTTCGCAGTAGGCCTGCTGCTCGGCACGATCCGACAGCGAACAAGAAGCATCGTGCCTGCCATGCTTGCCCATAGCGCCTTCAACGCCCTGCTCAACCTGATCCTGGCCGCAGCAAACTGACGCGGCATTTGGAGCTGTCTCACTCTGGGGCATCTTATCCGCGCCCACGCTCCTTGATGCATGGGTTTCCTGAACCCAGGCATGCTCATAGGGACAGACATCAAGCCCGCTCCAGTTTGTCGGAATTCACAAGCATAGGGTCTTGAACTTGGCATCTCGCTGATGTATACTACGCTTGTACCAGCCCTCTTGGATCGAGTTCTGTCGCACGTGTCTCGCCCTGGCGGCGGGTACGCTGTTTTCTACCGCGGTAGCCCAACCATATCTGTTCCAGCGTCTCAATGGCAGATGGCGTCAATCCATTGAGTACCGCACTGGGCCGGCAGACAGCTCGCTCCAGACCAATGGTCCTACCTTGTACGCAACGATGACTGTCGTCCACGGGGATATCGATGACCAGATTCGCGACGGAACGTGCTCGAGCATTCTACGCGGAGACCTACGACACCGTCGTCCCTGACTGGCCTGGGGAGATCGACTTCTACCGGGGCCTGGCCGCAGAGTCGATGGCCAAGGGCCAGGCTGTGCTGGAGATAGCCTGCGGCACCGGGCGAGTGGCCATTCGCCTGGCGCAGGATGGCGTGGATGTCGTGGGGCTCGATCTCTCTGCGGCCATGCTGGCCGTCGCGCGGGAGAAGAGTCGCGAGATGAGCAACGTTCGCTGGGTCGAGGGCGACATGAGGGCCTTTGACCTCGGCGAGGCCTTCGGCCTGGTCATCATCCCTGGTCACTCATTCCAGAACATCCTGACGGCGGACGATCAGGTCGCCACGCTCCGAGCGATCCGACGGCATCTCGTTCCCCAGGGTCTCCTCGTCGTGCACGTCGATCAGCCGGAGATAGACTGGCTTGGGGATCTGACCGGGGATCGGGGCGGCGTCTTTGAAGCGACGGATCCGTTCATCCATCCCAAGACGGGAAGGTCGATCCGCACGCTGCAGGCCTGGTCGTATGAGCCCGCCACGCAGACGGCCATCTCCCACAAGGTCTGGGAGGAGCTCGGGCCCGATGGGCAGGTCGTGGACCGGCTCGACAGGGGGGCGATCCGGCTCCACGTCGTCTTTCGCTTTGAGATGGAGCACCTCCTGGCGCGGTGCGGGTTCACGGTCGAGGAGGTGTATGGTGATTTCCACCGGCAGGAACTGCGAGACGACAGCTCGGAGATGATATGGATGGCGAGATGTCGGGTAAGCTGAAGCCGCGGGACGTCCAGCGCAGGGGGCCTAGGACGTGCACCTGACAATAGGGCACGGCCGTAGGAACCGGTGGGACGGGAGGGGTGTTCTGGGAATGCTTAAGGGTCAGGACCTCAGGAACCCGTTCTATCGAGGAGATGGGGACCTTGGTCCAACACCTGGTTGCCGGACACTTCCCGGTTGAATGAGGATAGGGGCTTGAACGCCCACTGATCGCTACGAGCTTCACTGATTGGCTCCACTGAAAAAGGGATCATTGAGCGCGCAGACCCTAAAGGTTTTGATGTAAGCCGTCATATTCCTGACAAGATCGCAGCCTTGGAGAAGTATTCTGAACTTGACCTTAATCGTCTCAAACCTTTAGGGTCTCTGCTCCTTTCTTTCAGCAAAGCCCTGATTGTTCGCCGCAATGTGTGATCTGCTAGCAGGTGGAGGTGATCATCGTGCCCGATCTCACTGACCCATCGTCGAGTTCATCTCTGGACACTGTCTCTCAAGACGAAGCATCCTTACGCCACTCGGCCAAGCAGCTTGTCGGTCTTTGGGCGGCGGCGGTGCTGCCCACCGTGCTCCTGGCCTGGCTTGTGGCTCCCGTCGTGGTCCCCATCAGCCCTTTCCCTGCAGCGATCACGTATGGCGCCATCCTGCTGCTTGGGCGAGGTTGGCAGTTTGCGCTGGCCCTGTGGCTCGTTCGCCGGGAGACGGGGTCCCTGGCGTGGCCTGCGGTCCGGGAGCGCATACGATTGCACGTACCGCGCCATCCCCGCACCGGCAACGCCCGCCCTCGCCTGCTGTGGCGCACGCTGCCCCGTGTCCTCCTTCTGCTGCCCCTCTACGCCATCGAGGCCGCGTTGCCCTACATCATACTCTCGGTCTTCAAGCAAGGGACTCCGTTATGGTTCTTTGGTCACTTCCGCGCCTACAGCTCACCTCTTGAGTTCGTCAGTCCTGGACTTGCCGGGCGGTGGGATCTGCTCCTGCTCATCATGTTGGGCTGGCTGGTCAACGCGCACCTCGGGGAAGAGTTCCTATACCGCGGCGCGCTGCTTCCCGCCATTCGGAGCCGGCGGCGCTGGTTGGCTAACGCTGCCCTGTATGGCCTCTCATACGTTTACCTGCCGTGGACCATGCCCTTTCGCTTCCTGCAAGGGATCGTCCTCGCCCGTCCCGCTCAACGCCTGCGCAGCCTGTGGCCCGCGATCATGGCACGCGGCGCGCAGGGCTGCGCGCTACTGGCGCTTCTGCTGCCGGTGGTCATGGCGAAGCCGCTGCCCGCGATCCCCGAGGACGTTCAGCTGCCCAACGTGACGCTGCAACCGGAACCTGGAACGGTTCCCTGGGGTGGGCGCCTGGCGGCGTTGCCCCACCCGACCCCATCGGACGGTCATGCCCTGCCCATCGATCTCCGCAACGACGACTTGAGCGGGCTTGATCTCACCGACCGCCGCGAGCTCTTCTGGGAGCTGGCGCGCGAGACAGGACGGCCCCTCAACGTGGAGCACGAGGGCGAGACGTACGATGCGGGCCGCGTGGTGGATCCGGTGGCTCTGGTCGACCGGCTGAAGGAGTAGACCTGTCAAAGAGGGACGGGGCAACAGATGAAGACCACAGCGTCCGACGCGCTCTTCCTTCAACGAGCCATCGAGCTCGCCAGGGAGGCTGGGAAGGACGGTAACCTGCCCATCGGGGCCGTCATTAGCCTCGACGGACGCGTGATTGCCGAAGGGAAGAACACCGCCTGGTTCCCCGCGTACGATCCGAATCGCCACGCCGAGATCGAGGCCCTTCGGCAGGTGCCCGAGGATCACTGGGCGCGCTCGCGGGCGATGACCCTCTACACGACCCTCGAACCTTGCCTGATGTGCCTGGGGGCGATCCTGCTCCATCGCATCGGCCGGGTGGTGTACGGATCGGCGGACTCGTATGGAGGCGCGAGCCAGGTCATCGGCCACATGCCCCCGTTCTTCGAGGAACAGATAGCGACGGTTGAGTGGCTCGGCCCCGCGTATTCCGAGCCGTGTGACGAGCTGTTCGAGCAAGTGATGGCCCTGGTCGAGACACGCCGGGGGATCAAGTTGTGAGATGAGTCGCTTGCCGAGTGCGGCCTGTCGAGAGCCGCCGGGCATCTGTTTGGACCGTGAGTGAGGTAAGGGCGTTGAAAGCGGGGCAGCGTGACTGATGCCGGTCGAGAGCATTGACTTTCGCCCTCGAGCTATGGTAGAATAGGAACAGCGTCCACAATCTAACGCCATCGCAGCCCCCACCGCAGCCGCAGCCGGCGCTGAGTAAGGAGGGGTGGCGTGCGAATACTACAGCCGATCTTGACCAGGACGAAAACCTGGAAGGGATCGGCTGTTTGCGTCTGGGGGGCTGGGCGACAAGTCGATTGAGGAGGTGATGAGTGAGCGAATTGTTCGCCCAGAGTGGCACGACGCCGATCATTCCGCAACCATCCGGCATGATCGGGGTCTATGCCGCCGGGTCGGGACAGGGCGTCTCTGCCCAGGGCGGCCACACCGGGGTCTACGGCAACGGAACCACCCAGGGCATCAAAGG
>CAZEQC010000089.1:0-8618 GCA_964514285.1 uncultured Anaerolineales bacterium | reverse complement strand
CGGCGATGGCGTTGTGGGCGAGGCCACGGCCACGGACAAGAGCGGCGTCTATGGCCACGGAACCACTGGGCCGGGAGTCAGAGGCCGGAGCGAGGACGGGGCCGGTGTCGTGGGTTGGACGGGCGCCAGCGACGAAAGCGCCGTGTTGGGCAACAGCCAGGCCGGTGTTGGCGTCAGCGGGCGGAGCGAGGGGAACAACGGCGTGCTCGGCGTGACGACGAGCAGCAACGCGGGTCACGCGGGCGTGTGGGCGCGCAACGAGGGCGCCGGCGTGGCCATCTTCTCCGAGGGCGACCTGCACGTCACGGGGGCGTTTCGGGGCGATATCGGCCCCGCCGGCGGAGCTCCTTTCCCGCGGCCCGCCTACGACAGCGGCTGGCAATCCCCCGCGCAGGGTGAGACGATCACCTTGACGCACGGTATCGGGGGCGATCCAGACAACTACGTGGTGGATCTTCAATTCCAGAACCCATACGGCATGCGCAACATCATTGGCCTTGGAGGCGACTGGTACGAAACCATCGGCGGCTTGCACAAGGGGGGATCCTACTGGTGGGGTCTCAATGCCCAGGAGATCCACGTGCGTCGTCAGCGCGACGAGAGTGGGAACACGCAGGTGCGAGTCCGCATCTGGGTGTACCGGTGAGGCACGACCATGACCAGACAACAGATCCTCAAGGCCGCAGGCGGCCTGGTTCTCGCATCGCTGGTCACCACGGTGGTCCTGGCCGGGCCCCTGGACGCGTTCGACCTGGGGTGGCACGTCATCCCTGGCGGGGGCGGCCGCTCCTCCTCGACGGACTTCGCTCTGGACGGGAGCGCCGGTCAGTCAATGGCCGGCGAGCTCAGCAGCGCCGACTACCGACTGGGCGCTGGCTTCTGGTCCGGCACCGGTCCCGGGGCCCCGGCGCCTCCGCCGACCGGCTCGCCCACGCCGACCTCCTCGGCCACGCCGACGGTGACGGGCTCTCCATCGCCGACGGCCACGCCCACGCCCACACCGACGAGCACCCCGCCGGCCACGTGCCAGGAGTTGCTCGTCAACGGCGACTTCGAGACCGGTTCGCTGGACCCCTGGGGCCACTGGTTCGACGTCGGCCTGGGACAGGGTCACAACAGCGCTCACGGGGCTTGGTTGGGCGGCACCGACAACGCACAGGGAGAGCTCGTTCAGGGCGCGCCGATCCCGGCGGAGGCCACCTCAGTCGATCTGGCCTTCTGGTGGCTGGCCGAGAGCGCCAGCGGGCAGCCCGGCGACGCCGTGGACGTGCTGATCCAGTACGGCGCGGAGCAGGGCGACGTGCTGCTCACCTTGCGGGCTGAGGAGCCCCTCGGTCAGTGGCGGCCGGAGATGATCGACCTCAGCGCGTACGCCGGTATGGAGGTGGGGCTGACCTTCATGGTGCGCACCGATGGTGACGTTCCCACCACCTTCCGGGTGGACGACGTCAGTCTGGAGGCGTGTGGTGTGACACCGTCCCCGCCTACTGGCGCGCGTCTCTACCTGCCGATGGTGATGAAGGGGGGCCCTGGAAGCTGAGTCGAGATTGGATCTTGAATCCTGGACCTCGTTGGTGTACACTGGGCCTATGAGAGGACGTGCTTCATCGAGCTCTTCCGCCGGTCGGCCCGCCGGACGCCAGACATGAAGACTATGAGATGTCTCGAGGTTCTCTTGGCGGCATCCGTATCCCTCTTCCTGGTCGGCTGCAATGGAGGAGAACCAAGTGTTGAGCCCGGAGAGCCGCTGCGGATTCTGTTCATCGGCAACAGCTACACCTTCTCCAACGACATGCCGGAGATGTTTGCCGAGCTCATGCGTGCGAACGGCCGTGAGGTTGACGTCGACGTATCAGCTAGAGGCGGATGGACCCTCGCCCACCACGCTGCATCCGAGCAGACGCTTGGCATGCTGGCGTCGAAGGACTGGGATTATGTGATCCTCCAGGAGCAAAGCGTGATTCCGTGCGTACCCGGTAGACGCGAGGACATCATGTACCCGGCCGTTCGTGTGCTACACGAAGCAGTTCAGCATGCTGGTGCCGAGACCATCCTGTTCATGACCTGGGGACGCCGCGATGGACTCGCTGCCGAGGGATGCCCAAGCTTCGAGACGATGCAGGATCAGCTTTCCTCAGGCTACGTGGAGATAGGGCGTGAGATAGGAGCCGTGGTGGCACCCGTTGGCCTGGCGTGGCAGAGCGCCAGGGCGGCAGATGATGCGGTGGAGCTCTGGGCCAGCGACGGGAGTCATCCCAGCCGAGAGGGCTCCTATCTGACGGCCTGTGTCTTCTTCAGTGTCATCTGCCACGAATCGCCTCAGGGAACGAGGTACTTCGCTGGACTGCCCGCGGGAACAGCCGAGCTCCTGCAACGCATCGCAGCCGAAACGGTGTTAGACGAGGGTGCACAGATGTCCCGTGACGCGGTCGCGTCGAGGCAAGGAACTGAGGATGAATGAGGGTGGCCGGAGTGACGCTCGACCCAGGGCACCGATAGGAGGGAGAGAGCTATGAGATTGCCGTCCCTGCCTATGAAGCGCTATGCGGGTGTGGTCGCTGTCCTCGCGCTCCTCCTCGCCCTCATCCTGGCTCTCGGCCTTGACACGACCGTCCCAGCCGTCCAGCGATCTCAACTGACGGTACCCGCCCTACTGATCACGGTCCTGCTGGGGTTCGTTGGCGTCATCCTACTAGAGAGAACCGGCTACCCTGGCATCTGGGACGCGGTAGTCCCTCTCAGACACAGGCTACTGATCCCCCTGTCGCTCGGTCTGGGCTTCGGGGTCGCGTTCATGCTGCTACGACTGTTCCACGTCCTGCCCACGCTGGACGAACCCCCGTTTCCCGCCTCGATTCCGTACTTCTTGTACGGCGGACTCGTCAGCGAGATCCTCTTCAGGCTGTTCCCGATGCCCCTTCTGGTCTGGCTGATCTCAAACGTCATGCTAAGCGGCCGAGCGCAAGAACCCACGTCCTGGGCGGCGATTGTGCTCTCTTCCCTCATCGAGCCACTCTCCCAGGTCGGCGCCATAGTGATGCTCGGGATGGCCACGGGCCCAAGGATGGCGTCTGTGTTTCTCGTGGTCTTCTCTGCTAACATAGTACAGGGACGACTGTTCAGGACATCCGGCTTCGCCGCATCGGTGGTCATGCGCTTGATGTTCTACTCGATATGGCACATCGTGGGTTAGAGGGGAGGTAGCCCTCCTCAGCACGGCTTCCGCCCGGCGTAGACCCCGTACCCCACGTCGCTGATCATATCCGCCGGCAGGGAGCGGGTGACGCTGGCGAGGAAGTCCCGGGAGGCTCGATCTTTGACGATGGTCGTCACCGTGTTCACCAGCACCCGCAGGAACCCGCGGCAGCCGTAACGCTGGATGCGCTGCCGCCCCTCCCGGGGGATGTCGACGGCCCGCGCGCGGCCCACCACGTCCTGGAGGCCCGCTTCCTCCAGCAGCGCCATCCAGTCGCCCTTCTGCAGGGCGTCGGCGTAGACGGTGCGTTTGTAGTAGTCGGCCTGCTCCGGGGAGGGCGGCTTGAGCCACGTCATCTCGGTGATGCTCACGTACCCGCCGGGCTTGACCACCCGCACGTAGTTGCGCATGGCGCCCTGTTTGTCCTGGAAGAAGACGTTGAGCGACTCCATGATGACGGCATCGAAGGTCCCGGCGGCGAAGGGGAGCCGCCGCGCGTCGGCCGCGGCGAACTGGATCTGATCAGCCACGCCGGCCGCCCCGGCCCGCTCCCGCGCCTGCTCGACCATGCCCTCCAGCAGGTCGACGGCGACCACGCGACAGCCCAGCTCCCGCGCCAGGTGGACGGGCGTCGCCCCCACGCCGGTGCCCACGTCCAGCACGAGCTGCCCGCGCCGCAGGTGGGCCAGCTCGATCACCTGCTGGGTGGCCTCCAGGCTCCCCATGTGCTTGGTGAGCCCCAGCTTGGCCAAGAACTCGAAGTAGCCCCTCGCTTCCTCCATCGTCGCTCCCTTCAGTTGGACACAGCGGGCAGCAGATCCTCCGAGCGCCACGCCGCGTGGGCCGCCTCATCGGGCACGCCCAGCAGCTCGCTGTAGCTCTGGGTCGCCAGGGGCATCAGCCGCCGGTACCGCTCGCGGTCGTAGGGGTCGGTGGCGAAGCGCAGGCCGTTGCGCGCGATGGCCCGCAGCCCGTCTAGTAAGGAGAAGATGTTCATCTCAGGTCCCCCGGCCAGACGCCACAGCCAGCCCCCCACCCTCATACGCCCCCGCCTCGTAGGCGCCGGACAACGCTGGCGGCCCTCTCCCTGATCTGTCTCAGATCCTCCTCGTTGGGGCGCCCCCGAATGTCCCCCAGGCACCCTTCTGTGCTGGCTTCCTCGTTGCCGTGGAATTCGCCCACGATGTACCATTCGTCCAGCACCTGGATGCCGAGATGCTCGAAGAACTGCCCGGCGTACTTGCCCGCGGGAAGCGCCTCGTTGATGCCGGTGTGGGGGCCGGAGTAGGTACAGAAGATGAGGGCCCGGGTGTCCTCCACCGACGGGGCGTTGACCTTGACCCGCCCCTGCCGAGCGTAGTGCCTGTGCTTCTGCTTCAGGAACCTGACCATCGCCTCGGGCGGCGACCACTGATAGGACGGAAACCCGACGCAGACCAGGTCGTAATCGTAGTAGTCCACCACGTCGGCCTCGTCCACGGTCTGAAGCCGCACGTTCGCTCCACCGGTCTCCAGTCCGTCCCGGATGGCGCAGGCCGCTTTCTCTGTGTTCCCGGTTCGGGACCAATAGATGACCACAGCCTCCATATCTGCTATCTCCTCCTCTTGGGCAGCCCGCGCAGGCAGTTCAGCACCCTGTCTGCGGGCCTAGACGCAGCGTCTTGATCTCGAAGGGGCGGAACGTCAGCGGGATCCGGCCGCCGTCCGCCGCCAGCTCGCGCTCCTCCCGCTCCAGCATGTCGGTCTCCAGCGCCCTCGCGACGGGCGGCGTCCGCAGCGTGCAGCGGGTGGCCGTCCGCTTGGCCTCGTAGAGGCGGAGGACGAGATCCCCGGATCCGTCCTCAGCGGGCTTGACCGTCTCGATGATCACGTTCTCGGCGTCGACGGAGAAGAGCGAGCGCTGACCCGCCGCGCCGGGGACGACGGTGACGGGGTGGTTGAGCTCATAGCCCCGGCGCACCACGGAGCTGTCGGCGAAGCTCCCCTGCCAGGCGTAGAAGGCGTAGGTGAAGGCCTGCCGGCCGCGGTCCGCCGTCATGTCGGGCGCCAGCGCCGACTTGAGGAGCGTCAGGTTGATGCTGTTGCCCGGCACGCCGACGCCGTACTTGCAGTCGTTGAGCACCGCGCAGCCGCGCTTCGCCTCCGTCAGGGCCGTCCATCGCTGCTGCGGGACCTCGAAGCGGTCGGCGTCGAAGGGCCGCGAGGCGTGGTTGGGGCGACGGATGTGGCCGAACTGGATCTCGTGGACCGCCTCGTGGGCGTGGATGGCTACCGGGAAGGCAACCTTGAGCAGCTTGTGGCGCTCCTGCCAGTCGACGACGGTGTCGAAGGTGATGCAGCGGCTGCCCCGCCGCAGTGCGATCTCCTGGGTCAGCGTCGACTGGTGGAGGGGGCGGGAGACGCGGAGCCGGGCCACCAGCGGCCCCTGGGCCAGCACCTCGATGGTCGCCGGCTGGTCGAGCGCGACCGGCGTGCGAGTGACCATGCTGTCCAGGTCCCAGGCGTCGAACCGGGTCGGGACGTCCTTATACATCCGGAAGGCGTTGCAGGGCCCGGCGGCCCACGGCCGCCCGGTCTCCTTGTCCAGGATGCTGGTGATGGCGCCCCGCTCGTCGAGCTCGACGCGCAGGAGGTCGTTCTCCAGCAGGCGCTCTGTGGCCCGCAACGTGTCCGGTACCGCGCGTCGCTGGGCGGGGCGCAGCGTCGTCCATCCGCAGGCGGGCACCGCCACCTCCGCCCAGGCCTCGCCGCCCACGGTCTGGTCGGGCAAGGCCTGGCCCGACGGGTCGGCGGCGCCCTCCCAGCCCTCGGGCAGGGGGACCAGAGCCGTCCGCGGCCAGGAGAGGGCGTTGAAGACCGTCAGCGCATCGTCCTCCTCGACCAGGCTGGAGCAGGCCCGCCGGGTCACCTCGGTGGCCGTCTCCCTCACCGCCGCGTAGGCCGCCTCGGCCTCCTCGTGCACGCGTCGGATGGATGAGCCGGCGATGATGTCGTGGAACTGGTTGAGCAGCACGCGCTTCCAGGCCTCGTCCATGGCCGCCTGCGGATAGGCGTATCCCCCCAGGGCCTGAGCCGCCGCGCCCCACAGCTCGGCCTCGTGGAGCGCCACCTCGCTCTTCCGGTTGCCGCGCTTGGTGCGGGCCTGGGAGGTGTAGGTGCCGCGGTGGCACTGGTAGTAGAGCTCGCCCACGTAGCGGGCCTCGGGCCAGCCCGCCGCCTCCTGGTCCCGGAAGTAGGCGATGGGCGAGTCGATGCTCACCCGGGGCACGCCCTCCAGATCCCTCTCCCGCCGCAGGTATTCCAGGTGGTCCCGCGTCGGCCCGCCGCCCCCGTCGCCCCAGCCGAAGGGGAGCAGGCGGCTGGAGAAGCCGTCCTTCTGGACCCGCTCGTTCCAGCGCTCGATGAGGGAGGCGGGGTTGGTGCGCGAGGTGTAGTCGTTGTGCAGGTGAACGAGCACCTCGGAGCCGTCGATGCCCTCCCAGGTGAAGGTGTTGTAGGGGAAGGGATCGCCCCCCTTGTAGGTCCAGAAGATCTTGTGGGTGGAGAAGTACGGCACCCCGCAGCCGCGCATGATCTGCGGCAGCGCCCCCGAGTAGCCGAAGACGTCCGGAAGCCACAGCAGCTTGCAGTCGACGCCCAGCTCCTCCCGGAAGAAGCGCTGGCCGTGGATGAACTGGCGCACCAGGCTCTCGCCGCCCGGGATGTTGGTGTCCGGCTCGACCCAGGTGGCGCCCTCGGCGACAAGCTGACCGGCCTCGACCGCGTCCTTGACCCGCTGGTAGAACGCCGGATAGCTGGCCCTGAGCATCCCATACAGAGCCGGCTGGCTCTGGAGGAAGCGGTGCTCCGGATACTCATCCATCAGGGCCAGCTGGGTGGAGAGCGTCCGCAGCGCCTTGCGCTCCGACTCGGCCAGAGGCCAGAGCCAGGCCACGTCCAGGTGGCCGTGGCCGAAGGCGACCATGGTGGGGGCGGTGGAGCCGTTGACGCAGGCCAGCAGCGGCGCCAGCCGCTCCCGGCCAGCCCGCACCGTCTCCAGCATCGCCTCCCGGGGCAGCTCCAGATCGACGATGAGGGTGAAGTCACGCAGCCCGGCGTCGATCTCCGCCACCCGCAGGCTGTTCGGATCCAGACTCTCGCGCAGGTCGTAGAGGGTCTCCACGTCGATCCACAGCTGGTAGACCGCCTCCTCCCAGATGCCGAAGGTGCTCCGCCCGACGAGGGCCTGCGCCAGCGGCGGTTCCGGCACCGTCTCGCGGCCGGGCGGCGTGGGCCCGGCGTGGCAGACGCGAGGCCCGTGGCCGGCGTAGGCCTCCAGGAGGACGTCGTAGGCGGTTCCGGGCACACCGTCGGTGGTCAGGGTGATGGCATCGTGGCGGTCGTCGACGGCGCCGGCGGCGCGGCCGTCCACGTAGACCGCGCTCTCGGCCCCCACGTCCATCTTGACCACGATGCGCCGTCCGGCCGCCTCCGCCGGGAGGACGACCCGGCCTCGGAACCAGCCGTAGTCCCACTTGGCACCCCACCGCGTGCCGGGCGGCATGGGCCGGACGTCGCGCCGGAGCGCCTGGTCCGCCGTGAGCTGCTCCTGGGTGGTGAACCCGGCCAGCTCGACCGGGCCCAGGGCGCGGTGGATGTGGCGGGGCAGCTCCTCGCGCCAGCTGTCGATGCGGATGCGCCATTCGGGGGTCAATGTCATGTCATTCTTCCTTTCAATGGTGCGCTCCTGCCCCAGATGCCTCGCCGGTGCGTTGCACCTGGATGTGGCGACGCGAGGTACCTTGCACTATCTGACGCGCGAGGCACCCGACCGCCCTACCGGTGCAACACACTGCTGCCGGGGTAGCTGATCTCGTCGCCCCAACGCTCGACCTGGGCCGCGAAGTCCCCCACGCCGAGCAGCCCGGCTGCCCAGAGGAAGGCCCGGTCGCGCTCTGGGAGCTCGTCCAGCCGCAGCCAGCGCACGTCGACCAGGCGCGCGGCGTGCCGCCCCACGGGCGGCTCCGGGTTGTACCCCAATGTGGGCTCTTGGTCCCCGATGTCGATCAAGAAGGTGTGCGTCGCACTGGCGTAGGCGTCCAGGACGAAGGACGTCTTCTTGACCACCACCCCGTCGACGTTGCACTCCTCCTGCAGCTCGCGTACCGCGGCCTCCGCCGGGCTCTCGGCAGGCTCCACGGCGCCGCCGGGCAGGCACCAGTATTCTTCACCGTCGTGACGGTGCCGGACCATCAGCACGCGCTCATCGCGGACCACGAGGGCCTGGGCTCTGGGCATGATACCTCCACTTGTGGATGATGACGAACCGACCCTTTGCACCACAGAGCGGCACAGAGAAGGCACAGAGGGACACAGAGCGGAGGAGAGGTGCCGTCGTCGCCATCAGCTCATCATCTCCTCCGCCAGCCGCACGTAGTGCGCG
>CAZEQC010000088.1:0-14821 GCA_964514285.1 uncultured Anaerolineales bacterium | reverse complement strand
GCACCCCGGCCTGAAGTACAACTTCTTCGGCGGCAAGGGCGGCGTGGGCAAAACCGTTATGGCGGGCGCGGCTGCACTCTGGTATGCGCGTCAGGGCCGACGGACTCTTCTCGCGTCCACGAACCCTGTGCATTCCCTGACCGGGATGCTGGGTCAGGATGTCTTCGGGAAACCCACCCTGGTCGAGGGCGAGTCGAACTTCTGGGCCTATGAGATCGACACCAAGGATACCATCGAGGAATCTAAGAAGGAGATCCGTGAGAAGATCGAGTGGTTCCTGAAGTACGCGGATATCAAGACCAAGGCCGAGGATTTCGTGGAGTCTGCCACGATGAACCCGGCCTTTGAGGAATCGGCCATGTTCGAGAACATGATCGACTTGATGTTCGAGGATGAGTATGATGTCTACGTCTTCGATACTGCTCCCACGGCCAACGCTCGGCGTCTGCTCGGGATGTCCGACGTTTACTCTTTGTGGGTCAACAAGATGGTGCAAAGCCGAGAGGAGGCCCAGAGCCTGAAGGAGATTCTCTCCTACAGCAGGAAGAAGGAGAAGGATCCGCTGATGGACTATTTGCTCTCCTTCCAGGGCCGGATGGAGCATGCCAAAGAGTTGCTGACCGATGAGGAGAAGACGGCCTTCTTCTTCATCACGCTTCCGGAGGCGCTGCCCATCGCTGTGATCCGGCGCTTCCTTAACTGGTTTGAGGCGTTTGGGATACCTGTGGGCGGCGTGGTGGTCAACATGCGGATCGATCCGGCTGACCTGGGGGAGAACCCACCGGACTTCGTGTGCAATCGCATGGAGATGCAGCGTGAGTATATGGATGAGATCTGGGATCGCTTCGATAACGTGCGGGCGATCGTCCCTCTGTTCGAGACGCAGGTCCAGGGCGTCCCCATGCTGGAGAAGGCGGCCAATAACTTGTTTGCTGAGTGAATCCTGGTAGAATCCGAGCACGAGATGAAGATCTGTGCATGGACGCTTAGATCTCCGCTCAAGCGGGGCTCATCTCGGCGCTCTGGTCAGATCAAAGGAGTGAGCCGCGCGGCGGGCCTGTGCTGAACACGTGGCATATGTGCGAATGAGGAGGTCCGGCACAGACCCGCCGGGATGAAGATTGAGGTCGTTTCGTCAGCTTCTGAGGTGTCAGTAGGATGCAGATGGATTCTCCCCTGGTCATACCACTGGTCGGTCTAGTCTATCTTCTGGGGTTCGGCGCCCTCTCGTTTGTGCGTCGGCAAGGGCTCTCAGGTCGCTTCGCCGTCGAGGGATTGCTCGTCACGGCGTCGGGTACCGGGCTGCGGTATGCCGGTGTTCCGCTTCATCCGCTTTTGTTCTTGGTCGTGCTCTATTTGATCACGATGCGAGTGCGGCTTCTGATTGATGTCGGGAACTGGTTCAGCGCCAGGGGCCAGCACCAGAGATCTCTGGCCCTCTACCGCATAGCCCTTCGTGCGGGCCCCGATTTGAGCAGCCGGCAGATCGTCTTGATCAATCAAGGGGTGGCCCAGCTGCGGAATCGAGATGCGGAGGCAGCTTATCTCACGCTCAAGGAAGCCCTGGCGGACGAGGATGGACAGATCGGGGCGCGCCATTTGGCGGCGAGCTACTACAACCTTGGTCTGGCTTGCCGCCGCTCGGGACGTGAGGCAGAGGCGATTCGACGTTTCAACGAGGCGGTAGACGCCTGGCCGGAATCGATCTATGGGCGCGCGGCAACAAAGGAGCTCAACAGAACCCCCAGCGGGGCCGACCCCAAGCCCGAATGAAGCCAAGGTCGTTGCAACGGATGATGAGCTCCCTGAAGTAGGTTGGATCAGGGCGTTCTGCGTTCAGAGGATCCCCCCTAGCGCTGGATCACGACCGGTGTCCCCACCTCCGCCCAGTGATAGAGGGTACGCGCGTCTTCCGTGCTCAGGATCACGCAGCCGTAGGACACCGGCGTGCCCAGGTAACCCTCCCAGAGCAGCTGCCCATTGGGTAGAATCGGGAGCGCGTGGATACCGTTCTCCAGCGATCCAGCCCAGTAGATGCCAAGCCAATAGGGCATTTGCAGGTTCCAGGTGGACGCGTAGGCGTTGGGGTACTTGTCCAGGACTTGATACGTGCCAGGGACTGTGTTTGCGCCGGGCATGCCGGTCGAGACGACGAACCCATGAACCTGGGCTCCACCCTGATAGGTGACCATGCGCTGCTCAGAAAGGTCAATCACGATGCGCTTGCCTCCCGAGGGCCCTGGGGAGGCCGAGGGGGATGCCAGACTGCTCGCCTTGGGGATGACGAGCGTCTGACCGGGCACGATGAGCGCCGGATTGGCCAGGCTGTTGGCCTGAATGAGCGTCCATAGCGAGAGACCATGGCGATGGGCAATCGATGTCAGCGTCTCTCCCTGTTTCACCGTATAGGTTGTGGAGGCGTGGTGAGGTTGGTAGGCCAGCGATGAGGAAGCCGCGCTGCCTGGAATCGTCAGTTGTTGTCCGACCACGATCTGATCCGGGCTGTAGAGACCGTTGATCTCGACCATAGCCTTGACGGTGACACCATACTTGAGGGCGATGCGGTAGAGGTTCTCCCCGGGCCGAACGGTGTGGGTGGCTCCAGCCTCCGGCGGCGCCGTCGGGGCGTGAGCTGTGGGGATGATGAGACGTTGTCCAGCGTAGATCTGAGTCGGATCTGTCAGGCCGTTGTTCTGGCAGATGGCGTCGACGGTGATACCGTATCGTTGGGCGAGGCTGAACAACGTATCGCCCCACGTCACGGTGTGGACGACCTTGTCCTGGCCTTCTGACTGTGCGTGCGCGAATGGAGCGATGAAAAGCGCGCCAAGTACGAGGGCTGCTAACACCGCGTGACCTATCTCTCTCATCAAGAACCCTCTCCTTGTCAGGGACCTACGGGCGTCACGTAGACGGTCTCGTAGCAGCCGAATGCTACACCAAAGAGGAAGACAACGGCCCATCCTAGCTCGGCGGATGGAAGGAGAGCTAGGCTGGAGACAGTCGCCGATGGGAGGAGCAGGGCGATGACGGTGCTGGTTCGTCGTCCAACACGTTTCGTCAGCGGTCCCCCCAAGAGGCCGCCGGTGACCGTCCCCACGCCGAAGACGGAGGTATAGAGGCCTACACGGCCGAGATTGACGCCCAGGACCTCGTTCAGGAAGGCCCCGGACATGCCATTGGCGCTCCAGAGCGTCATAGGGTAAATCAGCCCCTCGTAGCCCCAGGTTTCAGAGGCGGATATCTGATGCGATGGTTCTCCCGGTAGCGACTTGCCTATGACGGGGATTCTAGTTGCAATTCCGGATAATGTCAATTGTGATTTGTGACGCTATCTTTGACTTTTGAGTGCAGTTGTGATAATATAGTGCTGTTCTTATTGTAGGGCATACCCCTGTTTCAGGGCATATCCCTGTTTCAGGGCATAGTCCTGGCCTTATAGGGCATGTTGCTCGCCTGTGGTCGGCTGCGTGTTTTCATTTTCGTTTATTATTCTTCTGCTAAGGCGCAGGGTGGGGATCTCCACCCGAGTGAAAACCTGCATCCAGGTAAACATCTGCACCCAGGCTCAGTGACCCTCTTAGGCTGCTATGGGATGCCCCTGACAGGTGAGGCTTTGCAGGCACTCACCTGTCTCCTTATTAGATTATTCTAGTTATACTAGGGGGTAGTAGCATGAGTGCGGATTTCATTTCGCGCATTATCGGCATGCTGGTGCTGGCCGTCGCCGGTGTCTTCTTGGGCATTTACCTGGCGGCCCAGTTCAATGGACAACCCTACCAATATGCCGCGATCTTCTTTCTCATTGGCGCTCTGGCCGGCCTTGTGCTGACGCCGTACTTTTCTGTGCGCCCGTTCTTGGCCCTGCGGAAGCGCATTCGACAAGCGCCTGCTCAACAGCTTCTGGCTGGCATTCTGGGCTTAGTGGTAGGGTTGGTCATCGCCGCTCTGCTCGTCTTTCCGCTCTCTCTTTTGCCGTCTCCATTTAAACAAATTCTGCCCTTTGTCGTCGCTGTTCTGTTCGGCTACTTCGGCGTTATGGTTATGATCACGCGACAGCACGACATCTTCAGCCTGATCCGAGGGCAGCTGCCAGATCGAGACCGAGGTCAGCAGAAGAAGAGGGCTGTCGTCAGGTCGGTGCTTCTGGACACCAGCGTCATTATTGATGGGCGCATTGCGGACATAAGCCGTACCGGTTTCATCGACGGCGAGATGCTGGTCCCGCGTTTTGTCCTCAATGAGCTCCAGCACATCGCCGATTCCTCGGATGCTCTGCGGCGGAGGCGAGGGCGGCGTGGGCTGGAGATGCTTCGTCGCCTGCAGGACGATTCGGTGACCCCGGTGCGCGTTGTGGATATGGATGTCGATGGCGTGCGCGAGGTGGACGACAAGTTGGTGCTCTTGGCTAAGCGAATGACGTGTCCCATCGTGACCAACGACTACAATCTTAACCGCGTGGCGCAGTTGCAGGGTGTGCGAGTTCTGAACATCAATGAGCTCGCCAACGCCGTCAAGGCTATGTTCCTCCCGGGAGAATCCCTCGACATTGAGATCATCCAGGAGGGAAAAGAGGTCGGCCAGGGCGTGGGATACCTGGACGACGGAACGATGGTCGTCGTAGAGGACGGCAAGCCCTACATTGGTCATCAGGTTGAGGTAGTCGTCACTAAGGTGCTCCAGACGGCGGCCGGTCGCATGCTGTTTGCGCGGATGGAGCAGTAGTGTCCGCATGGATTGATAGTCTGAGGAGAGCTTAATGGCATTGGACGTCTTCAACTATTTGACGCGCGAGAAGGAACGATTTGAGCCACTGCGAGAGGGATACGTGGGGATGTACGCCTGCGGTCCGACCGTGTATGATCACGCTCATCTTGGCCATGCCAAGACATACGTGGCCTTAGACGTTATCGTCCGTTACCTGCGCTACCTGGATTACGAGGTCCGGTACGTTCAGAACATCACCGACGTCGGCCATCTTCTGGATAGCGGTGAGGATCGCATCATCCGGAAAGCGCGCCTGGAGCAGGTCGAGCCGATGGAGGTGGCACAGAGATACGAGCGCTCCTACTTCGCGGATATGGACGCTTTGAGCGTCACGCGTCCCGATATCTCTCCACGCGCCAGTGGTCACATCCCGGAGCAGATCCAGGTCGTCGAAACGTTACTGGAGAAGGGGTACGCCTACGAGACGGAGAAGGGCGACGTCTACTTCTCCGTGGAGGCCTTCGACGATTACGGCAAGCTCTCCGGACGCAGTATCGAGGATCTGGAGGCCGGCGCTCGAGTTGAGGTGCGAGAGGAGAAGCGCCATCCTGCGGACTTCGCCCTGTGGAAGCATGCGGAACCGGAGCACATCTTGCGCTGGCCGTCGCCCTGGGGGTGGGGCTATCCTGGGTGGCACGTTGAATGCACGGCGATGGCGACGCGCTATCTCGGAGACACGTTCGATATCCATGGCGGGGGCATCGATAACCTCTTCCCCCACAACGAGTGCGAAATTGCCCAGTCGGAGGCGGCCACAGGGGAGCCTTTTGCTCGCTACTGGCTGTTGACCGGCTCGTTGACCGTCGATGACGTCAAGATGAGCAAGAGCCTGGGCAATTTCATCACCATCAGGGAGGCGCTGGAACTCTACAGTCCAGAGGCGGTTCGTCTCTTCATCCTCTCCAGCCACTATCGGAAACCGGTTGACTTCAGCCGCGACGCCATATTGTCGGCTGAGCGAGGTCTCGAGCGGCTTCACAACACCGTGCGGGCCTTGCGGCAGCGGAGGGAGCACGCCCAGCCGGCCGGGACCGCGGAGCTTTCCGAGGTAGGTACGTTGATGCGCTATTCGGAGCAGTTCCTGGACGCTATGGATGACGACTTCAACACGCCGCAGGCCATCGCCGCCCTGTTTGATCTCAACCGGGAGGTGAACGAGCTGCTCAACTCGGGCAAGTCGCTGAGCCAAGGGACGTTGGCGGCGATCGACGACATCTACAGCGAGCTGGGTGGTCAGATTCTCGGTATCATACCAGAGGACCTGGCGAGAGGGGCCAGTGAGGCACTGGTCGAGGGGTTGATGGACATCATCCTCGACATCCGCGAGCAGTATCGCGAGGCGGAAGCGTGGGAACGGGCTGACGCATTGCGGAATCGGCTGGCAGATCTCGGCGTTATGGTCGACGACCGGCCGGAGGGACCGGTCTGGCGAGTGGAGCAGGGCTCGCCATGAGGGAGACGCTCTATGGTCGGAATGCTGTCTACGAAACGTTGAGGGCTGCCCGTCGGGCGTTCTACAAGCTCTCCCTGGCACGGGGCATACGAGAGACCGACGTCGTTGATCAGATCATCTATCTTGCCAAGGAAGCGCAGGTGCCGATCGAGCGGGTGGACCGGCACACCCTTGAGCGTTTCGGTCACTTCAATCATCAGGGCGTGGTGCTGGAGGCGAGCGAGTATCAGTACCAAGGACTGGATGAGATGTACCAGGTGGCCGAAGCTGATGAAGAACCGCCCCTTTTTCTATTGCTCGATCTTCTAAAGGATCCCCACAACGTCGGCAGTCTGCTGCGGACGGCGGAGGCTGTGGGTGTTCACGGTGTCGTTATCCAGCGGCGGCGGGCGGTCGATATCACGCCGACGGTGGTCCATACGTCGGTGGGCGCCGTGGAGCATCTGCGGGTGGCGCAGGTGACGAATCTGGTGCGGGCCATGGAGTGGCTCAAGGACCGGCACGTCTGGATTGCCGGGATGGAGGCAGTGCGGGACGCTCAGGAGCACTACAGAGCCGATCTGACGGGAGCATTGGGCGTGGTCGTGGGCAGCGAGGGGAAAGGTATGCGCCGTTTGGTCCGCGAAACCTGTGACTTCCTGATTCGAATCCCGATGCGGGGCCTGGTGACGTCGCTCAACGCCTCAGTGGCCGGCTCAGTGGTGCTCTTCGAGGTCTTGCGGCAGCGTCAGCTCTAGGGACGGCGGTATGGGCTGCTGCGACGGGACGAGCAGGCACGCCCCCTATGGGAGGGCGCATTGATCGGCGGGAAGGGATGACAGACACGTTTCTGAGCGAGCTGAGGAAACGCTGGCCCATCCTTGTTCTCGGCCTGCTGATCAGCCTGGGCCTTCTGTGGTATACGTTCCGGGATCTCCACATGGGGGAGATCATGGCGGCGCTTCGCGGTGCCAACTACTGGTGGCTCGTCCCTGGGGTAGCCATCTATTTCATCTCGGTCTGGTTTCGCAGTTGGCGCTGGAAGTTCCTGTTGCGTGGCAGTAAGCGGGTCGCCGCCCATCGGCTCTTCCCCGTCGTCGTCATCGGCTACATGGGGAACAATCTCCTTCCTTTCCGCCTCGGCGAGGTGCTTCGCGCCTACGTGCTTTGGCGCCGAGAGCGGGTCAACATAGGGACGTCACTCACCACTGCGGTGCTGGAGCGGTTGTTCGACGGTCTGACCATGGTGCTTTTTGTCCTCTTTGGTCTGTTTTTTGTGCCTCTGTCCCCCTTCTTCAGCCGTCTGGTGACGGTTGCCAGCGCAGTCTTCTTCGGGGCCTTGGTGGTGTTCCTGATCCTGGCTTCCCGTCCGCGGCTTCTCCATCGGGTGGCTCACAGTCTGCTCGAGACGCTTGTGCCGGAGCCCTTCCGTGAACCGCTGTTCGACCTGGTGGAGGGTGTGATCGCGGGCCTGGAGAGCCTGCGCAGCGGACGCGATGTCTTGGTGGTCTTCCTGGTCACTCTCTGGGTGTGGATCCTGGAGTCGATGAATCACTGGCTGGTCAGCTTTGCCTTCGATCTCCAACTGCCCTATTACGGGATTGTCCTCATGGGCGGGGTGGTCAACCTGCTGACAGCTCTCCCCTCGCTGCCGGGCTATATTGGAACGTTCGAGGGAGGAGGCGTCCAGGTTCTGGAGGTCATCGGCGCGCCGTCCGGTCCAGCGGCGAGCTACGTTCTCGTGCTTCACGGGATTCTGCTGGTGCCGGTGACCTTGTTGGGGTTGATCTTCATGGCCCGGGAGGGGGTGCGCTGGGCCGAAATCTGGGACGTGGAGCGTTCCCAAGGGGATAAGTAGGATATGGACATCGGCATCATCGGTGCAGGCATCGCAGGCTTGACGGCCGCGTACGATCTGACGAAGCGGGGGCACCAGGTCACCGTCTATGAAGCGCGGCCCTACCCCGGCGGTTTGGCCGCCGGGTTCCGGGACCCGACGTGGGGCTGGCACGTGGAGCACTTCTATCATCATTGGTTCGCCTCCGACGATGAGCTCATTGGCTTGATCGAGGAGCTAGGGGCTGAGGATGAGCTCTTCTTCCGGCGTCCAACGACCACTCTCTACTATCAGGGCGAGCTCTATCCTCTGGACAGTCCCGTTCCCTGGCTCAAGTCTCTTCCCTTTCCACCTCTCCACCGTGCCATTCGCGTCTTGCAGTTCTCCCCATTGTCGTTCGTGGATCGCCTGCGAGCTGGTCTGGTGGGTGCCTACTTGACCGTGATTCGGGATTGGCGCCCGCTGGAGCATGTGACGGCGCACGAGTGGATGCGCAGAACGGTGGGCGAGCGGGCCTACAACGTGCTCTGGCGCCCACTGTTAGTCAGCAAATTTGGCGAGGAGCACTACCGAGAGGTCAATATGGCCTGGATGTGGGCCCGGCTGTACAAACGGACCGCCAGCCTGGGCTATTTCGAGGGAGGCTTCCAGGCCTTTGTCGACCGTCTGGTCCAGCGAATTGAGGCCCAGGGAGGAACCGTCTCTCTCAATGCTGAGGTGCATCGTGTCGAAAACTGGCACGAAGATGGCCTCCGCCTGGCGGTGGGTGCCGGGGAGGCGAGGCACGAGGTGGTGATTGCTACGGTCTCGCCGCGGGCGATGTTGGAGATTGCCCCGAATCTCGACGGTGTGTACGCGGACAAGCTGCGACGGCTGGAGTCTATGGGCGCCGTGGCCCTGGTCCTGGCTCTGGAGCGCAGCCTCACCGACGGGCACTACTGGATCAACCTGCCTAAGGGGGCGGAGATACCCTTCATGGGGCTGGTGGAGCACACGAACTACATCTCCTCGGAGCATTACGGGGGCGACCATCTGGTCTACTGTGGCGACTACCTGCCGCCCGACCATCCCTACTTGGACTACGACAAGGAGAGGCTGCTGGAGATCTACTTGCCTGGGCTGAAGCGGATCAACCCGGCCTTCCGGGCGGATTGGGTGCGGAAGGCGTGGAAGTTCGCCGAGAGGTACGCGCAGCCGGTCCCGAAGATCGATCATTCCCGCAATATCCCCTCGCTGAAGACACCGATTCCTGGCCTATGGATGGCGACCATGAGCCAAGTGTATCCTTGGGACCGAGGCAGCAACTACGCCGTCGAGATCGGCCGGCGAGTGGCACGCCGGGTCCTTGGTGATGCTCAGTAGCTCCGTGGAAAGAGAACCTCTCCGACGCGACGTGCCACCGCCACAGCGATCGATCTACAAGGAGGCGAAACCGCGGACACAGCCTCACGCGCCAGTGACGGATGAGACGCCGAGCACGGGGACGGAGCGGGATGGTTTCTCTCCTACGGCACCAAGCGGATTGAGATCCCTGCCGGTCGGCAGCGTATGGGGGGCGAACGGGCGCTGCAGTACGTCCGTTCGCGTCACGGGGCCTCCGACTTCGAGCGGGCCGCGCGTCAGCAGAAGGTCATGGTGGCTCTGGCGCGACGGTTGTCCGCTCCTGGGGCGTGGCCTCGTCTTCCTGCCGTGTTTCGGGCCTTGGTGGATCACGTGGAGACCGATCTGGGACCGGTGCAGGTGCTCCAGCTGGCGGTGACGGCGCTTCGGGTGGGCCCGGATGGTATCGAGCGCCACGTGATTGAGCGCGATATGACGCGTCCTTGGACCACGTCCACGGGCGGCGCGGTGCTTCTGCCCCGTTGGGACCTCATCGACCCGCTGGTGGAGAGGATGTTCGCGCCCATTGTGTCCAGCTTCCCGACCGCGTCGATGGCTCCTTGGGTGTGAGCCGACGCACGACGGCGGCCCCGCCGCGCAGCCTGCGAAGGTGTTTGGCGCGACTCAGGCCGAACGGTCCAGATTGAGGACCAGATCCCGAAGTGCTAAGGCCGTGCGGACCAGCTTACTGACATCTACGGTGTCCGGGCTGTCCTTAGGGGTGTGGACGATCCCGCCGCCAGGCGCGCGCCGTCGCTGCACCAATCTATGCAGTCGAATGGCTGGGAGCGAATCTCAAATCCAAAACCGCTCAGGATGCGAGCCACGAAGTCTGTGGCGGCCCGATTCCCCGGGCTTCCCACACGCCGGTCGAGCAGGTGGGTGCATAACGTCTCCATATACGTCGCTGCTGTCTTCTCGCGGGATGCGGATGTCATAGATGCTCCTCTGATGCCGATAGCCCGTCGCAATCCTGCACGATGCGGGTTCGAGCCTCCGCCGGGTGCGGTCGGCGGGGACGTGACCGTTCGTCACCTGCCTCGGATGAAAACCTCGCCGTGAAGTCCAAGACGTAGGGATCGTGGGGCTCCAGGCCCTCGGGAAGCTGCACTCTCAGCTCAGTCGTCCGCGAGCTCCGCCGCCGACTCGATGTAGTCCAGGGACTGGTGGCGGAAGTAGGTGTTGTAAAGCTCCGCGTAGTGTCCGCCTTGGGCCGTAAGCTGGTCGTGCGTGCCCTCCTCAATGATGCGGCCGTGATCCATCACCAGGATGCGATCGGCGTGCTTCACCGTCGACAGCCGATGGGCGATGACGATGGCCGTGCGGTCCTGCATGATGGCCTCCAGGCCCTCCTGGATCTGCATCTCGGTGAAGGGATCGACGCTCGCTGTCGCCTCGTCGAGGATGAAGATGGACGGATCCTTGAGGAGGACCCGTGCCAGGGCCACCAGCTGGCGCTGGCCCATGGAGAGATTGGCCCCTCGCTCGCCGACGTCGGTGGCCAGGCCGTCGGGCAGAGCCGCCAGCCACTGACCATCGGAGATGCGTCTCGCCGCCTCGCAAATCTCGCCCTCGGTCGCCCCGGGCTGGCCGTAGCCGATGTTCTCGGCCACGCTCCCTGAGAAGAGGAAGGGTTCTTGAGGCACGACGCCGATGTGGTGACGGAAGGCCTGCAGATCCAGCCGCCGGATGTCCCGACCGTCGATGAGCAGGTCGCCGTCCTGGAACTCGTAGAAGCGGGCGATCAGGCGCGCCACGCTGCTTTTCCCGGCGCCGGTGTGGCCCACCAACGCGACCGTCTGGCGCGCGGGGATCTCCAGCGTGAAGTCCGGGAGCACGACCTCATCGCCGTCGTAGCTGAAGACCAGGTGATGGAACGAGATCTCTCCTTCGAGCTCCTCGACCGGCTCATCCGCTTCCTGAACCACCTGGGGCTCAGCGTCGATCAGGGCGAAGACCCGCTCGGCGGCCGAGAGCCCGTCCTGGAACTGGCTCCAGAACGAGGCGATGTTCATCATCGGCCACCAGAAGAAGCCGACGGCCTGCATAAACAGGTACCAGTTGCCAGGGCTCAGGTCACCCCGAACGGCGAGACCGCCGGTGTAGACCAACACGGCGACGCCGGCCCCCGAGGCGATGCCCATCACAGGGAAGATCGTGTTCAGCGTCAGGCCGCGCTGCAGGCCGACGTGATAGGCCTGGTCGTTGTTGGCGGCGAAGGTGTCGTAGATGGCCCGTTCCTGGCGGAAGCTCTTGGCGATCATAATGCCGCTGATCGACTCCTGGATTTGGGCGTTGATCTTCGCGGTCACCCGGCGAGCCCGTCGGGTCACCCGACGGGCGATGCGACGGAAGCTCAGAGCGATGGCGACTGCGAAGGGCGCCATGGCCAGCAACAGGAGCGTGAGACGGGCGTTGATGGCGAACAGCCATCCGGCCAGGACAAGAACCAGCATAACCTGGCTCAGCAGGTCCATCACCAGGGTAGCCACGTTGGAGAAATCCTGGGTGTCCGAGGTGACGCGACTGACGATTTTGCCCGATGGATGCTCATCATAGAAAGAGAGGTCATGGGCGATGGTGGCCTCGAAGACGTCCTCTCGGAGATCGAGCACGACGTTGCCGATCACCTGGGCGGCGAACCACTGGCGCACGTAGTTGAATCCCCAGCGCGCTGCACCCATGAGGAGGACGCCTGCAGCCATAAGGAGGATGAAGCGGGTTGACGAGTTCTGGTTGACGAGGTCGATCGCCCTGGAGACCAGGATGGGGCCACCGCTTCCAGCCGCCGAGTTGAGGGTCAGCATCAGCCCCACCAGGATCATCTTGCGCGTGTAGGGCCGGAAGTAGCTGATGATGCGCCGCACCAGCCGCCGGTCGCTGTAGCTGCGGTCGTAGGATTCGGTGTCCAAGCCGTCGAGTATGAAACCCATCAGTCGTACCGGGCGAAGATTCTGCGGTAGTCCTCGCTCCGCTCCATCAGGTCGTCGTGCGTTCCCTGGTCGACCAGCCGGCCCTGCTGGAGAACCAGGATGCGGTCAGCCCAGCGAATCTGGCTGAGGCGGTGGGTGATGATGAACGTGGTGCGTGGATGCTCACCGTCGCCTCGGCTGATACGGCGCATGGCCCGCTGTATCTGATCCTCGGTGGCGCTGTCGATGGCGCTGGTGCTATCGTCCAGGATCAGGATGCGCGGGTCGGTGAGGAAGGCCCGGGCGATGGCGATGCGCTGCCGCTGCCCGCCGGAGAGAGTCACGCCGCGCTCCCCGATCTCGGTCTGGTACCCCTCGGGGAACCCAGTGATGAAGACGTGGGCCTGAGCTGCTTGAGCGGCCTGCTCAATGGCCTTCTGATCGGCGTCAGCAGAGCCAAAGGCGACGTTCTCGGCCAGGGTGCGAGAGAACAGGAAGACGTCCTGCTCGATGGTGGAGATCTGGGAGCGGAGCGACTCGATGTTCCAGTCACGTACATCGACGCCGTCCACCAGTACACGGCCGCCGTCGACGTCGAAGATGCGGTTGATGAGCTGCGTCAAGGTCGTCTTCCCGGAGCCGGTCTGGCCCACGATGGCGATGGTCTCACCGGGTTGGGCGGTGAAACTGACGTCGGTCAGCACCGATTTGCCGTTGTAACCGAAGCTGACGTTCTCGAAGGTTACTTTCCCGTGGATTTGTCTGGTCACGCCCAGCTCGTTTTCGTCCAATTCGGTCTCCGTGTTGATCAGCTCCAGGATGCGTCTCGCGCTGGCGATGCCCAGCTGCACCAGGTTGAAGGAGAAGATGGAGATAAAGGTTGGGAACTGGAGTGTGCCCATCAGGCCTATGAAGGCCACCACCTGACCCAGGCTGACGGCGTTCTGGCGCCACAGCAAAAGGGCGTGGAGCAACGCCCCGGCCCAGCAGACGCTGAAGGCCAGCATAGGCCAGTAGCGAGCCTGTATCTTCCCTTGCTCGACGAAGGTGTCGCGGAACTGACGGGCGTTGCGCACAAACGTCAGCCACTCCCGCCGCTCCTGGGCGTTCGCTTTGACCACCTCGATCCCGGCAATCGCCTCCGCCAGGCCGGCATTCATCTCGCCGAACTGTTCACGCTGAGCCTGGCTGACGGGGTTCAAGCGACGGTTGTAGTCGGCCACGGTGAGGGCCCAGAGCACCACGAAGATCAGGGGAACGAGCAGCAGTCGCCATTCCAGCTGCGCGATCAGGGCAAGGGGTACGACGATGGCCATCGCCGAATCGACGATCAGCATCACGCCGGGACTGAACATCAGGTTGAGCTGCCGGACGTCGTTGGTGGCGCGCGCCATGATGTCGCCGATTCGCTGCCGGCCGTGGAAGGTCTGGCTCTTGCCCAGCAGGTCGACGTAGAGCTCATCGCGGGTGTCCCGCTCGATGCGCTGGGCCAGGAATTCGACCGAGAAATTGCGCACCATGCCGGTGAGACCCTGTGCCATCGCCGCCCCTGCCACCCCGAGGGCCAGGGCTGTGAGTGACCTCGTCTCCCAGTCGGCTGTGGTGATCAGGTCGAAGGCTCGACCGATCAACACCTGCCGATAGCTGTAGGCCCAGTTGTTCAGGACCGCGCCCAGGATGGTCCCCAGGGGGAACAGGGGGTAGCGGATCGCATGAGAGAGGATCCAGCGCACCGGCCCTGAACGGTTGTAGCGGTAGGCGTTCTCCAGCGTGAATTCGCTCTTGGTCAAGGTCTTCCTTATGACATCGTGGTATGACGTCTGAGTTCGCCGGTCGGGCGGTGGGCGAGGAGCGCCTGGCCCGATCTACGTCTCGAGCCGCCCGAAGGCCTCAAGGGACGCGAGCGTCTCCAGCGTCAGGTGGCCGCGCCACTCGGTCTTGGCCTGCTCCCAGGCCTCGGGGTAGAAACCGCCCCAGGTCCATGTGGGCTCCCAGGTACCCTCCGGGGTCTGAGTGACTCTCTCGATCGGCGCGCCCTCGAAGCGGTGTTCGAAGCGTGCACGGTCGACGGCTCGGGCCTCTGTCCTCAAGAAGTGGCGTGCTCGGCGGAACTGCTCCAGGCTCAGTCGTTTCATCGTCTCCTCCAGCATAGGGGGTATAAGGCCCATATCCTACCGCGAAACTCGGGATTCGTCCAGCCTGCGCGGGGCGATGTCGTTCTGGATGGAGAGTCCCAGGCGGACAGCGGCGGCAGCGGTTCTTGCAGTCCCTCCTCGAAACGCCTGCCGCGCATCAAGACCTTCCCTCCAGGCGGCGCTGGATGCGCAGGACCAGGAACGTGAGCCACGGCGAAGGGGTCTTCTTATCGGCGAAGGACCAGCCCTTCCAGGCGCGGTACATGGAGGCGGCGGTGTAGCGGCCCTCCTCGTTGGCCTGCCCGGTGATGGTGCTCACCATGTCCCGGAAGCGCGGATCGCCATGCACGAAGGGGAA
>CAZEQC010000087.1:0-14828 GCA_964514285.1 uncultured Anaerolineales bacterium | reverse complement strand
TACCACCCCAAACGGAAGGGCCGACAGAGTATACCATATCGCAACCATGGAACAAAACCCCACGCCCGTACCGTCATAAGACTGAAACCAAGCCCCGTTAGACAGAGGAGGAGAATGATGAGGTACGGCAAGACGTTGGTGATAGGGTTGGTGGTGGCATCGGTGCTGCTCTCCGCCTGCGGCGCGGGCGAGTCGACCACCGCCGTATCCAAGAGGGACGTCGCGTCGGATGAGGGCGCGGCGGAGGAGGGCCTCGTCGAGGCCCCGGCCGAGGCGGGCGAAGAGGGCGAGGAAACGTACGAAGAGGCTCCGGCAGAGGAGAAGGGGTATGACGAGACCTGGTCGTCGTCCGAGGGCGCCCCATCGGGCGCCGGGGAGGACGAGCCGGCCGCCACGGGAGGCGAAGACGTCGATCGATCCGGCGGCAAGGGTGAGAGCGGCATGGCCGTCCAGGCGACCCCGGCGGCGGTCCGCCAGATCGAAATCCGTGAGATCGAGGCGCTGAAGGCGGGCCAGTCCGACGACAACCTCCGCTTCGACGCCTTCCAGGCCTTCATCGGCGACGTCTACCCGCGCCACCTCGATCTGATCGAGGATCGGGTGGTGATCCGCGTGGAGCGCCCGGACGGCTCGCCCGTTCACGGCGCCGTCGTGGCCCTGGAGGGCCAGCGGGGGATCGAGCTCCGCACCGGCTCCGACGGCAAGGTCTATCTCTTCCCCGAGCTGTACGGCGTGGAGGCGCCCATCCGCGCCGAGGTTCGCTGCCCGGAGGCCGGCTTCGCCCAGGGAGGCTCGGACGCCCTCCCAGAACAGGGTCAGTACGGCGAGGAGATCACGGTCGAGATGGGCTGCCGGCGGCCCCGGGAGGTGCTGCTGGACGTGGTCTACCTCCACGACGTGACCGGTTCGATGCACGACGAGATGGCTCAGCTCCAGGCCACCACCGAGCGCGTGATGGCCATGCTGGAGGAGACGTACGGCCAGTCGCAGGGCATGATCCGCGTCGGCGGGGTGCTCTACCGGGACCGCGGCGATGCTTTCGTCACCGAGGTGATCGGCTTCGATCGGCCCCGTGGCTTCTCCGAACGCTTCCGGCAGTTCCGCGCCGACGGCGGGGGCGACAAGCCGGAGTCGGTCAACGCCGGCCTGGAGGAGGCGCTGTGGATGGACTGGCGCGACGAGGCGATCAAGGTGATCGTTCTGGTGGGCGACGCCGCGCCCCACGACTACCGAGACGATCCCTGGGAGCGGTATCTGAATCTATCGCAGCGGGCCGCGGAGCAGGGGATCCGCCTGCACACCATCTCGGCGAGCGGGATGCGGGATCGCGGCGAGCTGGCCTGGCGGGAGATGGCCGTGGTCACGGGCGGCAAGTTCGTCTTCCTGACCTACGAGAGCGGGGCCGAGGCGGAGCCGGGCGGGGAGACGACGCGGCACGTGGAGGGGTACAACGTCGACGACCTGGGCAGCATCGTCTTCTCGCTGTTGAAGCAAGAGATCGAGAATCAGCGGTAGGGCTTGCTCTCCACCCACGCTCCCGTCGGATCACGGGCGGAGGCCGCCTAATCCGACGGGAGCTTCTCAGGTGGAGCGACGGGTGCTTCTGAGGTGGAGAGACAGGTGCTTCTCAGGTGGAGCGACGGGTGCTTCTGAGATGGAGAGACGTGAGCCCGGGCGCTACTGGGCGGGGAACGGCGACGGGGAGGTGACGCGCGCTAGGGCCCGGCTGAGCCCCTCAATGCTGGGGGGCTTGTTCAACAACAGGTCCACGGCGGCGGGGATGTCGTCCTCGGCGCTCAGCTGCTGTCCCCAGCCGGTCAGCAGGATCACGGGCGTCTCCGGCGACGCCGCCTTGACGCCCCGCGCCACCCGGCGTCCGGTCACGCCCGGCATGCCCAGATCGGTGATCACCACATCGAAGGGCTCGCCGCGATGAAGGGCCAGCTCGAACTGCTCCAGGGCCGCCTCCCCGCCGTCCGCCAGCGTCACGCTGTGCCCCGCGTCCTGGAGGGCCTCCTGCAGCGCGTCGCGCACCAGGGGCTCGTCATCGACGCACAGAATGCGCAGCGGGGAGACCGGCACAGCGGCCACCTCGACCCCCTCCTCGTCCACAGCCTCCCGCAGGGGGAAGAGGAGGCGCATGGTCGTCCCCTCTCCCAGGGTGCTCTCCACCTGCACGTCGCCGCCGTGCCGCTGCATAGTGCCGTAGGTGGTGGCCAACCCCATCCCGCTTCCCCGTTCGCCTTTGGTGGAGAAGAAGGGCTGCAGGCAGCGACGCTGCGTCTCCTCATCCATACCGATCCCCGTGTCGCTCACCTCGACGACGATCTGGGCCGGAGGCCGCTCGTCGAGTCGGGTGCGCAGAGAGAGCGTCCCGCCGTCGGGCATGGCGTCGACGGCGTTGAAGATCAGGTTCGTCACCGCCTGGCGGATCTCCCCCTCGTTCCCGACCACGGGCGGCAGGTCGTCCTCGAAGTCCCTCTCCAGGTGAATCACGTACCCGTGTTCCTGCGGCAAGTCGCGCCAGCGCGGGCGCGTCAACTCAATCGCTTGCTGCACGGCGCGGTTCACCCGGACCGGGGCGAGGGCCTCCTCCTCTCGCTCGCGGTAGAACTGGCGCATCCGCCCGACAGTCTCCTCGACGTCCTTGACGGCCATCTCGATGGTGCGCAGGTGGGTCCTGGCTCGCTGGCTGAGACCCTCCTCCTGCCCGACGATGGCGGTATAGAGCGGGATCGGCGAGATGGCGTTGTTGATGTCGTGGGCGATGCCGGAGGCCATCTCCCCCAGGGCCCGCAGCCGCTCCTCCCGCAACATGGCCCGCTGGGTCTGACGCAGGTCGTCGTAGGCCTCCTGCAGGCTCTGATGGAGCTGCGTCTGATGGACGGCCAGGGCCACGTGCTTGCTCAGCCCCTCCAGGAAGTCGCGCTCGGCGCCGCTGAAGGCATCCTCCTCATACCGCCCGCTGACCAGGACGCCCAGCACGCCACCCTCCGCCACCAGAGGCGCCACCACGGCCGAGCGTACGCCCAGCTGCTCGAGAACGGGTTCATCGAGCGGGGCCAGGTCGTCCAGGTAACACACGTCGCCGCCCGTCAGCGACTCGGCCAACATGGAGGGGACGGCCATCTGCTGGGGCAGGCTGGATTGCTCTAGAACCTGCCGGCTTCGATCGCCGGCGGAGGCCAGGGCGAAGCCGTCACTCTCCCCCTCGCGGAGCCAGATGGAGGCCAGGTCTGCAAAGCGGTCCTCCAGCTTATCCACCACCACCCGGAAGACGCTCTTCAGGTCGTGCCGGGCCACGATGGAGCGGGCGATCTCGTTGAGGAGGCTGACGCGCTCCAGCTGGCGCTCCAGCGCCTGCTTGGCCCGCTTCCGCTCGGTGATGTCCAGGAGGGAGACCACGCTCTTTTTCGTTCCAGGGATGAGGTCGATAGCGGCGAGGATGTCCTTGATCTCGCCGTCACGGTCGACGAATCGGAACTCGTACTGTCCCGGGGCAGCCTCGGGGTCGCTGCGGCGCAGGCGATGGTAGCGCATCATCCTCTCGCGGTCCTCCGGCACCACCGCCTCGGTCCAGCTCGCCTTCCCCTCGACCTCCTCCCTGGTGTAGCCGGAGAGCCTTTCGTACTCCTCGTTGACCAGCGACAGGGTCGTGTCCTCCTCGATAATGACCATCGCCGTGCCCGTGGTCTGGAAGACGGTCCGGTAGCGGGCCTCGCTCCGTCGGCGCGCCACATAGGCCCGACGGCGGGCCACCACTGCCTCCAGCGACTCGAGCATCCGCCGGAAGTAGAAGCGCTCCTCGGCGGAGAAGGCGTGGGGCTCTGGCCAGAGGAACTCCACCAGACCGAGCCACTGGCCCCCGCCTCTCAAGGGCAGCAGGGCCATGGCCCGGAACCCGCGCCGGGCTGCGACCCGGCGGATCCCCTCGCCGGCACGCGGGTCCGCCTCTACATCCGAGAGGAAGACCGGGGCCTCGGACGTCTGCCGCCAGAGGCGGGCGGTGGGAAGATCGGCGAGCGCCCGCCGCTTGCCCAGCTCCGGATGGTCCGGCGTGACGATGCCATCCTGCCAGATAGCCACCGGGTAGAGGGTGGTCAGCTCGCCGCTCTCATCGCCCTCGAGGTAATGGAGCGAGACCCGGGAAGGGAGGTGGTCGAGATCGATGCCCAGCGTTACGGCGGTGAGGATATCCTCCTCGTCGGTGGCCAGCGAGAGGGCGGATTGGATGAGGGCCAGCCACTCCAGCTGGGTGTTGAGACGCGCCAACTCTCGCGCCTGCTGTTTGATCTCCTCCTCCGCCTGCTTGCGCTCGGTGATGTCCTCCAGGCTGCCCTGGTAGATGACGGGCTGGCCCCTGACGGCCTTCGCCACACGCACGGTGTCCCGCCCCCAGATCACGCTGCCGTCGCGGCGACGGAGGCGTATCTCGAACCCCCGAAGAATGCCCTCCTCCTCCAGGAGCTCCTTCTGGCGCGCGCGCTCCTGGGTATCGACGTACAGACTGGTCACGTCGACCTGCATCAACGCCTTGCGATCGGGATAGCCCAGCATGTCCACCAGGGCCTGGTTGGCGTGGAGGAACCGCCCATCGGGTGTGGTGCGGTAGAGGCCTACCGGGACGCCGTCGAAGAGGGTCCGATAACGCCTCTCGCTGCGGCGCAGGCGCCGCTGTGCCGCCTCCTTCTCCTTGGCCAGGCGCTGCCGCTTCAGAATCTTCCGCACCTCGGTCAGAACGTCATCGATGTCGAGGGGCTTTGTCACGTACGCTGTGGCCCCCTCATTCAGGGCTCGGACCGCCGTCTCCAACGAGGCGTGGCCCGTGAAGACGATCACGTCCACGTCCGGGTGGCGTTCCTTGAGAGGTCTGAGGAGATCCGGCCCTCGTCCGTCCGGCAGCTTGACGTCGAGGAAGACCACGTTGAAGGCCTGCTCATCGGCCCTGCGGAGAGCCTCCTCGGACGTGCTGACGGTCTCCACCTCGTATCCTTTGCGCTCGAGGATCAAGCTCAAGGTGCGACGCGTACCCCTGTCATCGTCGATGACCAGAATGCGTGGCTCGTCCAGAATGCTGACCGCGTCGATCCCGACGCCGTCAGAGGCCTCAGATAATGCCATCATAGGGCTCCCCGTTCGGCCAACAACCTCTCGCTCTATCCCTCAGAACAATCGCATTTGCGTGGGCAATTCCCTCTCCCTATGCGATCGCCCTGCTCTATCCCTCATCCCACAGCTTGCTGCACAGGTAGGCGGACGGTGAACGTGCTACCCCGCCCTGGCTCGCTCTCCACCTGGACAGTGCCCCCATGCCCCTCTACCAGCGTCTCGACGATGGACAGGCCAAGGCCGATGCCCTGGGTCTTGGTGCTGAACAGCGGCTCGAAGACCCTGTCCAGGTGCTCCTCCGGGATACCCACGCCGGTATCCCTAACGACAACCTGGATCCATTCACCCGTCCCCACCCGATCCCGTGCGTCATCCTCACCCATCCCCGCGTCCTGCTCACTGACCACCGTCAGCCGCCCGCCCTGCGGCATAGCCTGCACCGCGTTGTGAACCAGGTTCACGAAGATCTGCTCGATCTGGTTTGAATCCCCCTTGATCAGCGGCAGCCCTTCATCCAGACGGAGCTCCACGTCGATATCTGTCGGGACATCGACGTGGCTCAGGGCCCGGCGCAGGACTTCGTTCACCGCCAACGCCTCGGAGGTCGGCGACGGCTGGCGTACAAAGTCGAGCAAGGCCTTGATGATGGCATCCGAGCGCTCCACCTCGCGTTCCAGAATCTCCAGGGCCTCCTCCACGTCCGGGTCGGGGTCGTCCACAGCCATGCCGAGGAAGAAGGCCGCGTTCTTGATGGCGCCCATCGGGTTGCGCAGCTCGTGGGCGATGCTGCCGGAGAACTGGCCCAGGGCGGCCAGCCGCTCCTGGTGGAGCATCTGCTCCTGGGCCTCCCGCAGCTCTGCCGTCCGCTCTGCCACCCGCTCCTCCAACTGCTCCTGGTGTCGTCTCAACGCCGCCTCGGCGCGCTTGCGCTCGGCGATCTCCCTGTTCAGCTCATCTCGCGAGGCCGTGACAGCCTGCAGATCCGCCGTCATCTGATTGAGGGCCCGGGCGAGCTGGCCCACCTCGTCCTCTTTTCGGACCTCCCAGCGGTAGGCCAGGTTTCCCCGTCCCACCTCCCCGGTCCCCTCGACCAGCCTTTGGAGGGGCCGGGTGATGGTGCGCGAGACCAGGAGGCCCAACAGGGTGACGACCAGCCCCACGCCGAGGCCGATGCCCACGACCGTGTTGCGCAGGGCAGCGACGGGGCCTAGGGCCTCCGACTGGTCTATCTCCGCCAGCAGGGCCACGTTCATATCGTCCAGCCAACGGTAGGCTCCGATGACAGGCGCGCCTCTGTAGTCCCGATAGAGGGCCACGCCGGGCTCCCTCGCCAGCGCCCGATCGACCCCCGTGGTGAAGATCCGTCGTCTGAAGGCGCTATCCGGCTTGAAGCGGGACGCCGTCAGGAGCAGATGGTCGCCGTCGACCAGGTACGTCTCCCCCGTCTCTCCCAGGCCACTCCGCTCCATCATAATGGCGTTGAGATCCCCCAGATTGGCGTGGCCCGCCAGCACGCCCAGCAGTTGGCCATCGTCGTCGGTGACCGGCGAGGCGATGACGAGGGTGGTCCGTCCCAACGTCAGGCTGTGAACCATATCCGACACCGTCACGCCCTCCCTCCCCCGGGAGAACCAGGCTTCGCCCCACCGGGACTGGCCCTCCCAGACGGTCTGAGACGAGGCGAGGATGTGACCGTTATCGGCATCGAGGAGGGAGAGAGGCTTCAGGTGGCCCAGATCGGTCACTCGCCGCAGCTCGGTCACCAAGGTGTCGCGAGCGCTCTCGTACGCTGGATCACCGGGGGCGTGGCTCACCAGAGCTGCCGCCGCATCTCTCGTCTGCGGGCTGGTCGACAGCCACTGGGTGGTGTGTTCCAGGTGTTGCACCCAGTTATGGATCTCCTGCTCCTTCAGAATGGCCACGCTCTCCAGGTGGGCCTTGACGTCGGCGACAAGGGTCTGCCGCCCCCGATCATAGGTCAGGTAGCCGACGACGCCCAGGGGGACGATGGTCAAGAGCAGGAAAAGGGTCAACAGTCTGGCGGTCAGGCTTCTCTTCCACAGCATCATAGGTCTGTTCGCGCCAAGTCCTGTCCATAGGCGATGAGGATCGATCCAATGCCAGGGCCTGAAGGGGTCTCCTCGGTATCACGGCAGAGCTTTGGCGGTGAGGGCACTCACAGGTTTCTGGCGAGCTCCTCCGTTTCTAGGATTGTACTCCCGTTTGGGATACTTGCAAGGGAAAGGAAAACAAGAGGATCTGCAGGGAGGACTGCGGGGGGTCAACGCCGGTCAGGGATCCACCGAGAGCAGAAGATGAGGCGGCAGAGGCCAGCGCTCCTGTCCACTCACGCTCACTCCAGATTGCGAATCCGGAGGCTTGCGCGATCTCTCGATTGGGATACAATGTGAGCGCCCCGGGAAGCCCAAGGAGTCACCATGTCTCGACAGGATCCGGTCGTTCGAACCAAGCTCACGCCTCCCCCCGTCCAGAAGCACACGCTGCACCGCCCGCGGCTGACGCAGCAGCTGCTGGAGGGCCTCGACTACCGGCTCACCATCGTACAGGCCGGCACCGGCTATGGCAAGAGCACCGCCCTGGCCGCGCTGGCCGAGACGGACCACCCCGTCGCCTGGTACCACCTGAGCGCCGAGGACGGCGACCCGCTGGTCTTCCTCCCCCACCTGCTCCACAGCGTCCGCGCCGCCCTGCCGGCCTTGTCGGAATCGGCCCTGGCGGCGCTCGAGGGCTGGGACGGCAGTGGAAACCCGCCCTGGCGGACGATCGTGGACATTCTGGTCAACGAGCTGGCCGAGCGCTCCATCGAGCCGATGTTCCTGGTCCTGGATGACGTGCATCTGCTCAACGAGGCCACGGAGCCCCTGCAGATGCTCGACCGGCTGATCGGGCGGGGGCCGGCCAACCTGCACGTGATCCTCGCCACCCGCTATCCCGTCCAGCTCCCCTCCCTGATCACCTGGCGCGTCAAGGGCCGGGTGCTGGAGATCGGACAGACGGAGCTGGCCTTCACCCGCGAGGAGATCGCATCCCTCTTCCGCGATCACTACCGGGTCTTCCTCACCGACGAGGAGGTCGATCGGCTGACCGAGGAGACGGAGGGCTGGACCATCGCCCTGCAGCTGATCTGGCAGAGCCTGCGCAGCGGAGCCGTCAACACGCTGCCGCAGGCCCTGGGCTGGCTCTCCGGGCCGGACCAGGATCTCTTCACTTATCTGGCCCAGGAGGTGTTGGAACAGCAGCCCCCGGACATCCGCGATTTTCTGCTGAGCACCGTGATGCTGCGCGAGATGACGCCCTCGATCTGCGACTGCCTGCGAGAGGCGGACGACAGCGCGGAGATCCTACGCTACCTCCTGGAAAGCGGCCTGTTTGTGGTCAACCTGGGCGACGGCCACCTCCGCTACCACCACCTCTTCCGCGACTTCCTCCGGCATCAGCTGACGCCGGAGGAGGAGAAGGCAGCCCACCGAAGAGCGGCGGCCTGCTGCCGGCGCGCCGGGGAGGATGAGGAGGCGATCTACCACCTGCTCCGCGCCGAGGCCTTCGAGGAGGCCGCCGAGACCCTCGACCGCGTGGGCCGGGACGTGGTGCGGGCCGGACGGCTGGACACCCTGGCGGGCTGGATCGGCGCCCTGCCCCCGGAGATCCTGGAGGAGCACCCGACGCTGTTGGTCCACCTGGGCGACATCGCCCGCCTGCACAGCCGCTTCGACGAGGCGCTGGGCTGGTATCGGCAGGCCGAGCGACGGTCCCGGGCTCAGGACGACGCCAGCGCCATCAGCCGCACCCTGCGCGGGCAGGCTCGCGTCTACCTAGACACGGTGAACCCCACCGAGGCCGAGCATCTGCTGCAGAAAGCGCTCAAACTGACCGATGGCCAACAGGACCGCGCCACCCGCGCCCGGCTGCTGGAACTGATGGCCGAGAATCAGCTCAACCTGGGCCACCCCGACAAGGCCGAGAGGCTCCGCGGCACGGCACGCGAACTGCGCGAGGAGGGCCCGGGGGAGGCCGAGCTGAGGATCCGCGTCCTGCTGCGCACCGGGCAGCTGAACAAGGCGAGCCGCCTGCTGGAGGAGCGGTTGGCCGACGAGCAGTTGAAGCCGGTGCTCCGCCCCCGGGCCCACCGGGAGACGCTCCTCCTCCTCTCCCTGATCAGGGCCTTTCAGGGAAGCGGCGAGGAGGCCTACCGCTGCGCCGTGAAAGGGACGGCGCGCGGTCGAGATCTGGGGTCGCCCTACGTCACCGCGGTGGGGCACATGCGAGAGGGCCACGCATGGCTGCTGCGAGATAGCGGCGCGGGCTACGAGGAGGCGTGCCAGAACTATCAAGAGGCCATTCGGCTGGGCAACTCCCTGGCGGTGCCGCGGCTCAAGGTGGAGGCGTTCTGGGGCCTCTGCCGGGCCCACGGCTTCGAAGGGGAGATCGAGGCCGCCGAGCGGGCCGCCGAGGAGGGGATCGCCATCGCCGAGCGGGCCGGCGACGAGTGGATCGCGGCCTTGATCCGCCTCTCCCTCTCCGCCTCCTACGTCCTGGACGGCCGGCACGACCGGGCCTTGCCGGGACTCTCTCAGGCCCTGACGGCGTTTCGCGAGTGCGGCGACACCTTCGGCGAGGCCCTGACGCGCTTGTGGCAATCCCTCGCCTGGCAGGCGAGGAAGGACGAGGCCCGGCTGATGCGCGGCGTCAACGACCTCCTCAGGCTGGCGCGCCGCCACGGCTACGACTACCTCTTCAAGCGTCAGACGCTGCTCGGCCCCTCCGACCCACGGCGGACGATCCCCCTGCTCCTGATCGCCCGGCAGGACGGCCCCCAGCGGGCCTACGCCGAAATGCTGCTGCAGGACCTGGGGCTGGAGCAGCTGGAGATCCACCCGGGGTACCAGCTGCGCGTGCAGACGTTGGGGCCCTTCCGCGTCTGGCGAGGCGAGGAGGAGGTGGTGCCGGACGCGTGGCAACGGGAGAAATCCCGCCACCTCTTCCAGTTCTTCCTCACCTACCGGGGCCGCCTTCTGGATCGCGACCAGATCGTGGAGCGGATGTGGCCCGGATTGGACGCCGAAACGGGGCGGCGCGACTTCAAGGTGGCCCTGAGCACCCTCCGGCACGTGCTGGAGCCGGATCGCGAGCCCGGCGCCCCCTCGGCATACGTGGCTCGCGACGGCAGCCGCTACGGCCTGCGGCGGGGCGCCGACGTCTGGATCGACGCCCAGCGCTTCGAGGCGTTGGTGAACCAGGGCGATGATATCTTCGACCAAGACGTGGAGGCGGCGACGGAGTTCTACCAGGAGGCCATGGCGGTCTATCGGGACGACTATCTGCGGGACTGCCTCTACGAGGATTGGTGCAGCGAGGAGCGGGAGCGGCTGCTGACGCTCTACCTCCGCGTCGCCGACCGCATCGTCCAGGCTCGGGTGGAGGGGGAGGCGTGGGAGGAGGTGGTCCCGGTCTGCCAGGCCATCCTGGAGCGGGACGATTGCTGGGAGCAGGCCTATCGGTCGATGATGCGGGCCTACGCAGAGACGGGCTACCGGGTGCAGGCCTTGCGCACGTATCGACGCTGCGCCGAGACGCTCCAGGAGACGCTGGGCATTGAGCCCTCGAGGGCCACCAAGCGCATCTACGAGTCCATTCGCTGACCATCCCCCTCACGCATCAGCCGCCTTCGGCGGGCGGCGGATCATGGGCGGAGGCCGCCTAATCCGCCGCGAGCCGTTTCAGAACCACGCGCCAGCCGGATCCGCGATCCGGCGCTGCCCCGGTCGAGGGGCCGCCCTTCCCTCTCAGCCGTGGCCGCCTCGTTACCGCTCTGTTACCCCCTCGTAACCGCCCCCTGCTACAATAGGCTCAACGGCCGAAACCACTGGCGACGACAGGACCGCCCTGCCGGCGTTCGCCCCAATGGACCGAGGGTCCGGAGCGCGACGTTGACGTTGTGAGTCTGTTATGCCCAAAACGACTATCGCCTCGTTCGTCGTACGTTTCACACAAGAGCTGTCCTCGGACACGGAGCCCGTGACGCCCTGGCGGGCCGTCATCCGCCACGTTCAGAGCGATGAGGAGGTCCACTTCACGCGCATGGACGAGGCGTTGGCGTTCATCGACCGGTACGTGGAGCTGAGCAAAGGGACCGAAGACGTGGATGACGGCTAGCCGACGGAGGGGCAACGGCGTCGTCACGCCTGCGGCGGGTGTCAGTCGCCGCCACCCAACGACCTACTGCGGAAGGACTACGCGAAGTCCGTAGATCCCAGAGAAGGAGACGAAGGTGTTATGATCGTCGGCAACTGGATAGGGCGGCGAGCCCAGCTGACGCCCGATAAGGTGGCGCTGATCGACACGCTGAACGATAGCCGCCACATCACCTACCAGGCGTGGCACGCGTCGGTCAACCGCACGGCCCGCTACCTGCAGGAGACGTTGGGCGTGCGGCGGGGCGACCGGGTCGCCGTCTTGGCCCACAACTGCGTCGAGTACCTCGACATCTGGTTCGCGCTGGGCCGGATCGGCGCCATCCTCCAGAACCTGAACTGGCGCCTGACGCCGCGCGAGTTAGAGACACTGATCATCGACGGCGCGCCGGTGGCCCTGATCTACGGGGGCGCCTTCGCCGCCCAGGTGGAGGCGCTGCGGGACAAGCTCCCCAGCGTGGAGCACTTCGTGGCCCTGGGCGACGGGGCCGAGGCAAAGGCGGACGCCGACGACGCGGCTTTCGCCGACCGCGAGGCTTTCTCCCCCGCCCCCCTGCCGACCATCGACCTGGACTGGAACGATCCATGGGTGATCTGCTACACGGGGGGGACGACGGGCACGCCCAAGGGCGCCGTCCTGACGCACAAGGCGATCACGGCCAACGCGGTCAACACCGTCGTCTCCTGGGGGCTGGCGCCCGACGACGTGGCGATCCTCAACGCGCCCCTCTTCCACACCGGCGGGCTGAACGTCTTCACCGCCCCGCTGGTCTACAACGGGGGCACCAGCATCGTCTGTGAGGGCTTCGACGCCGACCAGGTGTTCGACCTGATCGCGGGCGGGGAGGTGACGCTCTTCTTCGGCGTCCCGACCATGTTCATCGTGCTCCAGGAACACGACCGCTGGGAGGCGGCGGATTTCTCCCCCTTGAAGCTCGTCATCAGCGGGGGAGCGCCCTGCCCCATGCCCGTCTTCGAGAGGTTCTGGGCCCGCGGCGTCGATTTCAAGACCGGCTACGGCCTCACCGAGGCGGGCCCCAACACCTTCTGGCTGCCGCCGCAGGACGTCCAGCGGAAGCCCGGCGCCGTCGGCTTCCCCCTCTTTCACGTCGACGTGAAGGTGGTGCGGGAGGATGGCGCCGATAGCGCGGATGGCGCCGATAGCGCGGAGGGCGCCGACGGCGCGCTGCGCGAATGCGACCCCAACGAGGCGGGCGAGCTGATCATCCGCGGCCCCCACGTCTGCGACGGCTATTGGAACAACCCGGAGGCCACGGCCGAGGCGATCCGCGACGGCTGGCTGCACACGGGGGACCTGGCCACCCGCGACGAGGAGGGCTACTACACCATCGTGGGGCGGCTGAAGGATATGATCATCTCCGGCGGGGAGAACATCTACCCGGCAGAGGTGGAGAGCGTGCTCCACGGCCATCCCGACGTGGCCGAGGCGGCCCTCATCGGCGTGCCGCACGAGCGATGGGGGGAGGTGGGCCGGGCCATGGTGGTCCTCAGCCCCGGCGCGGCGCTGGCGGAGGAGGAGCTGCAGGCCTTTTGCCGGGAGCGTCTGGCCCGCTACAAGGTGCCCAAGTCCGTGGTCTTCATCGACGCGATGCCGACGACCGGGGCGGGCAAGATCGACAAGAAGGCGCTGATCGAGACGTACGGGGAGCCCTCGGCGGGACTACGGGCGGAGGCCGCCTAATCCGCCGGGCGCGATTGACAAACGAAGCTCTAGCCGAGTTGCGAACTCGGCGACTGGGAACGCCGGACCACGAGCGCAAGGAGAACGACTAGGGACAGGGAGGAGCTGTAGATGCCGAAGACGACCGTCCAAGACATCGAGATGTACTACGAGATCCAGGGTGAGGGCGAGCCGCTGCTTCTCATCGCCGGCATCGGGCAGGATCACAACACCTGGGGCATGGTGGTCCCCCACCTCCAAGCCGACTTCCAGGTGATCTTGCCGGATAACCGAGGCGTGGGGGCGACGGACATGCCCGATATGCCCTACACGGTGGCGCTGATGGCCAGGGACTTCCTGACGCTGCTCGACGAGCTGGCGATCGAGTCGGCCCACGTGGTAGGCCACTCGCTGGGCGCGGCCATCGCCTTCGAGATGGGACGCACCCACCCCGAGCGGGTGCGCAAGGTGGTCATGCTGTCTGGCCTCTACCCCGGCCCCCAGGTCGTCATGCCCTCCCCAGAGGCCATGGAGGTGCTGACCGACCGCTCCGGCGAGCCGGAGGAGCTGGTCAGGCGGGGCACCCGCATCGCCACGGCGCCGGACTTCGAGGAGCAGCAGCCAGAGCTGTTCGCCATGCTGGTCCAGGCCGGGCTGAACCGCACCCAGCCGGCCAAGATCTACGAGCGGCAGTCCACGGCCGGAGGGCTCTACCTCCAGGAGGACCACCTGGGCGAGGGGTTCGAGCCGCCGCTGCTCTTGATCTACGGCGAGCACGACGAGGTGGCGCCGCCCAAGAACGGCGAGCGCATCCAGAGCGAGCTACCGGCCGCCGAGATGACGCTGATCCCGGACGCCGGCCACTTTCTGCACGTCGAGCAGCCCGCAGCGCTGAGCGACGCCATCGCCGAGTTCTTGGAGGGCTGACCCGTGACACGCCATGCACAGATTCTCTCTACCGGAAGCTACGTCCCAGAACGGGCGATCACCAACGCGGAGATCGACGAGATCCTGGGCGAGTCGACGAATCAGTGGTTGATTGACAACGTGGGGATCCGGCAGCGCCATTGGCTGGCGCCGGACCAGACCACGTCCGACCTGGTGGTCGCCGCATCGCGGGAGGCGCTGCGGAGCGCGGGCGTCACGGCCAAGGCGCTCGGCCTGATCATCGTCTCCACCGACACGCCCGACTACCTCTCGCCGAGCACCTCGGTGGTGGTGCAGGACAAGCTGGGGGCCCTGAACGCCGGCTGTTACGACGTCAACAGCGCCTGCGCCGGCTGGGTGACGGCCTTGGATCAGGGGGCCCGGACCATCGTCACCGATCCGGAGATGCGCTACGTCCTGGTCGCCGGCGGCTACGCCATGAGCCGCTTCCTCGACCTGAGCGACAAGCGGACGGCGAATCTGTTCGGCGACGGCGCGGGCGCGGTGGTCCTGGGGGTGGGAGAGAAGCCCGGCTTCCTGGCCAGCAAGCTCCACGCGCGGGGGAAGTATCACGACGCGTTGGGGATCTACACCGGCGGCGCCTACCGGCCCTGCACGAGGGAGACGCTGAGGAGGTACGGGCCGCCCCACGTGGCCTTCGTGAAGAAGTTCCCGGCCACGTTCAACACGGAGTACTGGCCCCCGCTGATCGAGGCGACGCTGGAGAAGGCGGGGCTGACGCGGGACGACGTCGATCTCTATCTCTTCACTCAGCTCAATCTGCGCACCATCGAGGCGACGATGGAGACGCTGGGGCAGCCCATGGAGAAGACCCATTGGGTGATGCATAAGTGGGGCTATACCGGGTCGCCCTGCGTGGCCATGGCGCTGGACGACGC
>CAZEQC010000086.1:8925-14885 GCA_964514285.1 uncultured Anaerolineales bacterium | reverse complement strand
CGGTCAAATCTGGGATGGTCGTTACCTGATAGAGGTATGGGCTGAGGGAAGGACAGGCAGGATAGGAGCCCAACGAGGCATGAAGCCGCATCGAGACGGTGCCCTCATAGAAGTAGAGCGACTGACGCTGGTAAGCGTTGACGCCACCGGCGTGCCAATGCTCGTACACCGTGCTCGTGTTGCCCTCAAAGCCGCCCACCTCGATCAACGACTCACATTCTCGAGAACCCGGAGGCTTGCAGGGTCCTTGGCCCCAAGGCGCACCATCCCCCCCTTCGCCACACGCATCCTCCTTTACCTGCAGGTTATCGATCAGCACCGTGGTATACTCGTCGTGGTAGGTCTTCCTTCTGTTATAGCCCCCGATGGTGAGGGTGTGGCTGCCAGCCGAGAGAGGGCCAACCCTGACCTCGGCCATCTGCCAGCCGGTTGATAGATCGTCGCCTTCGTTTCCATCGCCCGTGATCTCCGCCACGCAGTTGACGCTTGTGCAGGCATCGCCGTACAGCGCTCCATCCACCCCCAGGAGCACCTGGCTGTACTCACTGCTCTCGTAACCGTATGACTGGATAAGGTTGTAGCGGAACGAGACAACCAGACTCTTCTCGGCGTCCAGGTCGAAGTCCCACTGCCACCCACCCGACATATGATCGACATCTTCGTCCCCGCCGCGGATCGCGCCGACCTCGACCTGCAGCGCCCCGCCTTGGTATCCCCCGGAGGAGACGTGCTGACCATCGGCGTAATACGGTTCGTTCGTTCCGCGGAACGCATCATCGACATAGGTGAACCCCTCGGCTCCCCCGTCAAAGTCAGCGCTCTTCGCCTCCTCAAACCCCTGGGTCGAGAAGGACATCAGGTGCCAATTGGGCCAATCCGGCTCCTCCTCGACGTAATCGGAGCGGTCAACCTGGGCCTCAATGGTGTGAACGCCGGGGGAGCCCACCCAGGCCACGGTGGTGACGGTAACGGTTTCGTGCGGGCCGATGCCGTCTATCCACTGTTTGGGGAGGATGCCCCCCTCAGGCGCCCCCTTGTCGACGTAGAAGTCTACGTCGAACCTCTCATCGGTGGTGCCCGGCGTGTGATTCTCAATGACGGCCGAGACCCTGAATTCGGCCTCCGGACAGACCGTGATCGGCTCGATGACAGAGATGGATAGGTCAGGACGGGCTATCTTGACCTCAATCTCCGCCGAGTAGGCGACTAGGTCGGCTGCCCCGCAGCCACCGCCAGCATCATGGGTCTCCAGACGATACGTCCCATCGCTGTCCGCCGGGACTTGATAATCTAAAACGGTCTCGTTCCCGCTACCGTCGGTCGTAATCGACATCGTATCGTAGACCGACTCGCCAGAGACAGGACACCACAGAAGATCATGGTCGGTGTCAGGCGTGTGATCCCATACGTCCACATCGATGGTGTCCTCAGCGAAGACGTCGTAGTCGGAGACGGTGATATAGGGCGTGCCCTCGTTCTCCCAGGTCTTGGTCGCCGTGTCGGAGGGCTCGGAGGAGTCACCGGCCCAAGCGTCATCGCCGTCGTCATCGATCCAGGCACGGATGGTCGCCGTGCCCGTGTAGTTGCTGTAGACGTCGATGGAGACCTCTCCCTGGGCGTTCGTCGTCCCCTCAGCATACTTGTCTGTGCCGCCGACGTTGAACCCCCCGACGTCGGCATCCGGGATGGAGAAGCTCACCGGGGCGCCTGACACCGGCTGCGAAACGTCGTCTTTGACTGTCGCCACAAACTCGTGGTGACTATCGTCGGGAAGGACGTTAGTAGCGCTCTCCGGCGTCAACAGGATGGTATAGGTGGTGACAGGCTCCGGCGTTTCGCCCGGATCGGGCTCTTCGGTCGGCGTCTCGGTCGGGACCAGTGTCGGCTCCTTCAGGACTGGCTCTGTGTCGAAGTGAGGTGGGGGGACCTCGCCGAACCCAACCTGAATGCCCTCGTTGATCATCTGAGTTTCGGCCCGCACGGGGACGCGATCAACGATGGTGCCATACAGAGGATCCAGAACCTCGACGTTGTGCTTGACGAGAATGCGTATCGGCAATCCTTCCAGACCGGGATGCTCAAGGCAGCCAGGCGGATCATCCCCCGGATCCCATTCCTTGTTACGCAGATCAGGATCGTTGCAATCGACCTGGAAAGAGGGGAAACCCCACACGAGGATACCGAAGAACCCCGGTTCGCTCTCATAGAGCTCAAAATCCTCCGGCGTGTTCCCTATATGATCTACGTTGATGCGCAACCCGGCCGCCGCATCAAGCGCTCGCCGCCTGATCAACTCGATCCGTCTCTCGAAGTACTCTGCCTCTGTCTCATCGACGTCCGCGTCGCCATCCACAGGGCAAGCGGGCCAAGGCGCCTGATCGTCTGGATCGCCTAGATCTTGGTCGTCGTTGATACCGTCCTCGTACACGCCGTCCCCGTCCGAGTCCAGGCATGCACCCTGGGGAGGTTGATAGGTCGTGGCGAATCGAGCCGCCTCGCGGGCCGCGTGCTGTACGGCCATATAGCCCTGGATGACCAGAGCCGTTTCGACGATGCCCAAGACGACGAGCAACAGAATCGGTAGGGACAACGCAAACTCCACCAGGCCCTGCCCGTTTCGTTCCTTACCTAACATAGCTCCCCCTGAGCCGGTATCCAGTAGCATCCGTCAGCTCTCATAATCATACCACAAGAAGCGTTGGTCACTGGGTTACAGAGGTGTTACAGCGCATAGCCAAGTACACGCAGAAAAACGACGAGGACACTCATCCTAAAGAAATGACAAAGCCCCGACCACGCGGGGCTTTGCTCGGCATGACGTTCGTCAGCGCTGTGACTAAATGGCGCTCACAACATTGCTGAAGACGTTGCCGACGGCGGGGCCTAGGATGGCCAGGATGACAATTACCACAATGGCCACTAGAACAAGAATCAACGCATACTCGACCAAGCCCTGCCCTTCTTCACGAGGTAGGAACAACATTCGCCTCACCTCCCTTAATTGGACTATTCCTAGGATGACCATCACCCTAGACTGACCCTATTATACGCAAATCAGACCCGATCTACAATAGGACCTTCGTACTATCCAGCAGCTAGGAGATCGGCAAAGCGAAGGTCACCTTCGTGCCTCGCCCCAGTTCGCTATCGAAGTGGATCTCCCCGCCCAACATCTCGATCCGTTCGCGCATCATCGCCAGGCCGAGCTTCTCCGCATCTTGAGATGACAGTGCATCGGTGACCTCCAGACCGTCGCCATCGTCCTCAAAGGTCACGCGGAGCCGCTCGCCTCTCATATCCAGCGTAATACGAGCGCTACCGGCATGGCTGATCTCCTTGGCGTTGTTGAGCAACTCCTGGATGATGCGGAACGTGGTCACCTCCTTGTGAGAAGCCAAGCGGCGTTCCTGCCCCATGACTGTCAGGTCGGTAAGCAGCTCACTGGTCTCGGAGAAGCTGTCCAGGTAGCGTCGTAGCGTTGGAACGAGCCCCAGATCGTCAAGCATCATCGGGCGCAGGTTGAGGATGAACGCTTTGACCTTCTGAAAGGTACCGGCCACGGAGTTCTTGAGATTCGTCAGCTCGGCGCGCGCCTGCTCGGGGTCGGCATCCATGAGGCGTTCGCATATCTCGGCCTGAAGGATCAGATTGGTCAGCGACTGCGCTGGCCCATCGTGCATCTGTCTGCTCAGCCGTCGTCTTTCACGCTCCTGAGCTTCGATGACCCGGACGACCGAGGTCTGAACAGGCTGCTCGGCCTCTGTCTCCACGGGCTCGTAATGCTCAGAATGATCCGCATGCTCAAGAATGCTCCGGAGGATGTCCAGATACCGGGCCATGTTCCGCTGGTCGCTCTGCAGCTTCTCCAGCTGCCCACGCATCGTGAAGAGACGCCTTTGTGTGTCGAGCACAGTGGTGTAGGCCTCCTGCAGATCCTGGCGGGGCACGGTGTCGATCGAGGATTCCACCTGCCTGAGCTGATTGGTAGCCTGTGTGTTGCGCTGAGCCATGCGCTCCACTTCATCGCTGGTCTGCTGGATAAGAAGATCGATCTCCTTGAGTTCACGCTGCGTCTTTTTATACTCCTCGCTGCACGCTTCCAGAAACTGCTCGAACGATTTGACGTCGTTGTTACTCGCCACAACCATCACACCCTTTCTCCCTATGCCTGATTCTCGCCATCGCCTTTCTGCTCTGTGCGTAGGGGCACCCAACCACGCCGGAGAGCGGAGACGGCAGCTTCCGTTCGCCCCGTCGCCCCCAGCTTCCGCAGAATAGCCGTCATGTGATTCTTCACCGTCTGGTGGCTGATGCCCAGGTGATAGGCGATCTTCCGGTTGCTCATACCCTGGACCACGAGCTCCAGAATCTCCATCTCACGTGGGGTCAGGGGCGAGAGGAAGTCCTCGTTCCCTCCAAAGACCTCACCTCCGAATCGCTTGAACTTCCTCAGCAGCCAATCGCCGATGCCGTCCTCATCCAGCACCATGTCATCGACGACATAGTGACCCTCGTGCACCTGGCGGATAACGCCCATCAAACGCTCAGGTCGCACGTCCTTAGCGTGATAAGCCGATGCACCGGCACGGATGGCATGGTAGATCTGCTCTTCATCGTCATAAGCAGTCAGCATGATCACCTGCATATCCGGAAACCGATCCCTGAGTTCACGTGTGGCCTGAAGACCGTTCAATTCAGGGAGATTGATGTCCATGATGACAACGTCGGGACGTGCCTTTCGCGCCTTCTCTATCGCCATCTCGCCATCGGCCGCCTCAGCGACAACACGCAGCCCCTCCTGCGCCGCCAAGACGTTCCTCAATCCCTGACGGAAGACCGGATGGTCATCCACGATCATCACATCGATTACATCCGTCATGGCTCACCCTCCTGTGATGCCTTGGTTACCCCCGTACCAAGCGACTGCCCACCTCTCGTAGAGGCTCACCGGCCCGGCATCCCTTCCCTCGAATGCATGAGCCTTCAGACGTTCTCAAGATCGACTGTCGCGCCCCCACGAAGCCGACAGCTGCTGTACACTCAAGTATATCATAGAAGAGGCAGGATGTGCAACTCATAAACCGGTACTAAAATCCTATGCAACTGTTCTTCGCGATGTGCTATAGTTATCGTGAGGGTTAGAAAGCGCGCCATTGGCCGCTGAATCAGCTCGCTTACGCATAGGAGGAAGACTCATGCTGCTTCAAATCACATCCATCGTGCTCATCGTCGTGAGCATCTACGGTCTGGCCCGACTGACGATTGAGATCTTCTCACAGTAAACGTCGCGCGACCGACAGGATCTCGGGGGCTCCCGACAGGCCCGCCGGAACGCTGGTGTGTCTCCCCTGAACGCCCGCATTCTGCCTTATGGAGCGTCACTCCCTCGCCTTTGGTTGGAAAGAGCAGTGAGATGGTGTAGTACGAATATCCTATGCACACCTCTGCCTCCTTATGCTATACTATGATCGTTCCTGTCATCTATCGCAAGGCGGCTTTCGAGACGCCTAGCGAGGATCGCGATCTGCATCACATTATCATAGGGCCATAGAGGAGATATCGATGAGAATCAGACGTCTATTTGTTCCTATCGTCCTGGGGCTGGGGCTGGCGCTGGTATGGGTGGTCGGCAGCCACGCCTTCTCGGCGGTTGCCGCGCCGGAATCTGGCATGGCGGCGTCGGCCGCCAACGGAGACAACACCATTTACTACGTGGACAAAGCTGTGACCGTCACGAACACAGACGGCCTGACGTGGACCCAAGCCTTCACCAACCTGCAGGATGCCCTGGATGTGGCCACATCGGGGGATGAGATCTGGGTGGCGAAGGGCGTCTACACGCCAACCAACGACACCGGGTGCGCGGCCACGTTCCAGCTCATCAGCGGTGTGGCGCTGTACGGCGGCTTTGCCGGCGGCGAGACGGCGCGATCCGAGCGCGATTGGGAGGCCAACGAGAC